>NZ_CP188040.1:1616833-1940200 GCF_049943125.1 Alloiococcus sp. CFN-8
GCCTAAGTGATTTTCAAAAAACTCCATAAGCTCCTTTTCATCATAGCCAGGGAACATATCTACCTTAATCTTTACTTCTTTATTAACTAGAAGACTTTTAGAAGCTATTCTGCTTAGCTGGAGGATTGGAGGTCCTGATATTCCATAATCAGTGAATAGAATCTCACCAGCTTCTTTTCTTAAGACCTTATTATCTACTATGACCTCGCCAACGCCTATAAACTTAATTCCTGAAAGAGCTTTTAAATGTGGATAATTAAGCTTCAGCTGTACTAGAGCTGGCACAGGTTTTATAATACTGTGACCTAAGGAACTAGCTAAGGCAAAGCCCGAACCATCGGAGCCAGTGCCAGGAAGAGAATTTCCTCCACAGGCCATGAGAAGTTTTCCACAGGATAAGTGAGGATTTTCTTCAGAGCTTGTGGATAGTTTGAAGGATTTTTTACCCTTAGAAATGCTTTTTACCTTAGAATTTAGATAAACAGGTATAGCTCTGTCCTCCACAGCAAATCTCAATCGATCTAAAACAGAAGAGGCCTGAAGGGACATAGGATACATCTTTCCTTCCTCTAATGTGGTGAGAGGAAGACCAATTCCCTGAAAGAAATTAATGGTATCCTGCACCGTGAAGGTCTTGAGAGTATGGGTATAAAACCCTTCATTATCTGAATGATATTCTCTAAAATCGCTGGATATATATTTATTTGTAACATTACAGCGTCCATTTCCTGTTGTGAGTATTTTTTTGCCTACTCTGTCAGAGCCTTCAACTATTGCAGTGTCTATACCATAATCCTTTGCCAGTATAGCTGCCATAAGGCCAGAGGCTCCTCCTCCAATAATAATTAAATCATGATATATCATAGTTATCCTCAGCTTTCTATCTATAATAGCTCTCCTAAAGAGCACTTAATAATTCTATATAAGAGCTTTTACTATAAAAGTTACTAGAACCTTAAGCTCAAATTTAAACTCAATCTTAAGCTCAATTTTAAGCTCAATATTTAACTTATGTCCATTCTAGCATAGTTTAATTCTTAAAAACTATAAGATAAATCCTTATGAAGGGCCTAAAATAAAAATTTATTATATATTAATAATAAATTCAAGGAAGGAATATTAATATTCAGTATAATATAGGGTATTATGTAATTAGAAGCATATAAAGGAGGAAAAAATATGAAAGCGTCGGAATTCTTAAATTATATGAATTGGGTAGTAGTTGGGGATGTACTTAATCCAGAAAAATATGCACATAAAATCTTAAAGGCCCTTGAGCACAATGGTTATAAGGTGAGCGGAGTAAATCCTAAGGTTACAGATGGTCAGGCTTATAATAGCTTAGAGGAAGTGCCTTATGACATAGAGATATTAGATTTATGTATCAATCCAAGAGCAGGGCTTGAGATAGTAAAGAAGGCTAAGGAAGTAGGAATTAAAAATATACTCATACAGCCTGGAGCTGAGAGTGAGGAAATCCTGAGCTACTGCAGGGATAATGAAATAAATGCTGTACAGGGCTGTGCACTAGTAGAGCTTAGAAATAGAAGTGAAAAAGAAAAGTAAAGCTATAAAAGGATTGGATAAGGTACCATACTATTTAGAAGTATGGTATTTTATCTTATATAAGCAATAAAAGAGGTTTGCCTTTTAAAGGATAACATAAGTTTTGATCCTGAAGGTGCAGGCTTTATATATTAGTTCAGGAGGTTTCGTTATGGATGATAAGGAGCTGTTTAAAGCACATCCTTCCACAGCTGAGGAGGAATGCTTTGATATATTTGACGAAAAGATGGAGCATATAGGGATTGCTCCTAGAAGAGAGGCTCATAGGAGAGGCCTGTGGCATAAGGTAATTCAGTGCTGGCTTTTTAAAAGGGAAAAAGATAAAACCTATATAATCCTTCAAAAAAGATCACCCCTTAAGGATAACTACCCTAGTCTTTTTGATACTTCTGCTGCAGGACATATAAGAGCAGGGGAAGAGATAGAGGAAGGGGTAAGAGAGATTTATGAGGAGATAGGTATTTCTGTAGATTATTCAGAGCTTACCTTTTTGGAGATAGTTAAGCAAAAGAAGGAAAAAAAGGATTTAATGGATTATCAATTTGCTTACCTTTATATCTATGAATGTAATAAGCCCTTATTGCATTATACTCTACAGAAAGAAGAGGTTGAGGCATTAGTAGAAATAGAGCTTACAAGGTTTAAGGAGCTTATAGAAGGAAATGTTTTGGAGGTAGAGGGGCATGGGATAACCTTAGATGAAGGTGGTAACAACAAGGCAGCAGCCTATACCATAGCCTTTGAAAGTTTAGTACCCCATGGCAGAGCTTATTTTAAAAAGGTCTATGAGGGGATAGTAAACTATCTACAAGAATAGTATAAAAACTTTTATTCCCTTTCCGTATTGCTTAGTCTACCTTTTAAAGAAAGCAAGTAAAAAGTCTTTACAAGGATATACAGACTTCTTAATTTTTGTTTTTTATGGCTTGGATATATATTCCTAAAATCTTTTTGAAAAAAGTTGTTGACACTCTTGAGGATTTTGTGTATTATAATCTATGTCGGGTCGCCGAGGCGACAGAATGACAAAGTAAGGCCCCTTGGTCAAGCGGTTAAGACACCACCCTTTCACGGTGGTAACAGGAGTTCGATTCTCCTAGGGGTCACCATTGTGGGAGCATAGCTCAGCTGGGAGAGCATCTGCCTTACAAGCAGAGGGTCATAGGTTCGAGCCCTATTGTTCCCACCACATGCGGCTCAGTAGCTCAGTTGGTTAGAGTGCCGGCCTGTCACGCCGGAGGTCGAGGGTTCGAGCCCCTTCTGAGTCGCCATTTTAAAAAAATATAATAAGGCCCCTTGGTCAAGCGGTTAAGACACCACCCTTTCACGGTGGTAACAGGAGTTCGATTCTCCTAGGGGTCACCATTAATGGGGGAGCATAGCTCAGCTGGGAGAGCATCTGCCTTACAAGCAGAGGGTCACAGGTTCGAGCCCTGTTGTTCCCACCATATATGGCTCAGTAGCTCAGTTGGTTAGAGTGCCGGCCTGTCACGCCGGAGGTCGAGGGTTCGAGCCCCTTCTGAGTCGCCATTTGCTGGCATGGCTCAACGGTAGAGCAGCTGACTTGTAATCAGCAGGTTGTAGGTTCGATTCCTATTGCCAGCTCCAAAAAAAGCACTTGATTACTCAAGTGCTTTTTTTTTGCGTGTTAAAAAAATTATTAAAGGATTAATATATCTCATATTTATTCTGGTTTTAAAAATCATATTTAAAGTACTCTTTTACAAAACTAGCCATAGGATCTTCGGTATCATCATCTATATAATCCAGGTCAGAGTCATAGAAATATAAATATGCTATACTCTTTTTCTTATCAGAGGTTCCAACCATACCAAAGGACTTTGGGTAATCTGCCTTATAATTGTCTTTGTCATCTGCTACCTTAAAGTCAAAATTGCTTATAGAAAACTCATTCTCAGGAACATAATACCTAATTTCCTCAGGATCTGAAGCGGCTTTTTCTTCTAAGAAATTATATGCTTTGGTTAACCTTTCTTTTTCCTTCTCATAGGTTTCTCCATCATACTGAACAACAAGTGTTATTGTCTCTGATTTAAAGAATATTTTCGAATTACTATTATAATTGTATGATATACCCTTAGATTTCGGTAAATTATCAATAGAAGGCATAAATTCTTTTGCTGGTGTATCAATAATATTGCCGCTATTAAGATACTGCTTAATATCTGTGTTTGACTTACTACAGCCTGTAAAACCTAATATAAGAAAAATACATAATACTAATAAATACTTATTTCTCAAATTTAGTCAGTCCTCCTAAGAAATCTATTTAAGGCTTATTTCAACGTCTAATTTAAACATTGCTTTTATTTTACAAAGCTATATCTACTTTAAAAGCTCTTTAACCTTTTCCATATTGGCTTCTGAAAGATTAAAGGATGCACTTCCATTAAAGAAGTCTTCTTTATTTGTTGAATAATTATAATAATCTACATTGATAATCATGAAGGGTTTTGTTACATCAACTGGATTATTACTCTCTTCTAAAATCAGTGAGGCTATCTCCATGAGATTAGTCCATTCCTTCTCTGAAGCATCATAACTGAGTAATGTCCTATTCAAAAGATCCTCATTTTCACTATTATAGATTATGTTTATATTTAACTCACCTTGTTCATTCTTACCTTTTTTTATCGTTTCCTGTGTTATTGCTGTGAGATATTCAACAATTCTCTCTTTATTTGACTTCTGGGTACCATTAATATTCTCTGCCTTGAAGTTATTTAAAGCTTCTAGATATTTTTCAAGAGTTTTAGGAGTAACCTGGGAAATTAAATAGCTGGAGTGGAAGTTCTTCATATTACTTTCTCCTGTAACATCCAGGAACAAGGCATTTTCTTCAAAGCTGCCTTGCTTAATCCTTAGTTTATCTTCATTAGATAGAGTTTTATATTCCTCCTGGAAGGTTTTCCATATAGAGTCTTCGGTATTCTCTAGATACATTATCCAGGAGTCGCTTACCTCCTCGGAGGATGGTAATGACAGATAGGCCTCCTTATATTCTTTAGACTCAGAGAAGATTCCTATAAGCTCGTTATAATCCTTTTCTGAAATTCTTAAATAGCGACCTATTACCTTATTAGAGGCCAGCTGAATCTCAGTATAAATATATTGATAATAAACAGATCCCGTAGAGTTTGAAGAATCATAAAAGCTATTGTTTTTAACAGCCTCAATAGAGTCCTTAAGGGAAGCTGCTATTATTTCTGAGGCTCTTGAGTCTTGTATGCCAATTCCCGCTACAGCAATATCTTCAAAAGAAGTGGAATAATTGTCTTGTTGATTATAAAAGGCTACTGTAGCTATGTCACTGCTACTGTAATCCTCAGAAAGCACTGAGCTTCGTATTAGCGTTAGAGAAAGGGTGAAAAGCAATGCTCCTGCAGCTACCACAAGAAGATATGGAGTGGCTTTAAGCATGTTTTTAACATTCTTAGTAGTGATAAGCTCATAAAGATAATATACCAATAGAGTAATTGAGGTAAATATAAATACTGTTGGTATGTCTATACCATATTCTCTATAATGACTGCTTATTAAAATACTTGCTAGTGCTAGTGCAAAGGGAAGGGTAATAGCACAGCGGTATACATTTTGCAGAAGCTTTGATGGCGCACTCTTACCAGCCATCTCACTTTTACGATTCTTATAGAGAATAGCTCCAATTGTCAAAAGTGCTATTGAAATTACTAAAGAATATAAAAGCATAGGTATATTAGAGTATACCTGTGAAGGATCAGTAACTCCTAGAGCTGAAGCTAAAATACCTATAGGTAAGAAGTAGGTTGGTTCTAAAAAGGCGCCAATGGAATAGCTCATATCAAAAATAGGAGCAACAGTATTAACGCTGCTGGTGAACAGAGCTCCTGTAATCCTAACGAAGGTCATAAGTAATATTCCTATAGCGATGTTTGATGCAGGAGTGCCTGTAAGAGTCATGGCTATGGTAAAGAACCCTGCTATCATTGTGGTTGCCAGAATATAAATAACTGGGAGCAAAAATAAAACTGATGCGCTGAAGGTTGCCAAAGGATTTATTGTCCAAAGTATTCCTGTGATTAAGGTTGTGGCTATAATAATTCCCCAAAGCCATGTGAGTATAGAAGCTAAAAAGCTAAAGTAAACACAGGTTCTCTTATAGGGTATTGAATGATAAAAGTCTGACTTGCTTCTTTCATTTAAATAAGAGAACATGGAGATTACAAAAAGTGGAGTTATAAACATTATTAAGACTAATGGTACTGCAAATTCTGAAATGGTCACTACATCAATAGCTTTATAGGAGACTCTTGAGCCTTCAACCATATTAATAATTGGGATAATAGAGCAGAGAAGGATGGAGACCATTGCTGCTGCTATACCTAAAAGTCTAACTTTTTTAAGACCTTCCTTATATAGTTTAATATTAAAGTAATTTTTCATTATTTATCCCTCCCTACATCAAAATTTCTTTGAAAGCATAACCCAAGGCTTCCATTTCATATATGAATACTTCTTCTAGCCCTAGAGGAAGGACGTCTAAAAGCACTGGATTAAGAGTCTTAAGCTTGGCTATTGTCTCTTCTCTGCTGCCTCTTACAATAAAGTTACATACAGAGCCTAGCTGGGAGTAGCTTACTATATCAATACCCTCAAAGAGCTCTCTCTTATAAGGATAATTAAAGGCAACCTGAACCTTAAATAAAGAGGTTTTTAGATCCTGAATGTCGCTTTCGAAGACTATGCCTCCCTTATGGAGAAGAGCCAGCTGATCGCAGGTATCCTCTAGTTCTCTAAGAGAGTGGGAGGTTATTATGGTGGTAGTCTTGCGCTCAAGAACATCATTATAAATAACCTGCTTTACTAAGTTACGCATCACTGGATCTAGGCCGTCAAAGGTTTCATCAAAGAAAAGAAACTCAGGCATGGTGGATAAAGCTAATATAGTGGCAGCTTGTCTTCTCATACCCTTGGAAAAGGTGTTGAGATTAGCTGATGGATTCAAGCCAAAGGTTTTAGTTAAATTATTAAACCTTTCAAAGCTAAACTTATCATATAAGGCGCTGTAAAAATTGGCCATTTTACTCATATTAGACTGAGGTAAGAAATAAAGATCATCAGGTACATATACAAGCTTATTCTTAGTAACAGGATTTTCGTATACCGTTTCCTCGTCGATTAATATCTGTCCCTTTTGAGGCTTATATACTCCGCTTATTAATCTCAAAAAGGTCGATTTTCCTGCGCCGTTGCTTCCCACAAGACCATAAATACAGCCATTGGGTATCTGGCAGCTCAGGTTATTTATAGCAGTGAAGTCATCAAACTTCATGGTAACATTTTGTGCTGATATCATTTTAATCCATACCTCCCTTATTGCCTTTAGTGTGAGCTCTCTTGTAAGCATCCTCTACAGCAGCTATAACCTGCTCCTTGGGAATAGCTGCCAGGGCCAGCTCGTATGTGGTGCTTTCTATATCCTCTAATTTCTTAGAAAGATTAGAACGAATAATCTCCTGCGCTCCTGGGGCTACAAAATAACCCCTTCCCGGTGCAGAAGCTATAACTCCTCTTCTATCCAGCTCCATGTAAGCCTTTTGTATGGTGTTTGGGTTAATACTGAGGCTGGATGAAAGCTCTCTTAAGGAGGGAAGCTGATCTCCCTCAGTTAATAGCAGAGTTAAGATTTCACGTTCTATTCCTTCTACAATCTGTTCATAAATAGCTTTTCGTGAAAACCTATCAATAACAAGCATATTTCCTCTCCTTCCTAACTGTACTATTATACATAGTACAGTTATATTATATGTCTATTATATGATGTTATGCAATAGGTTATTTCAATTTATTTGAATAATTTCCTTATTTATTTCAATAAAGTTACAAGTAACTTGATGTTATTCTGAAAGGTGAGTAAACTAAAGATATATTTTTGGAAGATATTGTGACGCAGAGGGAGATTTTCCGGTGTATTAGAGTGAAAGGCCTTATCACAACGAGAAAGGAGAAGCATATGGAAGATAAGCAGATTGTAGATTTATATTGGGCGCGCTCAGAAAGTGCTATATCCGAAACTGCGGACAAGTACGGCAGGTATTGTTATTATATCGCTTTCAATATCCTGTACAATGATGAAGATAGCAAGGAATGTGTTAACGATACGTACATGAAAGCTTGGGGTGCTATGCCAACGCATCGTCCCAATAAACTATCTACTTTCATAGGCAAAATTACCCGCAACCTCTCCTTGCACAAATATGAGAAGTATACCGCCGAAAAGCGCGGCGCAGGTCAAGTGCCACTTGCACTTGATGAACTGAAAGAGTGTGTCCCTTCATGGGACAGAGTGGAACAGGCTGTTGATGATATGGTATTAATAGAGATTTTTAATAGTTTTCTTGGTGATTTGTCCATAGAAACAAGAAAGATTTTCATGAGGAGATATTGGTATTTAAGTTCCATAAAAGAAATTGCTGCGGACTTTAAAGTCAGTGAAAGCAAAGTGAAAATGTCTTTGCTTCGGACAAGGAAAAAGCTGAAACAGATTTTGGAGAAAGAAGGAGTGGTCCTATGAAGAATAAACGGATTTTAAATGCCCTGGGACAGGTAGACGAGAAATATATTGAGGAAGCTACTCCCATAAAACGGGGAGGTAAAAACCGTGGTTGGGTCAGGTGGGGATCGATTGCAGTTTGCTTGTTCCTTATTATCGGAGGCGCTTTTGCATGGAGATACTATGATGATACGCCTATAAAGCCCAATCAGGGCATCACGTTGTCTGAGGATGGCGTTACAATTCCACCTCTGAACGTTACTTTGTCCGATAATGTAGAAGCTGATATGATAGGATTCTTTATATATCAGGAGCGTTGTTATGTGCAGTATGAATGGATATATGGGGAGGTGGATTTTATCGATGAATACCTTGGTACAGCAACAGGCTTGATAGATGAATGGACCTCCAAAGATGGATATGTGGAGCTGGCAGGAAGTGTCGGGGGAGATTTCTATTCTGTTAAGGGCTTTGATCCAAGTTTCATGCTTTGCATGGAACATGAAGATGGATCGGTATCCACATATATTAACAATAATGGATTGACGTTGAAAACAGGGGCTGACCTTTTTGATACTCGTCTTCATCTTGCTGGCAACTACAATACTGTACAGTATCAAAGCTATAGTGAATGGTTCAATAGTAGCGGTGACCCTATTGCGATAGATAGAGGTTACGAAGAAACGGTTAGTAGCTTTGTTCATTCCCTTAATGCAGCCCAGTTCATGCCAACAGATGATATTACTTTAAATGAGGATGAAGACTTATATGATAAAGAAATCTGGCATCTATATTTCCTGATGAATAACGGAATGACAATTCACCTTAGGTTGTATGAGGGGGGATATGTAAGATTTCAGGGGATGATGGATATATGCGTTAAAGTAGAAGATGATGCTTTCAATGCTATGACAAACATTTTTTCTAGCGGCGACTTTGACTAATTTCTCAAAACGAGGATTTTGAGGATGCATAAAATAGGGTGGATAATGCTTTATATTCCTAACCAGAAAATAAATATAAAAAAACAACGTGTACCGCAAGTTCTGCAGTACACGTTGTTTTGCTTCTCAACTGTTTACCAACGTTAAGCTAGTTTGGTTTCAATACTTCTTAATCGGCTGTTGCCAAAAGTGGAATCGCATTAATGATGTTTTATTCCCATTCCTGCCATACCTCAGGCTTATAGCCTACGGTGGCTTGTTTTCCGTTTCTCACAATGGGAGTTTTTAGAAGAAGAGGATTCTTTAGAAGAATTTCCTCCTTAACACTATTATTCATAATCCTTTTTATGTTGGAGCTTTCATAGAGCTTTGATTTCTCGTTGATAAGCTCCTTAACACCGCCTACAGAAATCCTAACACTTTCTAATTCTCTCTTGCTTAAGGCCTTCTCATTAAGGTCTATGAATTGGAATTTTATTTTTCTCTCTTTAAAGTACCTTTCAGCCTTTTTTGTATCAAAGCATTTTTTGGTACCGAAGATCTGAATGTTCATATAGAGGCTTACCTCCTTATATAACTAGCTATGAAGCTATCTGTTCATTTTTGATAGATTCTTTTTTACCCTTATGTCCTCGGAATAAAACTTGAAGATTGAAAAGTTACCATAAAGTCTTGAGGACAATCTTTCTGTATAGCATTTAGAAAGCTGACCTAGGGTGAGGTTTGTGGAGATGAGCATCTTCTTTCTCTTAAGGAGCTTTTCATTTAAAAAGTTAAACAGCTCAGTAACTATATAGTCATTTAAAAGCTCAGCTCCTAAGTCATCTATAATTAAAAGATCGCAGTTTATTAATAAGTTCTCTAAATCCTTGTTATTATTGAAGCGAATATCCTTGAGGTTCTTCATGAGATCCTCAGAGGTTCTATAAACTACTAGATTACCCTTATCTAAGAGCTCCTTAGCTATACAATGGCTGAGGAAGGTCTTACCTGTACCGGAGTTTCCATAGAACATTATATTATCGCTGTGGTTATGAAAATTAGGAAGATATTCTCCCTGAATTTTTTCTAGGATAAGCTCCATGTTTTTCCTTGGGGAATACTTCTCTTCTCCAATTCTATGGGTCTCATAGTAATCTAGACGGAAATTATTGAAGTTATCGGTTTTAATGCATTCCTGAAGCTCAGAATTTCTATAATAAAGGCTGATCTGCTTTTCTTTGTAGCAGTGGCATTTTTCTACCCCTATATAACCTGTGTCCTGACACTTAGGACAGCGATAATGAAGGTTTAGATATTGGGTGTCATAGCCGGAGGCTACAAGAAGCTCGTATTTATGAGCCCTAAGATCTGTTATTTTATTACGGAGCTCTGTAACTCTTTCCTCCACCTTATCCTTATGCTTTATAAAGGATAGGGAGAGTTCTATGCTGAGCTTAGCTATCTTTCTGTCTAGGTCCATGATTTCTGGATGATTTTTTTCTAGCTCTTCCTTTCTTTTTTGAAGAGCCAATCTTTCATCCTCTCTTATAGCTTCATATTGCTTCATTATTTCGCTGTGGTATCCATAGATCATTATTTATCCCATCCTAATAATTTCTTTTCTAGGCTATCGTAGTCATATACTCTCTGGTCAAAGTTATTAAAGCGAAGTTCATTTTTTATATTAGGAGACACCTTTCTTTTCGATGTGGTGCTATCCTTTTTATTATCCTTTAAGGCAATATCCTCTAAGGTTTTTATATTGTCCTTAAACCAGCTGTTTAATATTCCATCAATATATTTAAAATCCGCTCTGTTAAGCCTCTCGAAGCAGATGTCACAAGCCTTAAAGATAACCTCTAGGGAAAAGTTGTAGGTGGAGAGCCACTTATCCATCATATCCTCTTGAGGCTTCATAATTTCAGTATTTTTTATACCCAAATAGGATAAAACCTTTCGGATTCTCATCCATTTATCTTCGCTCTTTTTAATATACTGCTGTGCTTCTTCAATAGAGGCGATTTTAGCCTCATGCCAGGAAATAGCCACCTTTTCAATGTACCTGGTATCGCTCTTTCCCTTAGAAACGCAGTATTCTACTAAAAGCAGAATTAACTCAGAGGAAAAGTTAAAGTCCTTTTCCCAGCTTAAATAAGAGCTCATTTCTTTAGAGGAGAGAGGCCTAGCCAGGAGCTTTTCAATTTCCTTGAGCATTTCCTTCGTTCCTCCAGAGGTAAGAGCATCTAGAAGATTTAGCTTACTATCATTCACAGAAGCTTCCTCTTCCAAGGGAACAAATTCTATATTGAAATTACCTACCTTATCAATAGGAGCAAATTTAATAACCCCTTCTTCATTCCAGTAATTAAGAGCATTTATTATATCTGATTCTAATAAATTTAGATTATTTGCTATTATATTTGAGCTTACCCCGAGCTCTCCTGAAGCGCTATATTTTAGCATTAGAAGATATACCTTTATATATTCTCCTCTGGCCCTTGGCATATATTTATCTATAAAGATATTGCTTACGGGAGTATAGCCTGTAGCGGAGTTCTTTAGCATGAAAGTACTCATAAGCTTCTACACCTCCTTTACCTATATTATAATATTTAATTTGAAATTTTGTCATAGCCATTAGTGTAATTAATTATAACAGACCCAAAGGATACTCTCAATAAGTATATAAATTAAGGTAGTATTGCCAATATTGTATGCAATGTGAATATATAACAAAAAAGTGGGAACAATTAATGAGTATGCTGACTAATTTCAATCCTTTAAATAAATAAGGAGTGAGAATATGGAAAATTATCACCGGTGCAAGGATAAGCTAAAGAAATCCTTTATGCTTATTCTTGCCCTAGTCATCCCTTTCTTATTTGTTAATCTAGATTTTTTTGTGGAAGGGTCAGACTCAACCTTTACTAGAGGTAAGGACTATGGTTACCATCAGGTAAAGGAAATTAAGCTGTTTTCAAGCAACACATCTATTGAGTATAAGGTAAATAATAGCCCCTCAGAGGAGAGAGAGAGCCTGCTGTACAAATTTTTTACTCTCTTCAATGCTAAGATTAACGGCATAAGCTTAGTGGTACAGGGGGTTCCCCAGGCAACAGTATTAAATAATGAGGAGGCAGAAAGGCTATTAAATAACATAAAGGCATATTATGTTAATAAGCTGCCTCTATCAGGTAATTCTGTAGAAAGCATCGAAATAAAAGAAGATATATACTTTGAACAGGTAGAGTGTCATCCATGGGAAATAGACACCATGGAGCTCGCATTAAATAATCTTATTGAGCTTGCAGAGATGGAGAAGCTTAATATTCAGACCACCCTTAAGAAGTCTTATAATGAAGCTATAGCTCCCAAGGTAGTAATACAAAATTCAGAGGAGTTAAATTATGGAGAGGAAAAAAGTCAGCAGGGTGAAGAAGGTCTGAAGGAAGTTGAGAAGAAGCTTATATATAATAATGATAGCCTTATATATGAAGAGATAATTAACGAGAATATTGTAAAGGAAGCCAAGGATACCTTAATAACTAAAGGAATGAAAATATCTGAGGATAATCTAGCTCAGGTAATAGCAATTCCTTCAAGAGGAAGTATATCCTCTAATTATGGGGTACGCTGGGGAAGGCTTCATAAGGGCACGGATTTTGCTGCAGATATAGGGGATCCTATAATTGCTGCCTTAACTGGAACTGTAAAGGAAGCCGGCTTTGAGGACGGCTATGGGTACATGGTTTTAATAGATCATGGAGAAGGGATTGAAACCCTGTATGGCCACTGCAGTGAGCTGAAGGTAAAGGCAGGAGACAGGGTAGAAAAGGGCCAGGTCATTGCCCTAGTAGGAAATACAGGCAGAAGTACAGGACCACACCTTCATTTCGAGGTGAGGGTAAATGGTGAGGCCAAGGACTCTCTAAATTATCTGCCATTAAAAAGTCTTCAGCCTAATAATTGATCATATAATAGAATAATTTAAGTAAAAAACAAAATTAAATAGCTTAAATAAAGACAATAAATAAAGACAACAGGAAAAGCTTTATGGTGTTATCTCAACATGGATAGCACACTTTTCCGGTTGTCTTTATCTTATATTTAATAATATTTATATTTCCTTAAAAAGCTTTTTAATGTCAACCATACCCTCTCCCTGCTGATACCTAGGAAGGTCGCAGCTGTTGGAGGCCACCTTTAAAAGCGCCTTGATATCCTTGTACTTTAGCTCAGGCCTCTCCTGTAAGATAAGAGCACAGAGGCCTGTAATATAAGCACAGGCTCCTGAGGTTCCTGTAAAGGTAGTGTAAGGCTCTGATAAGGAAGAAGGATATAGCTTCATTCCTTTCTTTTCTGAAATGTAGTTTTTATTTGTGTTTAAGGAGCAGATATCTACGGCAGCAGCAGCTATATCAGGCTTAGACCCTCGATTAACAGGCCCGCAGGAGGAGTTACAATAGCTTTTAATACCCTGAGTAGTATCCAAGCCTCCTACAGTGATACACTCAGCAAGGGCGGCTATACCCTCTATGGTGCCTTCCTTATTAGGATTGCTCCCAGAAGGGACTATAGTTATTAAGTCTTTTTCTGCTGCAATAGTAAAGAGCTTTTGAAAGACCTCCAATATTAAAAAATCGCTGTTATAAAGCTCAAAGGGGAGGCATAGAACTCTTATGTTATGTTCCTTTGAGGTGTCTATAAGACTTTCTAAGGCGAAAAGAACCGCTGAAGAATAAGCCTTTCCCAGGGAATTAAAAGCCTTATAGCAATAGAAGTTAGCCTCGGGAGCTAATCCTTTATATATACCCTTGGACAGGCTACCATTTCCTCCTATGATGCCGCAGACATAGGTGCCGTGGCCATAATCATCATAAGGATATCTATACTCTCCAACTAAGTCTACGAAGCCTTTTATTCTGTTGAAGGGAGTTATCAGGTCCCCATGAGGGTATACCCCTGAATCTATAACTCCAATGGAAATATTCCTTCCTGTGAGCTTAAACCTTTCAGGAAAGCGTATTTTATTGGCACCATGAACATCTTTTCCGCATAAGAAACAGTAGGTGTCTCTAGCTACCCACTTAACCTCAGGAAATTCTATCAGCTGAATTATACTGCTGGCTGGCATTATGGCACAGATGATAGAGCAGTGCTTTAAGGTATATAGAACAGTACCTCTATAGGAGGTAATTTTTTTTTCTATGTTATTAATGAATTTTGTACAATAGATAAGTACTCTGTACTTCTTGTAATATTCCTTCTTTAAAGAGTAGGCAAGATTACCCTCAAGCTTATTCTTAAACCAAATCATATAATATCTCCATAAATGCTTACAGTATATATTATATGAAATTCTCGAAAAAGGTAGCACGTTTATGGTGCAAATTAATAATTATTAATGGAACCTCCATTTAAAAATTACTATCCCTGCAATCATCACTAGAACTCCTAGGACTTCATTGAAGGAAAACCTTGTCTTTGCTACACCAAACAAGCCAAAGGCTTCAAGAATTGCAGCGGTGAGAAGCTGAGCAACGAGTATTATTGCCACAGCATAGGTAGGACCAAGATTTCTCATGCCAATCATAACAGTTAGAATGATAAGTACCCCTAAAACCCCTCCCAAAAGATAGATTTTATTTACGTCTCTTACTTCTTTAAAGCTGCCCTTGCCAAAGAAAAACACTGCTATAAGGGTTAAGATAAACGCACTGCCCTGAACTATGGTATTGGTTTCCCAAAGGCCTATTTTATCTGAGAGCTTTGTATTGAAGATTCCCTGGAAGCTCATAAGAGCCCCTGCAATTATAGAAAAAATAATTCCCATCATTATTAAATCACCTCAAGGGTAGTTTAACCTTAATGGGAAAGTTATATTATATAAAAATAAAAACTCCTAAAAATAGGAGCTAAGCTTGCTTTAAATAAGCATTAATTATCATTTCTTCCGTAAGGCCCAGACTCTTACCTATGCTCAAGAAGTCTTCGATAAGTGTTATATAGTGGTCTTTAGAAGAAGTAGTAAGAAGATCATTTATATCTACATATAAATTTAAAAATTGATCACTTAAACAATAATCATTAGATTTTATCTCTATAGAATCGATATTAGTATAACCTTTAAACATTCCTACAGTTAGGATGCAGCTGAGAACATTTATGTACTTTTGAAGTATGTAATCAGGATCTGTAGTTTCGGAGTCCTCCCAGTATTTGAAGCATTTGGTAGCATTGGCGAGGTTACCTACCCTGACATTAAGTGCTAGAAGTTTTCTTGCATTTAGTTTGTACTCGTCTAAGTTAGTAAGAACTTTTAAATTTTTGTTTCTCTCAGCTTGCGTCTTAAAAAGGTTCTTTAAATCCATTATTTTATCCCCCTACTCTGCTTTGGGCACTGATATTTCTATTTTACATAATATAAAGATAAATGAAAAGTTGGGTAAACGAATACAGAAAAATAAATTTATTTTAAATTTTTTTATTATGATTTTTAGCAGTTATTTGTAAAAAATAGTGAAAAAACCCCAGTAAAATGGAAAGGAACAATATAAAAAAGCACCATATAAAATATGATGCTTAAAAACACTCTGTTTATTCATAACTTACATTTATTAAAAATATCTCAGGGGATAGCTCTTAACCACAGTTTCCTTTTTGTTGTTATTGGACTTCCATAGCTCTATCCTTGATACTTTAGGCATTCTAAAAAAATCGTCCCTTTTGGTAATTGTGTATCCCTTACTAGGGTCTATTTTATTCCATTCTCTTGGAGGATGGTTAGCGCTTAATAAGGATAGCTGAAGCTCAGGACTTTCTGGTGCAGGCTTAACATTGAAGCCATGAAGCTTTAAGGTATCGTTTATAGATCTTGCTAATCTTTTTATGTAGCCCTTGCTTACTACCTTTAAGCTTAAGGCTTTACGGCTTTCATCAAATAGCATTGTATCTGTCAGCTCTATTTTAAATCTTGAGTAGGGCTTAACTATTTTAGTAAGAAGATGGTCGAGCTTATTTAGATCTGGATCCTCTACAATGTCTAGTGTAATATGGAGAGTAGGAAGATTTTTGTAAAGCCTATATTTTTTTGATAGGGATTTTTGTGTTGTTTCTATTGTTTTAGTGGACTCATCGTCAAATAATGCTACTAAATAATATTTCATAGTATCTCCTAACCTCTTATGTAAAATACTTCTATACAATTATAGCATATAAACATTTACAAAAAAACACGTATAATTAAAAAGATAATGTAAAAACTATAACCATGAGCTATTAGTGATACAATACCTAGTTATGGGAATATACCTCCTAATTATTTTTTAGCATTTTATCATAATCTGATTTTTAATAAAAAATGGTCACTATAATTTAGTGATCATTTTTTATTAGCTATTAATTTTGGTAAAAGTTTACACGAATATTATAAAGAGATATTTATTAATCAATTAAGAATGTTTCTTTCAATTAGCAAATTATCAATAAAATACCATATATTTTTTGTATAAAATACTTAAACTTTGGTATAAATCTACGAGAATATTATGTTATAATAAAACTTATGAGATTGTCCAAAAAAATTTTATGTTTTTTAGGATTATTTGCGTTTTGATTTAAATTAAACTTAATTTACATTTGATTATTAGAAATTTAGCTTTAGTAAATAGATGAATGATAAGAAAGATAAGATGTTATTAAATAATTCAAGTTTGACAAGGGTGGAAATTATGGAAAGATTAATTATAAAAGGTGGAAATTCCTTAAATGGAACTGTAGATATAAATGGTGCAAAAAATGCAGCAGTGGCAATTATTCCTGCTGCGATAATGGCTAGTGAAGGAATATGTGTAATTGATAATATACCGGATATAGAGGATGTTCATTGCCTTGAAAGAATAATAGAAGAGCTTGGTGCTGGACTTAAAATAAACAAAAATAGTATTGAAATTGACAGCACAAGCATTACAAGGACAGCAGCCTGTACAGAGGATGTAAGAAGAATGAGAGCTTCCTATTACTTAATAGGAGCACTTTTAGCAAGATTTAAGGAAGCAAAGGTAGAGCTTCCTGGAGGATGTCCTATAGGTGTAAGACCCATAGACCAACATATTAAAGGCTTTGAAGCCTTAGGTGCAACAGTTACCATAGAGCATGGAGCAGCCAATGTTAAGGCTGATAAGCTTGTGGGAGCTAATATTTTCTTTGATGTGGTTAGTGTAGGAGCAACAATAAATGTTATGCTGGCAGCTACCATGGCAGAAGGAGTGACTACCCTAGAAAATGTTGCTAAGGAGCCTCATGTAGTTGATGTGGCTAACTTCTTAAACAGCATGGGTGCTAATATTAGAGGTGCTGGAACTGATATAATTAAAATTAAAGGTGTTAAGAGCCTTAAGGGCTGTGCTTATAGTGTTATTCCTGACCAGATAGAGGCGGGAACCTTTATGATTGCAGCAGCAGCTTGTGGTGGAGATGTTACCATCACTAATATAATACCAAAGCATATGGAGTCTATTTCTGCTAAGCTTATAGAAGCTGGAGTAGAGGTAGTAGAAGGTGATGACAGCATAAGGGTAATATCTGCTGGCAAGCTAAAGGGTGTTAATGTAAAGACAACTCCTTATCCTGGTTTCCCTACAGATGTACAGCAGCCTATGACTGCTATGCTCTGTGTTGCTTCCGGAAGAAGTATAATCACTGAAAGCATATGGGAGAGCAGATTTAAGCATTTAGATGAGCTTAAGAAGATGGGGGCATCTGCTAAGGTAGAAGGTAGAATTGCCATCTTAGAAGGAGTAGAAAAGCTTACAGGAGCAGTAGTTAAGGCTACAGACCTAAGAGCTGGAGCAGCTATGGTTATTGCTGGCATGATGGCAGATGGCGAAACAGAAATATATAATATAGAGCATATAGATAGAGGTTACCCTCATATTGAAGATAAATTCAGAAGCTTAGGAGCGGATATACGCAG
Source organism: Alloiococcus sp. CFN-8 (assembly GCF_049943125.1). Taxonomy (GTDB): domain Bacteria; phylum Bacillota; class Clostridia; order Clostridiales; family Clostridiaceae; genus JAEXZL01. The sequence continues at coordinate 1,634,853 of NZ_CP188040.1, forward strand.
AATAAATGACTAATGGGGGAATGAACATATGAGAATTTGCTCGCTGTATAGCGGCAGTAGTGGTAACAGTATTTTTGTAGCCAGTGATAGTGCCAAGGTGCTTATTGATGCAGGACTTCCTGGTAAGAATATTGAAGCTGCCTTGAAGGAGATTAATGAGGACCCTCATACAATAGATGGAATATTTATAACCCATGAGCACTCAGATCATATTAAAGGCGTTGGAGTTATGTCTAGAAAGTATGACATACCCATTTATGCTAACGAAGCAACCTGGAATAGCATGCTTCCTTCCATAGGGAAGATAAAGGAGCATAATATAAAAATCATTGAAAGAAGGAGTGTCACTCCTATAAAGGATATGGAGATTATATGCTTTAATATCCCTCATGATGCCATTGCTCCTATGGGCTATACCCTTCAATCAAAGGGGAAGAAAATCAGCGTTGCTACGGATCTAGGCACCTTTACTGAAGAGGTTAAATATAATATAAAGGATTCCGATGTGATTTTATTAGAGAGCAATCACGATGTTCAGATGCTTAAGTTTGGTCCCTATCCTTACCCTCTAAAAAGGAGGGTATTAAGTGAAATAGGACATTTATCCAATGAAGCCTGTGGTGCTGCTCTTGTAGATATCCATGATGAGTCTAAGCCCAGAAGGATAATTCTTGGACATTTAAGTAATACTAATAATTATCCCGAGCTGGCTTATCAGACGGTTTTAAATATATTAAATGAAAATAAGATCAATGTTGAAAGTGATATGATATTACATATGGCCGATAGAAAGGGACCTAGCAGCTATCTAGAGCTGTAATTACAAAGTGTAAAGAAGGGATACCGATGAAAAAAGCTATTTATTGCTGTGAAGAGCACGTAGATATGGCCTTTGATGATTTTTTATTGGAAATAGAAGAAACTCCTGATCTCATGAAGGTAGATAAGGATACTTCCTGCGATTATTGCAGTGAAAAAGCCTTATATTGTCTTGAATCTAATTTCAGTATAGAGTAAAATTAGTTACAAATTAACATTTGCGAAAAAGAGGAGATAAGATATGAGTTTATATAAGCAGTGGACTGATATGGTGGTTGATTATGTAAAGCATAAGGGTGAAAATGCTTTTTGGAATGAGTACAGTGACATTGAAGAAAGAATTTATAGAAAGCTCTTAGCTAACCATGAAGAAGTTAAGACAATCACTATAGCTGAAATGGCTGAGGAATTTAAAACCACTAACGAATTTATCATGGGTTTCTTAGATGGAATTAATGATAGTCTTAAAAATCCTTATGATTTAGAGACAGTAGAGGCAGATACAGAATTAGCCTTAGATATTGATTATGAAAAGCTATATTTCAATATGCTTGATGCAAAGGCAGATTATCTCTTTAATCTACCACAATGGGAAGGTATATTCTCTCCAGAGAAGAGAAAAGAGATACAGAAAAGCTATAAGGACTCTAAGACTGTAGTTAATGAGAACAAGGTTGGAAGAAATGACCCTTGTCCATGCGGTAGTGGAAAGAAATATAAAAAATGCTGCGGTAAAACAGCTTAAAAATAAAAATTAACAGGCATGATGGGAGGTTATTAAAAAAGAACCTCCCATCATGCCTTTTGGTATTTATTTTTATTATTTTTATTTATCCATTTTAAAGCCCTGCTTTTCCAGCACTCCTTTTACCTTAGGATAATACACGATTTTGTACATCTTAGAGGTATTTGTGCTGTAATCTACCTCTATTTCCTTTCTTCCTATGCTCTTTAGGTATAGATCCATCTGCTCATCATAGGCATCAATGGAAGGATTGATTTTTGTCTTATCATAGGCATCTTCATGTCTGAAGCCAGGCATTGGCATTCTAATCTTTTTATCAGGGTCAGCATCAGGATAACCTATAACCAGTCCGTTTAAAGGGAAGGTATACTCTGGAAGACCTAGAAGCTTTATGACCTCCTCTGGATTTCTCCTTATGCCACCTATAGGTACAGTGCCTAGACCAAAGGATTCCGCTAATATTACTGCTGCTCCCAGCTGCATGCCTCCGTCGAAGGTCCCTGCTATTATTCCTTCAAGACTTTCATGGATAATCTGCTTATTACCAGCTTTTTCACCTGCCAGGTAGGTTTTGTAGAAGTCCATGACAAATATCAAAAATACTGGTGAGTCCTTAACATAGGGCTGATTTCCCACAAGCTCTGCTAATTTTTCTTTTTTAGCTTGATCTCTAACAACTATGATGCTAGTATGCTGAGCATTTATAGAATTAGGCATTCTCTGAACTCCAGCAATTATTGCATCAAGGATTTCCTCTGGTACCTCTTGATCCTTATATTTTCTTATACTTTTATGGTTGTTAAGAACCTTTACTACCTCATTCATAAAAAACACCCCTTCCTATTAGTGTACATCTACTATTATGCACATATTAATATAAAGAGGCGATTAAGAATTAAACAACATTATGTAAAAAAATAGTTAATTATCTTTCGTCTAATATATCCTTAGGAAGCTCCCTTAAGGACAGCCTTAAAAGCTCTGAGGCCTTTATACCCTGAGAAGCAGAGGTATTTATTATCTGCTTCCATTTTTTGCTACCACGAACTCCAGTGAAGAGGCCATCCATGTGCTTTATAGCCATGTAGGAATTTTCTCTAGAAGCTTCTAAGCTTTCTATATAAGGAATATATTCTTCTATAATTTCTCTTCTGCTTATATAATTGAAGCTGCCACCTTCATAGAGAGCATCTATTCCTCTGAGTAAAAAGGGATTATCCTTGGCTAGTCTTCCTATCATTACCCCATCTAAAAGAGCCATTTGAACCTTCATGGCCTCCAGGTTCTTGAAGCCCCCATTGATTTCTATGTTAAGTTCAGGGTGCTCATCCTTAAGCCTATAGACCTCTTCATAACGTAGAGGGGGAATCTCCCTGTTTTCCTTTGGGCTTAAGCCCTCCAATATTGCTATTCTAGCATGAATAATATAGCTATCAGGCCTCGCCTCATCAACTATAGAAATAAAGTTATCCATGTCTTCATAGGTATCCAGTAGAGTCCTCTTAAAGGAGGCAGGCAGTATGTTCCTTCCTTCTATTCCAATCCTGTGCTTTAAGGTAACAGGCTTATCAGTAAATTCCTTGATAGTTTTTATCATATCTCTCACCAGATCTGGATATGCCATGAGACAAGCGCCCATGAGATTTCCAGAAACTCTATCTGAGGGACAACCAGCATTTAAATTGATTTCGTCATAATTCCACTTATTGATGATAGGCATAGCTCTCTTGATTTGCTCCGTGGAGCTTGCAGCTATCTGAAGAGCTACTGGGTGCTCTATTTCATTAAAATCTAAAAGCCTATGGGAATCCCCATGAAATATACCTTCGCAGGTGAGCATTTCTGTATACAAAAGGGCTTTCTTAGTTATAAGTCTCATAAAATATCTAAAATGCTTATCAGTGACATCTATCATAGGTGCTATGCTGACCCTTGGAGCCTCAATTGGTTTTTTCATAGGTTTTAGTACACTTCCTTATCTTAATTTATCCTTTAAGAGTAATAATACACAAAAACTATATAAAAGCAAAGATATTAAAATTATAATTTAGATTAAAAGAAATAATAGTAAAAGGTCATGGAGGAAAGTGAGAATATATTTATGAAGGATTTTTATGAAAGAGTATATGAGATAGCAGAAAAGATACCCAGGGGTAAGGTTATCACCTATGGTGATATAGCAAGAGCTATAGGAGCTCCTAGAAGTGCAAGAATTGTAGGCTATGCCATGAGAGCTATTCCTGAGGGGAGGGATATACCTGCTCATAGAGTGGTTAATCGCTTAGGAGAAATGGCTCCTTCCCATGTTTTTGGGTCTAAAGAGCTTCAACGAGATATATTGGAAAGTGAAGGTGTTATTTTTAATGAAGATGGAACTATAGACTTAGAAAAATGTCGATGGATATATAGGTAAAATATTACTTTTAATATTTGTAATTTAATGAATATAATGTATAATATAAGTAAAAAGTGACATTGCTATATATAAAAAGTTACATTAGGGAGTAGAATAATAAAATTGTGGGGTGAAATATGAGAAAGCTAAAGGTGCTTATGTGTTGTTCTATGGTTTTGGCTACTGTTCTTGGTATATATGGCCAAGGAATTTCTTCTTATATCAGTAATAATTTCATTTCTGTTTCTCCAGTAATAATATTGTCAATTAGTACATTACTTTCACTAGCTTTATTTATTTTTACACCAATATTAATCAGAGCTGCGGCTAAGGAACTAAGTAAGAAAAAACAACTTGATCCTTATGTCACAGTTAATAATATAGTAGGAATCCCAGTATCTATCTTTTCTATTTTTGTTCTTATTATGTGGTGGGGATAAAATACAATCACTTGAATTAAAGGTTCAAGTGATTTTTTTACATAAATTATAGTGTTATATAGCACTAAAACCATGAAAGTTTAAGATAAATAATATATTTATTGTGGCAAATCACTTAAATTTTCCTATTATTAATAACTTAATTTTCAGCATTGTTTACAATTTAACCAAACCATTGAAGAATTTGCTAGTAAAACTGCAAAGATGATGCTATTTATTCAATAATAAAAGAAATTCCTAGCAAAAGCATAAATCGTTTTTGGGATTATTGACAATAATACCCAAGGCTATTAATATGATGTTGTAGTGTAAATATTTACATACCAGGAGGTATAATGAATGAGCGGTTATGTTCAAGATTCAGCGGCTTACATTGAAAGTGTATTAGAAACAGTTAAGAAGAGAAATGGTGGGGAACCTGAATTTATTCAGGCGGTTGAAGAAGTATTACCATCATTAAAGCCTGTATTAGACAAGCATCCAGAATATATAGAATCCAATCTACTTGAGAGGTTCTGTGAGCCAGAAAGACAGATAATGTTTAAGGTTTCCTGGACAGATGATAATGGTAAGGTACATGTAAATAGGGGTTTTAGAGTACAATTTAATGGAGCTATAGGACCTTATAAGGGAGGACTTAGATTCCATCCTTCAGTATATATAGGAATAATGAAGTTCTTAGGCTTTGAGCAAATCCTTAAGAATTCTCTTACTGGACTTCCAATAGGAGGAGGTAAGGGTGGATCAGACTTCGACCCAAGAGGAAGGTCTGATAGAGAAATAATGAGATTCTGCCAAAGCTATATGTCAGAGCTATATAGACACATCGGACCAGATGTGGACGTGCCTGCTGGAGATATCGGTGTAGGTCCAAGGGAAATAGGCTATCTTTATGGTCAATACAGAAGAATCAGGGGAGCCTTTGAAAATGGAGTAATAACTGGTAAGGGCTTATCCTATGGTGGTAGCTTAATAAGACCAGAAGCAACAGGCTTTGGTATAGTTTACTTCTGTAACGAAATGCTTAAGCATGAGAATGATTCCTTTGAGGGCAAAACCGTAGCTATATCTGGCTTTGGTAATGTATCCTGGGGTGTATGTAGAAAGGTTGAAGAATTAGGTGGAAAAGTTGTAACTCTTTCAGGTCCAGATGGATATGTTTATGATCCAGACGGAGTATTAGGAGAAAAGATAGACTATCTCGTAGAGATGAGAAACTCCGGAAGAGATAAGGTTCAGGATTATGCTGATAAGTATGGTGTTGAATTCTACCCAGGACAAAAGCCATGGGGAGTTAAGGTTGATATAGTTATACCAAGTGCTACTCAGAATGATATCCACTTAGAGCATGCACAGCAGATAGTTGCTAACGGTATTAAATATGTTTGTGAGGGTGCAAACATGCCTTGTACAAATGAAGCTGTTCAGTATCTACAGGGACAAGGAGTTATAGTTGGGCCTGCTAAGGCTGCTAATGCCGGTGGAGTTGCTACTTCAGCTCTTGAAATGGCACAAAACAGTGGAAGACTTTCCTGGAGCGAAAAGGAAGTAGATGATAAGCTTAAGGATATAATGGTTAACATCTACAAGAACTCTGTTAAGGCTTCAGAGAATTATGGCTTTGGCTATAACCTAGTAGCTGGTGCTAATATTGCTGGCTTTGTTAAGGTAGCAGAAGCAATGCATGCTCAAGGAATAATATAAGTATAAAATAAGCTTGTTATAAGCAATTATATATTTGGAGGATAGGATTATGATATCAGAGAAGATGAAAGCCCTAACGGGGAATAATTCAGCTATCCGTGCTATGTTTGAAGAAGGAAGCAGACTTAAGGCTATATACGGACCGGACAAGGTTTATGATTTTAGCCTGGGTAATCCTAATCTTCCTGCACCTCCAGAGGTAAAAGAGGCAATAATTGATATTATCAGTAATGAGGATCCAGTGCTGGTTCATGGATATATGAACAATGCAGGCTTCCCTGAGGTAAGAGAAGCCATTGCCAGCTCCCTTAATCGCCGCTTTAACACGACCTTTACGGGTAATAATATCATTATGACCGTAGGAGCCGCCAGCGGCCTCAATGTTGCCTTAAAGGTTCTTCTGAATCCTCTAGATGAGGTTATAACCTTTGCTCCTTATTTTGTAGAGTATGGCTCTTATGTAAGGAATTATGATGGTAAGCTTGTGGTGGTTTCTCCTAATATAGAAACCTTCCAGCCAAACCTTCAGGAGCTTGAGGAAAAGATTACAGAGAGGACTCGTGCCGTAATAATCAATTCTCCTCATAATCCTACAGGGGTTGTATATTCAGAGGAAACAATTATAGGAATTGCAGATATTTTAAGAAGAAAGCAGAGGGAGCTTAATACTCAAATAGTCTTGATTTCCGATGAGCCTTACAGGGAGTTAGCCTATGATGGAGTTTTTGTTCCTTATGTTACTAAGTATTATGAGAATACCATTGTTGGTTATTCCTACAGTAAGTCCTTATCTCTTCCAGGAGAGCGTATAGGCTATCTGGTAATACCTGATGAGCTGGAGGATAGCAAAACTGTGATCACAGCAGCGACCATAGCTACCCGTGTATTAGGTTCAGTTAATGCTCCTTCACTTATGCAGAGGGTTATAGGACGCTGTGTTGATGCTAAGGTAGACCTAGGCTTTTATGAAAGGAATATGAAATCCCTTTATAACGGTCTAGTAGGATGTGGCTTCCAGTGTGTTAAGCCTCAAGGAGCCTTTTATCTCTGGATTAAGTCTCCTGTAGAGGACGAAAAAAGCTTCTGTGAAGCAGCAAAGAAATATAATATTCTCATGGTTCCAGGCAGCTCCTTTGCCTGTCCAGGTTATGTGAGACTTGCCTATTGCGTAGCTCATGACACAATAATAAATTCTCTTTCTGCTTTTAAACAGTTGGCAGAGGAGTACTCTCTTAAGAGAGCTATGGCTGAGGTAAGATAATAAAGTAAATTAATTAATAACACCATTATTCTTTATATAAGGATGATGGTGTTTTTTTTAGGTATGGGGACCTTGGATCCTTTGCAATACTAATTTCCGATTAGGATTATAAACGGAAGTTAGTTTTTCAATTTACATTTAATAAAAGTTGAAATACCATATACAAGATAAAAATAGAAAAATAGTAATATATTGTAAATAAATTTTGAATAGCCTATAATTATATTAATAGATAAATTCCTTGGGTATTGATCTTTAAAGGAATTAATATAGGAGGATAAGCTAATGGAAATAGCTTATAGTATTTTTATTATTATTGCAGTAGCTCTGTTATTTTGGATGATCTTTGGAAAGAGAGGGAGAGGGGAGTTTCTACTTATCTTAGAAAAGAATGGAGAAAAGAAGAAGAGAAGAGATAGAACTTTATCGTTGATAAATTTAGTACTTTGGTCAGCTCTTTTGGTATTTATGCTTATTTTTAATAATGAAGAAAAATTATATATGGAATTAAATCTCATTGCACCTGTCATTGGTATATTGGGAAGTACATTTCATATTACCAAAAACTATGGTACCTCAGAGATGAGAGAAAAGGGCATAACCATTTATAACAGCTTTTTAAAATATACTAGAATAACCTCTTATCAGTGGATGGAGGGTAATGTTCTCAGGCTTAATTATAAAAATATCTTCAGGCAGGATGATTTTTTCGAGATAGAATTGCAGGGTGATGAAACTGTTCTAAAGAGTGATGAGCTATTAGAAAAGTATATTCATAATAAGATTTAAACAGGGGGATATGATCATGGAAATTGCTTATGGCATTTTAATTGTTATTGCTGCAGCTGAGCTATTATTGGCGATTCTCGGAAAGAATGGTAGAGGAGAGCTTTTAGTTAGCTTGGGAAAGGGAGGGAAAAAGGCCAGGAGAAGAGAGAGGGTTTCATGGTTCATACTTTTAGTAGGCTGGTCAGCGCTGCTTATATTAAACCTTATCCATTCCAAAGGAGATATAATATCTATTGGATTCCAAGGTCTCAATTCTATCCTTTGGATATTTTTGTCTATAGAGAGGCTTATCAGAAACTATGGCTCTTCAGAAATAAGAGAAATGGGTATAACTCTTTATAATCAGTTTTATAAATATAGTAAGCTAAGCTCTTATCAGTGGCTTAATGACAATGTTTTAAGGATTAATTATATGAATATCTTCCGGCAGGATGATTATTATGAAATAGAAATACAAGATAAAGAAACTGCCTTAAAGGCTGATGAAGTACTGGAAAAATATATTGTTAAGAAGGCTTAAGGATAAGGAGAAGATAAATGGATAGGTTTTATGGGTTTATTGTTGCTGCTGTGATAGGTTATATGCTTCGGAAAATTATCATTGGGATCTGTGGCGGGGAATTTATCATGAGCCTTGGCAGGGGAGGCATAAGAGAAAGAAGATATCAAAGGATAGTTTGGTCATTAATGTTATTATTTTATGTCTTCACATTTATCATTGAATTAAAAGGAGAGGAAAATCCTCTTGCCTATCTTACAAGTAACGGACTTATAAGTATTACCTTGATATTATTTTTAGTATTAGAATTAATAAGAGGCTATGATCCTACAGAAATTAGAGAAAAAGGTGTTTATTTTAACAATAACTTCTATAGCTACAAAAGGATAACGGGATACTTATGGAAAGAGGAGGATATCCTTAGAATTTATTATAAGAATATCTTTAGACAGGATGATTTAATTGAGATAGAAATTAATGATAAGGACCTTGCATTAAAGACAGAGGAAGCTCTACAGGAGCATGTTAAGAATAGGATTGAGGCTATTTAATAAATATAAAGGGGTGTTATGATGGGTTTATACGATATTATTTTGACTATCGTCTGGGGGTTAATGGTATGTTTTAGCCTTATAGATTTGATTTTTCCTGATATTTCAAAAGGAAAAATTATTCTGAGAGTACAAAAGGAGCAATTAGGCAGGAGAATAAGGCATAATCTCTACTGGGTGGCTTTTTCAATAATTTTTGCTCTCATTACTGATTCAATAACATTCTCTATATTTATTATCATATTCTGTATTTTACAGATAATCAAAGAAAATAGACCTATAGAAATAAGGGAAAAGGGAATATATTTTAACTTTATTTTTTATAAATTTAAGAAGGTGTTATCTTACACCTGGAAGAGTAAGAACTTATTGGAGCTTCATTTAAAGAATAATATTGCTTACAGTAATCTTGAAGTTAAGGATGATGAGATGGCTTTGAAGGTGGATGAGGTGCTGCAGAAGTATGCTAAGAAGGAGTAATTCTTGTATTACAGTTTAAGGAATATATTATTAGAGAGGTAGGCTCTGATTATAATGTATATTATGATATTTATTTTACTGATTGTGTTTATAGACATGTTTTTTCCAAGGGTAACTAAAGGCAGGCTCATAATGAAAATAAATAGACTACGATTAAAGAATAAATATCTTGCTTCTATTATATGGGGATTTCTAGTGATAGGTTGGGGTGCTTCTTATGTTGCAGATGTATCTAGACATAATGAGAACAATCTCTATACCATAAATGAATTTTCTATATACTGGGCTATTTTTTCCTTTTTTAATGCCATTAGAGCCTTTATACCTATTGAAATAAGAGAAAAGGGTATAATTGTACATGACGGCATGTTTTATAAATTCCAAAAAATAAACTTTTACACTTTAAAATCACCATATATAATCACATTTAATTATAAAAGCCTGTTAAAAGAGAATGACGATTATGACCTTGAGTTTAAGAATGAAGAAGATGCGATGAGGTTCCATGAGATACTGCATAGATATGTTACGCAGCATAAAAAATAGAACATAAATTTTATATATAACTGAGTTGGAGGTTTATATGAGAGCTTTACCATATATTTTAATACCTACGATACTACTAATGTTTAGTGTTGATATATTCTTTCCAGGAGTTTTTTATGGGAAGCTTATTATGAAGCTTGATAAACCAAAGTTAAAGGAAACGTCAGGTAAGGCTATAATGTGGGGATTGGGTATTATGTTTTTTAGTATCTTTTTTGTTGCTAATATTATGGATTACAGAAACAAGAATCCTTACATTGATAGTTACCATTATATATTTCAGATAAGTCTTACTTTTTACTGGATGCTTTACTGCATGTTAATGATTTTTAGATCCTTGAAACCTATAGAGATAAGAGAAAAAGGTATATCCGTTCATGATGGCTTCTTTTATAAATTTAAAAATATAAGTTTTTATACTCTGAAGTCTCCTAATATAATTAGGATTACTTATAAGAACCTCTTTAAAAATGATAAAGATTATGAGCTTAAGCTTAGAGATGAAGAAGAGACGCTGAGATTTGACCAGGCTTTAGAGAGGTATGTTAAAAGAGTATGACTAGATCAAAGATGCTTTTAATGGTTATCTATATAATAGGAGTTATTTGTGTATGTGCTATATTAGCAGAAATGCTTATAGGTGGTAACAAGGTTATAAATCCAGATGCTATGCTGCCAGTTACTTATTTTGAAAGCGGTACATTTAGATTAGCTATAGGTGCTGTGCCTATGTGTGTTGTTAGTTATTTGTTATTTATACAGTTTAAAAATAAAAAAAGATTTCTATTACTTATTCCAGGGGTAATTACTGCTGTTAATTTTATATATTGGGGTGGGATTATGGCAATGGGTTATATAAATATGTTATTTCATTTTTACTAGGATAAGTTAATAATTCTAAACTCTTGGGGGACGTGCCATGGATATAATAATGATTTCACCTTATGTATTTATACTTATACTATTACTTCTTAATCTAAAGATATTTTTCCCAGAAACCTTTACTGGGAGGCTTTTAATAGAAGGAAGAAAGCCAAAGGTAAGAGAGAAACTAGGCTTTACTATTATGTATATAATTATGATAGTGTTTTTTAGTGTTTTTCTTATTGTTTATATTATGAGGTATATTACGGAGAAGAATCCTTATAACGAAAATGATGTTTATTTATTTCAGATACTATTATGCGTATTCTGGGTTATTAATATCTTTATTCACATAATTAGGGGATTTAAGCCTGTAGCAATAAGAGAAAAGGGTATATTTATTGAAAATGGTATCTTCATTAAGTTTAAGAAGATATACTCTTATAAATGGAAGTCACAGAATGTACTGGAGCTGGATAGTAAAAGAGTATTTAAGCTTGGCGATGATTATCAGATAAAATTTAAGGATGAAGAAGAGGCTTTAAATTTCGATAGCATCCTTCAAAAGTATGTTAAAAAGATATAAATCAGATTCAAGCCCACATTAAGAGGCTTGATTTTTTTTAGTAAATATAAGTAAAATTTGAAATAATAAATTTCCTCTGCTATGATAAAATATATATTATATCTTGCAGAATAAAAGATTGGAGCCTAAGCCATGGCAGTGTTAAAGAAACAATCCTTAGTGGATCAATTATATGAAGAGCTGAGAAATGAAATTATAAATTTAAAATATCCTTTAGGTGAAAAGCTGGTTGCCAGTGATTTGGAAAAGAAGTATCAGGTGAGCAGTACTCCTGTGAGGGAAGCGTTAAACAGGCTTCAGCGGGAAGGTCTCGTGGAATATGAGAATAACATCGGTGCAAAGATAATCACCATTGAGGAAAAGGATGTTTATGAGATACAGGAGCTAGCCATGACCCTTCATAAGGCAGCTATATGCTTTTCTATGGAAAAGAGTGATCATAGAAAAATAGCAGAAGAGGTGGACAAGTATATAGAAGAATATGAAGTAGCTAAGTCTCCAAAAGAGAGGACTATGTGTGTTCATAGACTCATAGGAGTTTTCTATAAGTATTCAGGAAACCGCCGCTTGGATATGAATATGGGGCTTCTGAAAGGGCAACAGCTAATTTTAAGGAATTTATATAACAATACTGTTGGTCTTAAGGTTTCCTCCTCAGAATATTATAAAAGAATGAAGGATGAGATATTAAAGGGAAATACTGAAGGGGTTATTAAAGCCCTAGAAGAGGATGGGGAAAGTGCAATACCTGTTATACTTAAAGCAATAAATAAGGAATCCCTGTAATAATGTGATTTTTAGCTTTTAATAAAGCCTTTTAGAAGAAAGTGAGGTCTTCTAAAAGGCTTTTTGCTTTATTTTATTAGATTATCAACCTAGGTTCATTTCTGCTGCTTGTGCATCAGCTTTAGTTTGATGAACAACTCCTCTAGGATGGTTTGGAGGAGCATAGATAGAATAAAGCTTAAGTGGTTCAATTCCAGTATTGGTTATATTGTGCCAGGTTCCTGCGGGTACCATAATAGCAGAATCTTCATCTATATTTCTTTTAAAAGGAAGATTATTTTGGCTGTTACCCATTTCTGTTATACCTTGCCCTTGCTCAACCCTTAAGAATTGATCAACATCTGGATGCATTTCTACACCTATATCCTCACCAGGCATAATGCTCATTAAAGTAACCTGAAGCTGATTTCCTGTCCACAGTCCTAATCTGAAGTTTTCATTTTTGTTAGTGGCCTCATGAATATCCAGAGCAGCAGGATTAGGGCCGTAGTCCTTTAATTGAAGCTCTCCTTGCTGCATGGGGGATGGCATGTTATTGTTCATGCGATAATCATATGGATTATAAGTAGGAGCAAAATAACAGGGAACGGGATAGGCCCCATAAAAGCTCTGATAAGGGTCGCTCCTATATAAGTCGTTATAGCCGTATGCTACTGGTGGGGTAAAGGGGTAGAAGTATGGATTATTATTATATCCTTGATACATATTAAATTCCTTTCATAATGGTATATTTTATATTATGATAGGAGCTCTTAAATGGTACTTATTTGAGGGAGGAGCGAAAAAGTTATTAAGTTAAAAATTTGAATTAGTTGTAATATTTTCTTTAACATGCTTTGTCGGGGTGTTATAATTAAGTTAGGGATATATCTTGCAAGATATATGATACCGAATCGATTATATGGTTTTAATAGGAGGTTATTCATGAGAAGGTTAATGACAGGAAATGAAGCCTTGGCTAGGGGAGCCTGGGAATCAGGAGTTAGATTTGCTTCTGCTTACCCTGGGACGCCAAGTACAGAAATTTTGGAGAATATAAGTGAATATGAAGAGATTTATTCTGAGTGGGCACCTAATGAAAAGGTTGCCATGGAGGCTGCCGTAGGTGCATCTATAGCTGGAGCTCGTTCCTTAGCGGCAATGAAGCATGTGGGAGTTAATGTAGCAGCAGATGCCCTACTTACCTTTGCTTATACAGGTGTTACAGGAGGCATGGTGCTGATTTCTGCTGATGACCCAGGTCTTCACTCCTCACAAAATGAGCAGGACAATAGATATTATGCAAAGCTAGCAAAGATTGCTATGATAGAGCCCTCTGATTCTCAGGAAGCTAAGGATTATATGATAGCTGCCATGGAGATTAGTGAAAAATTTGATACTCCTGTGCTTATGAGGGTTACTACAAGAATATGCCACAGCAAAACTCTTGTGGAGCTAGGTGAAAGAAGAGAAGTTCCAATAGTACCTTATGAAAAACAGATGAAGTATAATCCAATACCTTCAGTATCCAAGGTTCTTCACAAGAATATAGAAGAAAATAGGTTAGTTAACCTTAGAAGATTTTCCAATGAAACCTCTCTTAACTCTATTGAGTGGAATGGGGACAGGAAGATAGGAATAATCTCTGCTGGAGTTGCTTATCAATATGCCAAGGAAATTTTTGAGGATAGAGCTTCTTACCTTAAGATTGGCTTTAGCTATCCTATGCCAATGGAAAAGATTAAGGACTTTGCTTCTCAGGTAGAAACCCTCTATGTGATAGAGGAACTGGAGCCATTTATGGAGGAGCAGATTAAGGCTGCAGGAATAAGCTGCATTGGTAAGGATAAGATTCCTCAGATATATGAGTTGAATCCAGATATACTGAAAAAGGTTTTATTAGGAGAAGAAAATCCAGTAATAGAATATGATGATTCAGTAGTAGCTAACAGACCTCCAACCCTCTGTGCAGGGTGTCCTCATAGAGGCTTCTTCTATGAGCTAGCAAAGAATAAGAATGCTTTTATATCCAGTGATATAGGCTGCTATGCCTTAAGTGGTATGGCTCCATTGAATGCAAAGGATACGGCTCTCTGCATGGGAGCAGGTTTCTCCATAGCCCATGGAGCACAGAAGGTATTCAACATGGCAGGAAGCAATAAGAGGGCTGTGGGAGTTATGGGAGACTCAACCTTCTTCCATTCTGGTATGACAAGCCTCTTAGACTCTGTATATAACAAGAGCAACGTTCTTCAGGTTATATTAGATAACAGAATCACTGGAATGACTGGCCATCAGGAGAATCCTGGTACTGGATATACCATTAAGGGTGAGGCTGCAACTGTAACAGATATTGGAGAGGTTTCTAAGGCTTTAGGAGTAAAGCATGTGAGAGTGGTAAATCCTTTGAAGCTTTCTGAGGTAAAGGAAGCGATTAAGTGGGGAATGTCCTTTGATGAACCAGCAGTGCTTATAACTAGATGGCCCTGTGTTCTTAAAAAGCTATCCCTAGAGGATAAAGAGGAATTTGGCGATTATATGAGCAAAAATGCCGTGGATCCTGATAAATGTATAGGCTGTAGAGCTTGTATAAGAACTGGCTGCCCTGCTTTATCTTACAATAAGGACACTAAGAAGGTAACTATAGATAGAAATCAATGTGTTGCCTGCGATGTCTGTGCTCAAGTATGTCCAAAGAAAGCTATAGACAGGGAGGTTGTTTTAAATGTCAGAGGTTAAGAATATATTATTATGTGGAGTAGGTGGACAGGGAACAATCCTTGCCAGTAAGATATTATCCCATGCCCTTGTTGAAGCTGGTTATGATGTAAAGATGTCAGAGATCCATGGAATGTCCCAGAGAGGTGGAAGTGTTACTACTCAGGTACGCTATGGAGAGAAGGTATATTCACCTATAATCGGTAGAGGTTCAGCAGATATTCTCGTGGCCTTTGAAGCTATGGAAGCTCTGAGATATATAGGAGAGATAAATCCAAAGGGTAAGGTTGTAGTTAATGATTTTAAGATGCAGACTGCTACCACAATAACAGGACAGCAGGAATATCCTGAGGATTCTGTGGAAAGAGTAAAGGCTTTGGCAGAGACAAAGGTATTAAATGCTGCTAAGGTTGCTGAGGACTTAGGTAGCCCTAGAGCTATGAATATAGTTCTTTTAGGAGCTCTTGTTAAGCTAATGAACCTTCAGGACCTAAACTGGGAGGAAGCTATTTCAGCCTGTGTAAAGCCAGCTTTTGTGGAATTGAATAAAAAGGCTTTAGAAGCAGGGATGCTGGCAGTATAATGGATTTAACAGTATATTCCTAAAGGTGGTTATTCATGAATATTTATCAGGAGAGACACCGGAAATATATGATTATGGAGATGATGTAATGGTTTATAATAGCTTTGAAGAGCTGATAAAAAAGGTTAAGGGCTATCCTGAGAGAAAAAGAATGGCCGTGGCAGTAGCAGAGGACAGCCACACTCTAGAGGCAGTGATAAATGCCCGTGAGGAAGGGATAATCAGTCCTATATTAGTGGGAAATAAAGAAAAAATTCAAGCAGTACTTGAGGAAATGGGAGAAGAAGTTCCTTTTGAAGACATTTATAATGCCGAGAGTGATGAGGAAGCTTGTACACTTGCTGTAAGCCTTGTTAGAGAAGGAAAGGCAGACTTTCTTATGAAGGGTAAGGTGGACACTAAGATTATCCTCAAGGCTGTGGTGAATAAGGAAGCAGGCCTTGGCCTTGGAAGAACCATGTCTCATTTTACAATGTTTCATGTTCCTACCTATCATAAGATACTGGTAGCAGTAGATGGTGGTATGGTAACCTACCCTACTTTGGAGCAGAAAAAGGACATTATAACCAATACAGTGGACACACTTCTGGACATGGGATATACCTGTCCTAAGGTTGGAGTGCTTGCCTGCGTAGAAAAGGTAAACCCTAAGATGCCTGAGACGGTAGAAGCAGACGAGCTCCGTCAGATGAACCATAGAGGAGAGATAGAAAATTGTATAGTAGAAGGACCTATTTCCTACGACTGTGCTGTTGATAAGGAAATAGCCGACTTTAAGGGCTATAAAAGCAGAATAGCAGGTGATGTGGATGTGATCGTAGCTCCAAATATCCATGCAGGAAATATTATGGGGAAAATGCTCATCTGTACCTGTAAGGCTAAGATGGCAGGCTTTGTGGTAGGAGCAAAATGCCCAGTAGTATTAACCTCTAGAGGCTCTTCACCAGAGGAAAAATATTTATCTATAGTGGTTTCTGCAGCAGCAGTTAAGTAAAATATAGAACCAGCAATAATAATTATAAATATTATTGCTGGTTCTATTTAATTTTCTAATAGTTCTAGGGTTTTAATGATAAAAGAAGGATTTCCGAAGAGAGTGAATCGTGCTTTTCCTTCCTTTTCTATATAGTCATAGGAATACCTTGCATAGCTATCATTTAAGTCAGTGTTATTTATTACCTCAACTAGCTTGTTGGACATATCTAAGGCAGCGTCCTTATTATCACAATAATAATCTACAATACTGCAGATCTGGATGCTTCCTTTTATATCTGTATTAACTCCATCAATAAAATCAAGTATCTCTTGTCTTTTGTTATCATGGATAGCTTTTGTTACATCCTTATTATTAAATAGCTTTTCAATGTTATCCATGGTAAACCTCCATTGACCACCGATTTTTTTCCCTTCCAGGCTTCCGTTTTTAAGATAGTTTCTAATAGTTCGGCTTGTGAGGCCAGTGATATTAGCAATATCCTCTACGGTATAAAGTTTTTCAAAGTCATTCATTAATTACAACCTCCTTCCATTTATTTCATTATATTTCATTTAATTTCATAAGTAAATACATATTTTCATATATTTTCATATTTTACAATATTATAAAAATATAAGATATTTATACTAGATTTATTATTGTATAGATAAATTAATTGGCATATAATTAACACAGTGGTATTTTTTGGTGCAATATATGCATATTTTTACAGGAGGAGAGGCTATTATGGCAGTAATGGATGTAAATTTTTATTCAAGTTGTCTTATGAGGAATGTCACCTATAGAGCTATAATTCCATTTTCTAGTGGAGTATTTCCCGGGGAAAATGAGAAGGATAGAGAGGAGTTTAAAACTCTGTATCTGCTTCATGGAATAATGGGAAATTATACAGATTGGACTTATCTATCAAGAGCAGTACAGCTAGCAGAAAAGTTTAAAATAGCAATTATAATGCCTTCAGGGGATAACAGCTTTTATGTGGACAATGAAAAGAATTTGAGCTTTTATGGTGAATACATAGGTAGGGAGCTAGTAGAGGAAACTAGAAGGCTCCTTCCACTATCTAAGAGGAGAGAGGATACCTTCATAGGAGGCTTGTCTATGGGGGGCTATGGTGCTTTAAGAAATGGACTTAAGTACTCTGATACCTTCAGTGCTGTGGCCGGCCTATCATCAGCTTTTGTTATAGATCTTGCTGCTGCTCCAGATGATCCTGTGGTTCCCTTTAGAAAAAAGAGTTATTTTGAAAGCATTTTTGGAGATATATCTAAGCTTCCAGGGAGCGATAATGACCCGGAGGCTCTCATAGAGAATATTTTAAAAGAAGAAAAGGAGCTTCCTAGATTATTTATAGCTTGTGGCACTGAAGATTTCCTTTTACAGTATAACAGAGACTTTAGAGATTTCTTAGTAGATAGGAATGTCCCCCATATCTATCATGAGAGTAGAGGTGGACATGACTGGATCTTTTGGGATCAGTATCTTGAGAAGATGCTAAGGTGGCTTAAAAGAGGATAAAAGCATTTAGAAAGCCTGCATACAAATGTATGCAGGCTCTATTAATAATACTTTAGAAGTTACTTAATAAAGAGGTGATTATTTGCTGCGTCTTCTAGTTTCTTCTTCCACAAGAGGTCTGTCTATTAGTGATGTGAAGAAGTACTCATGGCTATGGTCATTTGCCTCAGTGCTAGTTCCACATAAAACATGAATGTGCTTATCTGTGTTACCAATATAAATGGCTGGACCAGTTTTTCCACCTATTTCATGCCAGTGCTCAAGGGTATCAGTGTTAACATGATAGGCATGAACATGGTTTTTTCCATTATCAATTTCAATAGTAGCACTGGTTACACCTGCAACACGATGGCTATGGAGAGTAGAATTAGCATTTCCAACATTCGCTTGTCTAACAACCCCTACAAATTCATGAGTATGGGATAATTCAGTGGTAGTATCGTCATCACATCTTCTTTCGCAATTATAGTCATAATCTCTACTAACCTCTGTGGTATCAACTGAATAATTTCTTCTTGTGCTCATTAGTTTTCCTCCTACTTTTTGCATTGGTATAAGGACTCTATTTCCTGTCCCTTATATATACTATTCACTCCTTTAAGGAAGGTGAAAGAAACTTCAATTTTTTGTAGCTTTAAGTCCTTAGCTTACTAATTCATAGGAAATAATAGCTGTAAGCCTTCAATGAGATTTATATAAAATTATTCTATTTGCAATAGAAATAGTGCTAAAATATTCCTAAAGGAAAAATATATTGTGTAAGAAAGGTGGGAGAGACCCCTAAGGTCAAATGGCTATGAATGATACAATAAAGCTTTTACAGTCACATAAATCTATAAGAAAATATACAGATAAGCCTATAGAAGAAGAAAAGCTCCTAGAAATAATTAAGAGTGCACAGTGTGCTTCTACCTCAAGCTTTATACAGGCTTATAGCATAATATCTGTAGAAAATAAAGAAAACAGAAAGAGAATATCAGAGCTGGCAGGTAATCAAGCTTATATTGTAGAATGCCCTGTATTTTTAATCTTCTGTGCTGACCTCAGCCGATTGGAAAGAGCCTGCGAAAGCAGTGGGTTTGAATTTGATGGAGGCTATACAGAAAGCTTTGTGGTTGCCACAGTAGATGCTGCCCTAGTAGCTCAAAACGCCATGATAGCAGCAGAAGCATTAGGACTTGGAGGAGTATATATTGGTGGAATCAGAAATAATCCTGATAAGATAGCAGATATATTGAAGCTTCCTAAGAACTGTTATCCTCTAGTAGGCATGTGCCTTGGATATCCTGCAGAGAGTCCAGATAAGAAGGAAAGACTGCCTTTAGAGGTAGTATTCAAGAAGGATGAATATATACCTTCACAGGAGGAAGAAAAGCTTTCAGAGTATGACGAAAGAATTAAGCTATATTACAATGCCAGAACCAGTGGACAGCGTCAGGATACCTGGAGCGGCCAGGTAGCTGAAAAGCTTCAAAGCAATAGAAGGCCTCACATGAAGAAGTTTTTAGAGGATAGAGGGTTTATACTGAAATAAATAACATAGTAACAAATAATCCACAGCAATACATTGATTATATCTGTATCGCTGTGGATTATTTATTATTCCTCTTTTAAAAATGCATAAAAGGCATCCTCTTCCTCTTGATTATCCTCAGAGATAGTACCCACAGGAGCAGCATAGAAGATGAATTCTTCTTCTCCATCCAGCTTAAACATCTCGCTAGAAGCAGGGGTTTCTAGTGCTGCAATAGCACAGGTGCCCAGGTTTAAGGAGCTGCAAGCAATATAAAGATTTTGTGTAATATGACCTGCATCGATTAATGCAACTCTATGAGACCAGATCCCATATCTCCACTCTGCTCTATAGGGGATAACACTGTAATAGAAGACTACATTAGCTTTTTTAGCCCAGTTTTGCTCGCAGAGAGAAATGGATATATCCTTGGACAAGTCTTCCTTTTCCTCAATAAGCTCTAAGGAATGTCTATCTGGCATGTAATGATAATAGCCGGACTTCAAGCCTTCCACATTATTAACGGCAAGATAGCACTCAAATTCATGCCTTGCACCACCGCAAGCCACGGTTCTAAGGGTAGCATAATTATTTCCCCTAATAGACTTTACTCCCTGAGTAGCCCACAGAAGATAGGAAAGCTCAAGTAAGCCCATTTTTTCTTCTGTATATACTCTGCTGCTCTTTCTTTTATACAGTATTTCCAGTATGTCCTTCTTTAAAGGCAAGTCCCTATAATTATCAGGAAGCTTAAATACTTCCCCACCCATGGGAGCCTTAAAGAGAGGTGGTTGAGGCTTTCTCAAGGTTTGATCCGTCATATAGCCGCCTTCTACTGGCGCTTCCTCCATCTCAGAAGGCATTTTCATAAAATTTCTTCCTCTGCTTATGAGTTCTTTGATTTCATTATCTGTCATAATAAATCTCCTTATTATTCATTTTACATTATGCAGAAATATCATGTTTATATATAAACAAATATTTTAACATCTGAATTTATATATAAAATAAGGGTGAGCATGCTGCTAATAACGCTGTTAGAAATGATGGTTGACTACTTTTTTGCATTCTTCATGCTCAAGTATATTTGCCCAGTTGAAATAGTAGAACAAACTGGTAGTAATACAAGAATTATCAATTGTTTTGAAAAACCATATAAAATTGACGTAACTATTGCTAATACATAAAATACTAGCTGAAAAACTAAACATGCTTTAACAATTTTTGTATACTTGTTCATTATAATATTCGCCCTTTTCCATATAGTATATATACAAACAAAAATGACTAAGAATATACTAAACTTGATCTATGTAGTAGGGTAATCTTTCCTCTATGCTGCAGCCATCTAAGGAGTGCCAGTTTATCTTATCAATTAACACATATAAGCTTTTTCCATGAAATACCTTAGCGTTTAGAATATCTTTTAATTCAGTATACTCATATGCTTGTGAGCCATCTGGAGCTAAACCATACCAATAGATTTCTTTGTTAGACTCATCTCTGTCTGGCATTTTTCCTAGCCAGCAATCGTCGTATTCACTGTCGTCATCAATAGAAAATTCTATTTCGATACAGGAATTGTCTTTTAGTACATCACTATTTAATATCGTTTTTAGGTCCTGCAATTTAAATTTTGTCAATGGTATCACTCCTGAAGGCATACTTTACATGATAAGCATGCTTTGAAATATCTTACTAGAATGAAAGAATAAAGCTATATAATTAACTCTATTAATAGTATAACATTTGCTCGAGGAAACCGTATACATTAATTGGATAATTGCTGTGTTTCTAGAGAGGATAGTCATATTTTCTAGAGCTCAGGTTTATTTTTTATATTTATGTGATATAATATTAATAGAAAATGTGAAAAATAAAATAGGGTGCTGCGAACACCCTATAATATACAATTCTAGTTGTTTAGGCAACTGGTATCACTAAAGTTATATGAAAAACAGTAGCTCTCCAATTCGACCTGGGGCTACTATTTTTTTGACCTTTTATCAATAAGTAACACTATGAATGTTAGTAGTGATAGTAAAAATAATCCCGCCTGAAATAGTAACATTAAATTATAGTTACTCATAAGTACCACCTCCTTTCACAAGAAAGGTGAGTGATACCAGTAGCCCACATTTAACTATGAAATTGTACTTTAGAATTATACCGTTATTATGTAGAATATATACATAAGAATAAAATGGAAAAATACTAGACAAATAGGAGGGATGGCTATGAATTTAGAGGATGTAAGAGAATACTGTGATTCAAAGAAAGGAAGTAATGAAACCTTTCCCTTTGATGAGGAAACACTAGTTATAAGGGTAGCTTCTAAGATGTATCTTTTGACCAATATAAAGAGCAAGGAGCTTTCTATCAGCTTAAAATGTGATCCCTTTAGGGCTCAGGCTTTAAGATTAGATTATCCCTGTATAACTCCTGGTTATCATTTAAATAAGAAGCATTGGATTACTGTAGATATTGATGGAACACTAACAGAAGAAATGATATATTCTCTCATAGACCACTCCTATGAGCTGGTATACAAGGGATTAAAGAAATCAGAAAAACTACTTTTGGAATTATAGAAAGGAGCAAAGGCATGCAGTACATATTCATTCATGGGCTTGGACAAGACTCTTCGAGCTGGAATCAAACGGTTTCTCACATGAGTCTGGAAAATAAGATTGTTTGTCCAGATTTATGTTCATTTCTTAAAAGAGATGAGGCATCCTATTCAAGCTTATATAAGCACTTTTCACAGTATTGTGATGAAATATCAGAGCCCATAAATCTTTGTGGTCTATCTCTAGGTGGAGTCCTTGCATTAAATTATGCTATAGACAACCCTTCAAAGGTCAAGTCATTAATACTGATAGCAGCACAATATCAAATGCCTAAGCTGCTCCTTAAGGTTCAAAACACAATTTTTAGGTTCATGCCCAAAAGAGTTTTTGAAGCTATGGGAATTTCCAAGAAGGGTTTTATTAAATTAACCACTTCAATGATGGACATTGATTTTAGTAAAGCCTTAAATAGCATCTCCTGCCCTACATTAATCATTTGCGGAGAAAAGGATATAGCAAATAAAAAGGCTTCTATGGCTATGGCTGACCAGATAGTAAATTCACAGCTTCATTTTGTGAAGGATGCAGGTCATGAAATAAATAAAGATAATCCTAAGGAGCTGGCTGAAGTGATAAATAGTTTTTGTGAAATATGGGGTTCTGATGAAATAAACAATAACAAAGGTTGATGCATGAATAGTATAATACCCTTTATATTAAGCTATGATAATAGCAGTATATAAAGGGTGTTTTTTATTGGAATTATTTCTTCTCTATTATTGGAATTATTCCTTGTCTTTTATATAATGAAGAAAATGGCACAAGGCCACATTACATTATAGATATCAAAACTAATGATAGATTTATTACCATAGGACAATAAGAATAGGAGAGATTTCATTGAACATAACAATAATATCCGTAGGAAAGCTTAAAGAAAAGTATCTAAAGCTTGCCATCGAAGAATACTCTAAAAGACTTCAAAGATACTGCAAGCTCGACATCATAGAGCTAAACGATGAAAAAACACCAGACAATGCCTCAGAAAAGGAAGAGGAACAGATCAAGGATAAGGAAGGGAAAGCTATCCTAAAAGTCATTAAGGACAACTCCTATGTAATAGCTCTAGATCTAAAGGGAAAAATGCTCTCCTCAGAGGAATTTGCCTCCTTAATCCAGGACTCAACCGTAAGAGGCATCAGCAGCTTCACCTTCGTCATCGGTGGATCCCTAGGTATTTCCCGGGAAGTATTGAACAGAGCCGATTACAAGCTATGCTTTTCCAAAATGACCTTCCCTCACCAGCTCTTCAGGGTTATGCTCCTCGAGCAGATTTACAGGGGCTATAGGATTAATAATGGAGAACCGTACCATAAGTAAGGTGACAGGCACATGAGTTATGACTTATTGAGGAAGAGTATATGCCTAGAGGTGTAATTAATTGAGACAAGAGAATTTTTTCTAAAGATAGTAAGCCTGATAAAGAATTTCCAATAATAAATGTTTACATATATGAACCTATCTTAATGTATGATAAAATGTATTGATTGTTATTTAGGAAAAGGAGGGTTCAAATGCAAAATTATAAGATGATGATAGCTTATGATGGTAGAAGATATATAGGGTTTAATAAATCCAAAGATAACTTGGAAAAGAGTATTCAAGGTAAGTTAGAATTGATATTATCAAAGCTCTATGAAAAAGAGGTAGAGGTTATTGGTGCAGTTAATACTGATGCTGGGGTACATGCTAAAGGGCAAATTGTTAATTTTATAGCACCAGATAGTAGGTTAAGCACAAAAGAAATTTTTGATTATTTCGAAAAATATTTAACTGATGATATTATTATATTATCAGTAGAAACTGTTGATGAAAGATTTCATAGTAGATACTTAATGAAAAGTGCAACTTATGAATACCGATTATGGAAGAAAGATGCTCCTAATCGTCCTTTGTTTGAAAGGCAATATGTTAACTTAATGAATCAAACAATAGATGTAGCTAAAAGTAAAAAAGCTGCAAAGAATCTTGTAGGTGAACATGATTTCTTAGCTTTTACTACTAATAAGAAAACAAAGAAATCAATTAAAAAAATAATTTCTCTTGATGTAAGCGAAACTAGTCATGAAATTATTATTACTATGACAGCAAATGGATTTTTATTAAATATGGAAAGAGTGATAGTAGGTACATTAATTCAAGTGGGACTTGGTCAATTACCTATGAATACAATTCAGAAAGCTTTTGAGTCTAAGGATATGAAAGATGTAGGTCATAAAGCCAGTGCAGACGCGCTTTGTTTATTAAGTATAGAATACTAGTGGTGACAGGCACATGAGTTATGACTTATTTTTTATAGGGATATATTAAAGCAGTAGATTATCTTCTACTGCTTTAATATTTTTATTTTATTTAATTATTTTTCGCATTATTATTTCCTAACTAACCATTATTGCTTTTCAGGGTCTACATACACCCGTGAGCTTCCATTAGTATAGCTGAATATGCAATTAGTTTTTCCACTTCCAATATCTTTTTTCAATATATAATAAACATCCTCTGTGCCATCTAACTTAACCACGGCAAAAAATAGTCTGTCACTGGTTTCAAAGTTCAAAAACCCCATATAAAAAGAATCCTCATCAGTTTTTAGCTCTATCTTTTCTAGAACTTCCCCCTCTAAGTTATAGATGGTTATCCATCCGTTACCTTCTTTATCATAAGTATAGCCTGATCCTTGTATAAGGTAATCCTTAGTGATTTTCCCAGAAGAATCCTTTGCTACTGGTTCGGCGATTTTCTTTTCTATTCCACTATTGAAGTCCTTTACGAAAAAACCTTCATTCCATTTATAGTAATAAGCCTTATCATCTTTAAAGTATGCAGGAGATTGGAAAACATCATCTGCTTTAACGGGAACCAAAGTATCTTTATATAAGTCATATTCATGAACCATTCCATCTTCAGGGTACTCTGTAGGGTAGTTAAGTGCCATTAAAAATTTACCTGAATAATTAACATGGACATAGGAAAGCCCAAGCAAGAGGTGACAGGCACATGAGTTATGAGTTATTTGCGAAAATATCAGTATTATTAAATAACAGCTTAAAGCTAGTATGTGATGATATAATAGCTCGTGGATTGTTTTTGGTTGTATTAGTTTAATTAAACTATATTTTTTAATAAGCTTTATTTCTAATTAACAGGAGGTAAACAACTTGGGGTTTATTGACAGACTATTTAAAACAATAATAAATAAGATAAAACAAAATAATAAGATTGAACCTATAGTAGAGATTGAATCAGTGGAGCCAATAGTAGAGGTGGAACCAGTGAAGGCGGTAGAGGATATAGAGAAAGGATCTGTATCATCTTATAATATTAATTTAGGTTACCACACTGCTGATAACTTGAAAAAAAGATATATAGCACTTGATGTAGAGACAACGGGATTAAATCCATATGTAGATAGAATTGTTGAAGTGGGTGCGGTGATATTTGAGGAAGGGGAAGTGGTAAAAAAATATAATTCGTTGGTGAATGCAGAAGTTAGCATTTCCCCTAATGTTACTGCAATTAATCATATTACCAACGATATGATAAGCTCTGCACCACTAGAAAAAGAGGTGTACTCAGAGCTTATTAATTTTTTAGGAGACGCACTGAATGGACAGACTGTTATTTGTGCTCATAATGCAAAGTTCGATATCAGCTTTTTGTCAGAAACCTTTATCCGTTTGGGGTATGATGCAAAGATTGATTATGTTGATACTCTTGAGCTTTCTAGAAGCTTGATCATAGACATAGAAAATTATAAGCTAAATACAGTGGCAGCTCATTTTGGAATAGTCAATGAACATGTACATAGAGCAGTTTCTGATTCGGAAGTATGTGGAAGGATTCTTTGGGAGCTTTTGAAGCTGAAGGACGAAGAAAAGGAACGAATGTATAAAGAAATGGAGAAAAATATACCTACCGATGAGGAGTTAGAGGTATGTGCCTATATTCAGGACATAATTGCTAAAAATGGTGGAGATACTCAGTGGATTGGTTTCATAAGGGATAGTAGAAATTATGTTGATATCACTAACATTCTTTCGTTTTTAAGGTTTAAATTTACACTCAAGGGAAATTACATTATTGTTAAAAAAAGTGCTTTAAAAGATACCTTTCTTTATTCAAAACCCTGCTTAAAGAGTGAGGGCGGTGAAGATTTCGTGAGATTATATTTTCACAGTCCCTTTGATCTACAATCATTAACTGAATATATTGTGGAGCATTACCATAGAATTAGTGAATTTGCCATACGTTATTATGGAGATAAAAAACGGTGTGAAGAAGAAGCAAAAAATAGCATAGTGATGCTGAAAACTCTTACTTCAGCACAGGTGGAAGAACTTTTGATTGCTGCAGAGAAACGCCGTAGCTATGCTTATAACTCAAAATCATCAATTAAGGATGGAAGTAATACCAAAGACTTTGTACAGGGATATGATATTAGCATAAATCCAGTTAATAATAGAGTTCCCCTTGAAAGCATACACAACCTCAATGACTGGAGCAAGGGAGTTGAGGAGGGGTATAAGTATTGGGAAAAGGGAGAAGAATTAAGAAAAGCTAAATACACAGAAGAGGCCATCTTCTTATATGATAAGGCAAGATATAACGGTTATTGTTCTCCTATGCTTTATGAATCATATGCTATGGCCTATCATAGATTAAAGGATTATGATAACAAAATAGATATTCTCAACGAAGGAATAGAACGAGGTAAAGATAAAAATTGTGAGCCTGTAAGACTTGAGCAATTAAGAGATAAGGCGGTTTATCTTTTATATAAGCAACAAGAAGAGAAAAAGAAAAAAGAGATGAAACTTCAAGAGGCAATGAGAAAAAGTGAAGTTAGAAAAGTGGAGATTGAAGTACCCAAAAAGCCTAAGGGACATGCAGTTGTACAGCTATCTAAAGATATGGTAATCATTAAAACATATGCTTCCATTGCAGAAGCCACAAGAGAAACAGGTATAAACTCAAAGAGCATTCGAAATGCAACAAAAGGTCTTCAAAAACATGCTGGCGGATTTCTTTGGAGAGAGGTGACAGGCACATGAGTTATGACTTATTTTTTTCGTTATAGCCCGTAATATATTATTGATGATCTTCCTGATAATATGGAGTTTATCGATAGTGATGGTTTTAAAGCAGTTGAACACTGAAAATAGGATGATACTTCATAGTAAGAATATATGAAACAGCAACAGACCGCCTTTCTCTAATTGAGATTGGGGTCTGTTTTTTTTAGAACTAGAGAGGGTTCATTCCTTTATATTTTTTAAAGATTGCATGGATAGTTTTAAATTCTTCGATAGTGATTGAGTGATGACAAAGAGGTTCGGCTATCTATTTTCTTTTGAAGTAGTTGTGTACATATAATTTTCTTCTCCTGATAAGTATTTTCTATAATCCACTCTTACCAAATAAGTGCTTGAAGCTGCAGGATTGTGAAATGCTAAGTTCCCTGCCATGCCAAGATAGTTAATAGTCTTATCATTGTTTAGAGCCATTATGGGATCGGGTTTTCTTTCCGAAGCTTTTACACCATCTCCGAAAGTAAAACCCTCTTTATCTGCATTTCTAATAAAATCAGCAGAAGTTTCTTCATCTGCAAGGTAAAGATAGATTCTGCAGTTCGGTTCAAGCAAGTTTTCAAGTGTACGATTATTTTTAAGCATAATAAATGCCCTCCTTAAAATGTGTTTACCACAAAGAGGGCATAAAAATACTCCCATTGTTAATGATGGGAGTTGCGATCTGAACATTACCTCCCATCATACAAGCATTAGCACCTTACCTTTTGGCAGGTTGCTGTGCGGTCAACGAGCTTGTCTCTCGCGCACTCTTTATGGTGATTACAGTATAAACGATTAAAAACAGGAAATCAAGAGGGTGACAGGCACATGAGTTATGACTTATTTTATTTTTTATAAGCTACAATAAGTAATCATTAGTAATAACCCTCTTTACAAAATATGCTAAAATAAAAACAATAAGTCATTTCAATAAATAGTAATTTAAAGGGGTGGGTACTATGAAAAATCTGAAAGTAGCTTTGCTACAGCTATTGCCTGAGGATACCTTAGAGAGAAATAAGGAAAAGGGATTAGAATATTGCAGAAGGGCTAAGGAAATGGGTGCAGACATTGTGTTGTTTCCTGAGATGTGGAGTGTTGGCTATAGTATTCCTGAAGATATAACAAAATTGAAAGAATCTGCTGTAGCTGCTGATAGTGATTTTGTTAACTCCTTTGGTAAGCTTGCAAGGGAGCTTAATATGGCTATCGGAATAACCTTCCTTGAGGAGTATGAGCCATTACCAAGGAACACCCTCTGCCTCTTTGATCGTTATGGCAGAAATGTACTTACCTATGCAAAGGTACATACCTGTGATTTTGGTGATGAATGCAGATTAACGCCAGGAGATGATTTTTATGTTGCCGACTTAGATACAGAACAGGGTGATGTAAAAATAGGTGCAATGATTTGCTATGACAGAGAGTTTCCTGAAAGTGCAAGAGTTCTTATGCTTAAAGGTGCTGAGATTATTTTAGTGCCAAATGCTTGCCCCATGGAGATAAATCGTCTTTCACAGCTGAGGGCAAGGGCATATGAAAATATGGTAGGCATTGCAACAGTAAATTATCCAAAAGGAAAGCCTGACTGCAATGGTCATTCTACTGCCTTTGATGGGATTGCATACAAGCCCTCTGATTCTGGTTCAAGAGATACTCTTATTATTGAGGCTGGTGAGCGAGAAGGGATTTATATGGCCGATTTTCCTATTGATGAAATAAGAGAATACAGAAGTCAAGAAGTCCATGGCAACGCATACCGTCAGCCGCAGAAATACAAATTGCTTATTTCTGAAAGCATTGAAGAGCCGTTTATTAGAGAGGATTACAGAAAATAGTATAAGAAAGGCAGAAAACAATCAGAACATATTTAATGAAAATAAAACCTCAATTAATGAGGATATGACATAAGTAAATGCGATTTTTACTAAAACTGGATAATAAAAAATAAGAGATAATAAGTAGAATATAAAGTTCCTATACCATTAGTTATAATGTGTCTGAGGAATTTTTTATTTCAATAGTTTACCAAAAAATGTATATATGAGATATAATTATAGATAGTAATTATTAGTCCATTTATAGAAAATATAACTTAATAATAGTGTCTAGTATCTAATCTGTCTCCGCAGGGAGGCCTTATACTAAAATGATAGACAGAAATCACAGTGAGTTCCTTTGGAGATACCCGTGCCTTTAGTAAAACGAGTAAAGGAGAAGGACAAAGAATAAGTCCTAAGGGTAAGGTTGATTATCTATTAAAAAGAAAGAGATGATTAAATGGAAGATATTATAATCGACTCATCATTATCATTCGGCGGTTATAATTGGAGAGTACTTGACATACAAAATAACGCTGCTTTGGTTATAACTGAAGAAATAATAGAACAACGATCTTATCATGATGCTTATAAAGATATAACATGGTCTGACTGCTCACTCCGAAAATATCTTAATGGTGAATTCTATGACAAACTCAATGTAACGGATAAATCAAGAATAATTCCGGTGTTAAATAAAAATCTGGACAATCAGTGGTATGGTTCCAAGGGAGGAGCAGATACAGAAGATAGTATATTTTTATTAAGTATTGAGGAAGTGTGCAAGTATTTTGGAGATAGTCGTTCAAAACTACAAAACCGAGGAAAAAATCAAAGATACTGGTATCAAAGAAAAGATGAAAACAACAGTAAGCGAATAGCAAGACTTCTTGGCAAAGAAGGGAGTTGGTGGTGGTGGCTTCGGTCGCCAGGCCGCGATAATGTAAAAGCCGTGTACATCTTCGGGACCGACGGTAATATAGGAATCCACGGTAACAATATACTGAAAGGCAACATCAGCGATGGTAAATGTACAGGCGGTGTTCGTCCTGCTTTGTGGCTAAAGCTGGAATTGTAAGTCTTGGATCGCTTTCAAAGTGGTTTGACAATAATTGCAGCATAAAATAATTAAAATTAAAGGAGAATTAAAATGAGCAAGTATGAAAATGCCATGAAACTTATGGAGGAGCGTTGCGGAAATGGTAAAGAAGAAGTTATTGCCCTTGCGACAATATCAGTAGCCCCTAACGCTGCCGGTAACCCTCGTCCTTCTGCCCGTATGGTATGCGCCTATTATGAAGACGGGGCATTTTATGTTTCTACGGACGCAAAAAAGAATAAAATGCTGCAAATTGAGAAGAACAATGAGGTTTCCGTCTGCGGGTTTGGTTGGTACGCTTTACAAGGTACGGCTGAAAATCTAGGTTGGGTTAAGGACCAGAAGAATGCGGAAATCAGAGCCAAGTTTAAAAAAATATTCGATTGGTTCGATGAAGTTGGCGACGAAGATAATCCAAGCTCAATTGTTCTTCGTATCTCTCTCACAGAGGGTACCATTACTGATGATGAAATGAAATACGGAGAACGTCTGTATGAAGTTGATTTTATCAATAAAACTGTAAAATAAATCCGTAAAGAATAAGCGCTTTCTAACTGGAGAGCGAAAGAACACTACTACTTTATTATCAATATTTCTAACTTAGTTTTCAAAAACCCA
Organism: Alloiococcus sp. CFN-8; assembly: GCF_049943125.1. Taxonomy (GTDB): domain Bacteria; phylum Bacillota; class Clostridia; order Clostridiales; family Clostridiaceae; genus JAEXZL01. The sequence continues at coordinate 1,665,862 of NZ_CP188040.1, forward strand.
ACATTAAACAGTTTAATGTTGGGTTTTTGGCGTATTTGCAAATGGTGTAGCCATCGGTCATTATCTTGTGAAGAACTTGCGGATTTTCATTGGAAAAATGAGTTCCTATTTTTTATATAATTTTACTTACTTGCTCAATAACAGTGTCAATTTCTTCTTTTGTTGTATATCTTCCCAGGCTAAATCGTACAGCTCCACGTCCTATATCTTCAGAAACTCCAATTGCATTTAAAACAGGTGAAATTGATATATTGCCTGAATGGCAAGCGGATCCTGTGGATGCAGCAACATTATCTAAGCTGCCTAAAATCTCATGTCCATTAAAACCTAGAAAGCTTATGTTTAATGTGTTAGGAAGCTTTTTTTTAGGATGACCATTTAAATGTATTCTATCTCCAAAGATATTTTTAAGCTTATTATAAAAGTAATCAGTTAAAAGCTTGATATTATCATTTTTCAATTCATTCTTTGCAATTTCACATGCCTTCCCTAAGGCAACATCAAAAATAATATTTTCTGTACCAGCACGTCTTCCATTTTCATGACCTGCACCATGAATCAATTGTTCAATGGTTATACCCTTCCTAATATACAGCGCTCCAATCCCTTTAGGTGCATATAGCTTATGTCCTGCGATGGTTAAGAAATCAACGCCTAGAGCAGTAACATCAACAGGTACTTTCCCTAAGGATTGTGAAGCATCTGTATGTAACAATATATTATGTTTTTCACAGATCTCAGAAATCTCATTTATTGGTTGAAGTGTTCCAGTTTCATTATTGGAATGCATAATGGTCACAAGTATTGTCCTATCGGTAATCATACCTTCTAGCTTTGATATATCCACTATTCCATACTGATCCACAGGTAAGTAGCTTATTTCATATCCTAGCTTCTCAAGATATTTACATGGATTAAGCACAGCAGGATGCTCCACTTGTGATGTAATAATATGATTTCCTTTAGTTTTGTATGTCTGAGCTACGCCCTTGATAACCATATTGTTTGATTCGCTTCCGCCACTTGTAAAGATTATTTCTTCTGGAGAACAATTTATTAAATCAGCAACCTGAAGCCTTGCCGTTTCAACGGCTTTTTTTGAAGCCACTCCCAGCTCATGGGTACTAGAAGGATTACCGTAGTTTCCATAGATGTATGGTAACATAGCCTCGGCAACCTCCTTATCTATCGGTGTTGTAGCATTATAATCTAAATAAATCATACGGCCTTCCTTTCGTTTAATTATTCCTTAAATATATCTTAGTACAGCTATCCATAAGCTTGCATAAAACCTATATGCAGCTTATAGATTAATTATTTTATTACATAGGAAAATTTGTAAATGTAATATAGGAAAATAGTATCACAGTCTTAAGGATATATACATTATTATTTGGATTTTTTTGTATTTTGTAAATCTATAATATCTCCTGCCTATATGGAAATTCACTATCAGTAGACAAGGAAAAAACGGAGAAACATGATTTTTGATATATATTCAGTGAATGCTGAAGAATGTGAAATTTTAGGTTTTAATATGCTATAATAGACTAAGATTTAACATAATTGGAGGAAATGCTGTGCACCTGATTCAATGCAATAAAAATAACTATAAAGCTTATTTGCGCTTTATAAAAGATATATACAAAGATAATAGCGGGTATAAGGACTCTATATCTGTTCTTTTAAAGCCTATTCTCACAGGTAAAAGTGAGTTTAGTAAGCATGCATTCATATGTCCCGTTATGGTTTTTGATGATAATAAAATTTCTGCAGCAGCTACCTTCATCCAGGCAGATAATTACAAGGATGTGCTTCAAATTGCCTTTTTTGAAGCTCTGCCAGGATGCCAAAAGGCTGTAGATTTCATTATAGATACTGCAAAAGATATGTGTAGAGAAAGAAATATACCCAGCATTACCGTTGGATTAAATGGACATGTAAACTATGGTCTCGGATTATTAAGCGATAATTATGACCTTCCTTTAAGCTTCGGGAGCAATTACAACCCGCCTTATTATATAGATTATTTTAGTAAGTATAAGTCTAATGAACATACCTTAGTTTCCTATTGCGGAGAAATGGACAGCTTTAATTTTAATTCCTATAAGCGAGTTATAGAAAAGATAAATTCGAAGTTTACCTTCAGAAATATCAGCTTCAGGAATTTTAAGGATGATTTAAAAATATATACGGATTTAAATAATAGGATTTTTAGTAGTCATCCCTTCTATTTTAAGCGTAGCTATCAGGAGGATTATGAATTATTCAGGGATCTGAAGCTTTTTCTTAAGGAGGAAAATTTAATCTTTGTACTTAAGGATGGAGAGCCTATAGGCTTTATGCTTTGGTATCCAGATTATAATCAATTGATTCCTGAGGGGAAGAACATAGGTGTTGATACCTTTGTAAAAAACAAGCTGTTTTCTGATAAGATAGATACCTTTAAGATTATAGAAATGGGAGTCTTAAGTGAATATCAAAACACTGGAGCAATTTTAGGCTTATTTAATCAATGCTATAACTACACAAAAAACAGATACGACCATTATGAAACCAGCTGGATATTAAACAGCAATTTTAAATCTAAAAATTTCGGTGTAAAGTGGGCGGAAGAAGAGTACAAGCATTATAAAGTATATGAGATAGAGGTATAGAGAGAATTATGATAGAAGTCTTTGATGAAATCCTTAAGGTTCCCGAGAAATGGGACAATATCTTTTCTGAAAGCAGCTACCTATCTAAAAATATTTTAAGCATTCTAGAACACTCCAATCCCTGCAGCCAAAGCTATGTGATTATAAATGATAGAAGCGCTTTTGTTGTCTATAAATTGGTTTTGGACATATTCTCCTATTCTAAATTAAAGCTGAATTTAAAGGTCAATATAATAGGAGTTCCCTGCTCCGTGGCAAAGAGCGGCTATAAAGTCCATGAAGATGATATTCAGGAAATGGTGGACTATATAAAAAAGGAAAAGGGCAGCTACATTATTTTAAATTCCGATGATAGCTTTCTCAGTGAACAGCTTATAACAGGGGAAACACTGCCTACCTGTAAGCTTAATATAAACTGGGACAGCATTGAGGATTATAAGAAAGACCTTAGAAGTCATTATAGATATAGGTTAAATTCTGCAATGAAGAAGAGCAGAGACTTGAAGGTTAGAAAGCTTGAATGTAACTCTAATTTTAATGAGGAGCTTTATGCACTTTATGAAGAGGTATATGAAAAATCTGATTATAAGCTAGAGAAGCTGACCATAGATTTCTTTAGAGATATACCTTCTGAAATATATGTGTTTTATATAGAGGATAAGGCCGCAGCTTTTGTTCAAATGGGAAGCATCAATAATGAGCTTAATTTCATTTTTGGAGGCCTCAATTATTCCTTGAATCATAAATATGATTTGTACATGAATATGCTGATTTTTATATTAAGCTATGGAATTGAAAATAAATACTCCTCCATAGATTTTGGACAAACTGCTGAGGATACTAAAATGAAACTTGGTGCTATTCATCAGAGAAAATATATGCATATATATCATCCAAGCTCTATTGTGAGATATTTCATAGGGCTTTTTATAGGAAGCCTTAGCTATAAGCCATTACAGGCAAAATTTCAAGTGTTTAAGGGAGAATAACCAATGATTGGAGTAAAGATATGGGACTTTTGGGCCGACAAATATGAAAGGCTATGGGTTCAAAAATATTCATTATCACCTACAAGAAGAGACATTATAAAAGAGCTTAAAGAGATCATAAAGGAAGATAGAGAATATAGAATTTTAGACATGGGCTGTGGAACAGGACAGCTTATTAGAGATATAAAGAAAGAGTTTACTGGCTTTAATATTAAATTTACTGGGGTGGATATTTCACCTAAGATGATAGAAGCAGCTAAGGAGAAGGACAGGGAAGCTGATTATTTAAATTCTAGTATTGAAGAGTTTAATGGACAGCCTTCCAGCTTTGACATAATTGTGTGTACCCATTCCTTTCCCTACTATTCAAATAAAGAGGAAGCAATAAATAAGTTTCATTATTTATTAAAGGAAGAGGGACATTTATTTTTAGCCCAAGCCTCTGCTAACTCCCTGTATGACCATTTCATTATGTTTTTTGTTAAATTCACCACCAGCAGTGCAAAATACCTATCAATAAGTGCTATGAGAAAGCTAACTAAGGATAGGCTTCAAATGATAAAGATAAATAATATTAAGGAGAAGGCCTTCATGCCGACCATAGCTTTATTTCTCCTGAAAAAGGGTGGTAATTAATAATGAATATTTTATTAGTAAGGCCGAAGCCACATAAGGAAACTATAGGGCTTCAAAATGTTATGATTTGTGAGCCCTTAGAGCTTGAATATTTAGGAGCTTTTGCAGAAGCCTTAGGTCATAAGGTTACCATCATAGATATGATCTTAGAAAAGAAGCCCTTAAGCCATTTTATTGGGGTGTATAAGCCTCAGGTAGTGGGCTTGACCTCATATATTGCACATATAAATATAATAAAGGAATATGCAGAGGAGATTAAAAAGGTAGACCCTAGCTGTAAGGTAGTTGTAGGGGGAGTGCATTCTGAGGTAGTGCCAGAGGACTTTAGCTGTGTAAATATAGATTACATAGTGAGAGGCAATGGCCTTAAGACCTTTGGTGAGCTTTTAGAAGCATTAGAGGGAAACAAAGCTGTAGGCACTATTGAAGGCATCTGGGAGGAAAACAAGGGTAGATGCATTAAAGAAACTACCTTTAATTATCCAAGGCCTAATAGAAGCCTGGTTTCTAGATATAGAGATAAATATTACTACATGTTTCATAATCCCTGCGCCCTTATTAAGACCTCCTATGGATGTCCTTATCAATGCAGCTTCTGCTTTTGTAGGCAAATAACTGATGGCAAATATTTTGTGAGAGACCTTCAGGACATAATTGAGGAAATTAAGGATATAGAGGAAAGAGAGCTTTATATTGTAGATGATGATTTCCTGGTTGATAGGAAGAGGATTTTGGATTTTTGCAATTTATTAAGGGAAAATGATATCCATAAGAACTTTCTCATTTATGGAAGGTCAGATTTTATTGCTGAAAATGAGGATATTATAAAGGAATTTGCCACCTGTGGACTTAGGGCTGTAATTGTGGGCTTGGAATCCAGCAGCGAAGAGGAGCTTAAAAAATATAACAAAAAGAGCAGTGTTGCTATCAACGAAAGGGCTATAAATATACTGAAGAAGTATGATGTTGAATGCTATGGAACCTTAATTCTTGGAGTGGATTGGGATGGCAGAGATTTTGATAGATTATATAAATGGATTAGAAAAATTGATATTAAGTTTATCAATCTTCAACCCTTTACTCCTCTCCCTGGCACTAAGCTTTTCGAAGAATATCAGGACAAGCTTATAATTCCTAGAGAGGAATATGAAAAGTGGGACTTAGCACATTTAACTGTAGTCCCTTCAAAAATATCCATAAGGAATTATTACTGGAATATTGTAAAGCTCTATTACAAGGTAACTATGAATCCAGTGAATTTAATGAAGATGATTAAGAAATATGGACTTATTGAAAATATTAAGCTATCCATAGGAGCCTTTAATATTACCATGCAGTATGTTGGCAAAATCCTTAGAGGATAGGGAGAGGTGAAAGCTTATGAATTTACTGCTAGTAAGGCCAAAGTCCTCAGGCATCGTTGCAAGTATAAATTTAATAAACCTTGAGCCTTTAGAGCTTGAGTATCTGTATACTGCTGCTCTTGAAGAAAAGGTCAATTGCGAGATTCTTGATTGTTTATTTGATGAGAGAAGCTTGGAAGAAGTATTAAAGAGCTTTAATCCTGATATGGTAGCAATCACCGGATATATAACTCAAGAGCCTATTATTATTCAGTGCTCAAGGATAATTAAAAGCCACAATTCTAATATCAAGGTAATGGTGGGCGGTGTTCACGCAGAGGTTAATTATAAAAGGTTTTATGTGGATACTATAGATTTTATAGTTCGAAGTAGCTCACTGGAGCCTTTTAAAGAGCTTATAAAGTTATTGGACAAAGGTTATGAAAAGGCTTTGAGTAATATTGCAGGTATCTGCTATAGAACAGGTAGCGGTTGGTATGAGAATAAGCCATTATCAATAAATCCTGATAAGCTGCCCATTCCTGATAGAAGGCATTTTTATGAGAATAAAGATAAATATAGATACTTAGGCTTCACTCCCTGTGCCATAGTGAAAACTGCTTTTAGCTGTCCTTATCAGTGCAATTTCTGCTTCTGTAGAAAGGTTAATAATGGGTATTATGCAGCTAGATCTATTGAGAAGGTGGTAGAGGAGATTGAAGGCATAGAGTGCGATAATATCCATATTGTAGATGATAGCTTTCTTTTAAGTACAGAGCGTGTTAACAAATTTATAAGCTTAATAAAAGAAAAGGGTATTAAGAAGAATTATATATTTTACAGCAGGGCTGATTTTATAGTTAATAATGAGAAGCTAATAGGAGAGCTAGCGGCTATTGGAACTAAGGCAATCATTGTAGGCCTTGAGGCTATAGATGATTCTACACTGGATTCCTATACAAAGGCAACCTCCAAGGATTTTAATGAGCAATGCGTAAATATACTGAAGAAATATCACATTGATTGCATAGCATTATTTATTGTGAATATGGATGCAGCAAAAGAAGATTTTAATAAGCTTTATAAATGGATAAAGGATAAGGATCTTCATTATTCTACTGTTTCTATTTTTACTCCTGTTCCTGGAACGGATATTTTTCACCAGTATAAGGAGAAAATCATTACTGATAATATAGAGCATTGGGACTTCCTTCATCTTGTGTTGGAGCCAAAGAAGATGTCTCGAAAGGCTTTTTATTTAGAGTTTTATAAGCTGACAATAAAGATTGCTCTTCTTGGTAAGAAGAAGGGTGTTTATGACTATATAGATATAAATTATATAATGAAGGCTGCCGGTAAGTTTGTTAAAAGTGTAGTGAAATCTCTATAAGAAAGTGGTGTTTTAAGTGAATAAGAAGATATTATTCATTCAGCCTACCCCTTATGATTACAAGGGAAATCTAGTTAAAAAGAATAAGCTGTACTTTGTGGGCTTAGCACTGCCGGTATTGGCTGCACTGACCCCAGAGGATTGGCAGTGTGAAATATGCCTAGAAACCATTGAAGAAGTGAATTTTCACACTGATGCCGATGTAATAGCCATAAGCAGCATGGGACACGCTGTTATGAGAACCATAGAAATTGCCAAGGAGTTTAAAAAGAGAGGTAAGATAGTTATTCTCGGAGGCTATATGGTGAGCTTAATGCCGGAGGAAGGTAAGAAATATTGCGATGCCGTGGTTATTGGTGATGGTGAAGGAGTCTGGAGAACTGTTTTAGAGGACATAGAAAAGGGAGAATTAAAGGATTTTTATGAAAAGCCCCTTACAAAATTGGAATATCCTCTGCCTAGATTTGATTTGATTATAAATAAAAATATAGGAGATTTTCTGCCGGTGCAAGCTGGTAGAGGCTGTCCCAACACCTGCAGCTTTTGCTCCGTATACTGCTTATATAAAACTAAATATTATAGAAGAAGCATTGAAGAGGTCATAAGGGATATTAAGCATATAAAATCCTTGGGTTTTAATAAGTTCTTGCTTTTAGATGACAATATACTTTCCGATAGAGCGTATATGATTGAGTTATGTAAGGAAATCAAGAAGCTAAATATGAGCTGGCTTTCTCAATGCTCCGTAAAGATTGGAGAGGATGATGAGCTCCTTAAAATAGCTGCGGAAAGCGGATGCACAGCCTTAAGCTTTGGACTAGAAAGTGTCTCCAAGGAAAGCTTAGACTCTATGCAAAAGAGCTGGGCTGATCCCAATGAATACGGAAGACTTCTGAAAAATATAAGCCGTCATGGAATAGACCTATCCACAGAGATGGTAGTAGGAGCCGATGGAGATACCCTAGAGTCAATAAAAGCAACGGCAAAATTCATAGAAGACAATAAAATTGTAGTTCCTAGATTTTATATACTTACTCCCATACCCGGTACTGTATTCTACAAGGAAATGGAAAGAAAAAATAGGATATACAACAAAAATATCTACTCCTACAATGGCACAGAAGCTGTTCACATACCTAAAAACATGACCCCAGAGGAGCTAACCAAAGCTTACTGGGACCTATACAACGAGGTGTTTACCCTGAAAAGCATATTTAACCGGACACTGTTTAATAAGGAATTCCTTAAAAAGCCGTTCTTATACATGTTTTACCTAGGGATTAATTTATTTTACAGGTATCAGATTAAGCAGAGGATAACACCGAATATTATATAGGTGGCCTTGTTGGTGACAGGCACATGAGTTATGACTTATTGGTGACAGGCACATGAGTATTACTTATTAAAAAAATTGAGGTGAGTTTCGTTGAGTAATAAGTTGAAAGTACTATTAGTTCGACCACCGAGAATAAAACAAGCCATTACCTTAGGAGAGTTTATGTATGCTGAGCCTATAGGGCTTGAAATTATATATACAATACTGAAGGATGACCATCAGGTTGAGATTTTAGATTTAATGGTTCCTGGTGAGAGCTTTGAAGAAACCTTTAGGAGCTTTAACCCTGATGTTATAGGGATAACCTCTCTTTGTATAGATGTAAATATGGTTAAGGAAATTGCTGCGAAGGCTAAGGAGATCAACAAGGATGTAATAACCTTAGTAGGGGGGACCCAAGCCTTCCTAAATACAAAGGCCTTCTTTGATGATAATATTGATTATGTATTCAAATATACCACTAGAAGTAATTTAACTAGTTTATTTGAATATCTCTCCAATAATGAAGTTACACCACTGATAGAAGGAATTTATAGCAGGGCGCATGGATATAAATCAATAGAAATCTTCGGGAGAAATGAATATATTGTTCCTGATAGAAGATCTACAGAAAAGTATAGAAAGCACTATAGCTATCTAGGCTTTAAGCCCTGTGCAATAATGCAGACCTCCTTAGGCTGCAGTAAACACTGTGATTTCTGCTTAAGGTGGAGGATTGAAGGAGCTAATGAACAGGATATAGATCTTCAATGTATCGTTCAGCAGATTAAGGATATTAAAGAGGAAAGCATTATGATATATGATAATGACTTTTTAAATAATAAGGATAGGATGGAAAGGTTCTGTGACCTATTAGAAGCTGAGAATATAAAGAAGAACTTTATTTGCTATGCCAGTGTAAACAGCATAATATCACATCCAGAGACGGTAGAAAGAGTTGCCAGAAATGGACTTAAGGCGGTACTTGTGGGTTATGAGACCTTTAATGAGGAGGAGCTTAAAAACTATAAAAAGAAATCCACTGTTAATGACAGCTTTAAGGCAGCAAAAATCCTTAAGGATATTGGAGTGGATTGCTGGGCTTCTTTTATGCTGCATCCTGACTGGGACACAAAGGAGTTTAAAGCCTTTAGAAGCTATATCATGAGGCTAAAGCCTGAAATATCAACCTTCAGTCCTCTCACACCATTTCCTAATCTACCCTTATATAATCAATATAAGGATAGATTGCTCATAAGGGAAGATGAATTTGAAAAGTGGAGCTTTAGCAAGGTATCCATTAAGCCCTCAAAGCTATCACTAAGAAGGTACTATTATGAAATTATTAAAACCCTGCTATTTATAAATTTAAGATGTAATAGCAGCGCATACATGATAAAGCGTTTTGGGTTTTCAACCCTTTATAGAGTAGGTATCGGCTCTATGAAGGTCTTACCGGGGTATATTAAGATGATGATTTGCGGGTGACAGGCACGTGAGTTATGACTTATTGAATAAATTAAGGTGAAGAGGCAATAATCATCCATGAGGTGATACCATTGACTAGGAAACCAAGATTAGAATTCCAGGGAGCCATTTACCATGTGTTTCAGAGGGGAAACAATAGGGAGCATATATTCCGTGATCCCGTTGAAAAAGGCTACTTTTTAAAGCAAATTAAAGAGCATATGACCATATATAATTATGAGCTGTTTGCCTATGTGATTATGGATAATCACTATCATATGATTTTAAGGACTAATGAAGCTGCTTTAAGTAAGGTAATGCATAGAATTAATAATACATACAGCAAGTTTTATAATTATAGACGGGAAAGAACAGGTCATGTTTTTGAGGAAAGGTATAATAGTAAGGTAGTTGATGATGATGCTTACCTCATATGGCTTCTTAGATACATCCATAGAAACCCAGTGAGAGCAAATTTGTGCGATGCTGTGAGTAAATATAGATGGAGCAGTGATTTCTTTTATAGGAGAGGGATAAAATCCTTTGTAAACATTGATCTGATGCTTAAGATACTCTCAATAAGGCGATACGAAGCAAGAAAAAGATACCTTCAGCTTATGGAGAGTCTTGAGGAGATTCATAATACTGATTTCAAAGATATTAAAGATATGTTTCCGGATATTCGCTTTAGAAATATAACTGTTGAAAATTCAAAAAGTATTGAGTCTGACAGGAAAGCCTTAGATGAGATAATCAGTAGTATAGTGCTTAAGGAAGGGGATTATGACTTAATTAAAGCTGGATCAAGAAAACGTCATTTAATGAGTTTAAAGTTACTTTATATTAACGAAGCATTAAAATATAAATATACGCTTAAAGAAATAGGGGAATTCATAGGAATTTCTCAATCAGCAGTAACTAAATTGATAAAAAAGATGTGACAGGCACATAAGTCATAACTCATGTGCCTGTCACCAACAGGGGGATACATTATGAAGATTTCAAAGAAGGATGCACTTATGTGGTTTGAGTTTTTTGCAATGCTACCGGAGGATCAGGAGCTAATGACAAAGCAGCAGGAGATAGTTTACTCTACCTTTGCTCAAATTGAGGCAGCCATTGATCATAGAAACGACAAGCTAATGTCGGAAATTAAAGGCTTAAAAACCTTGGAGAATAGAACTCTTTTTGTAGGTGAGGATAGCAAGTTTTCCAAGGGATGCCGTTCTTGTCTTTTTGGCACTGGCCTTGGTGCAGTTCGGAAGACTAATAAATGTAATATAGAGTGCAAGTTCTGTTATAACTATGGACAACTAGAGGATATTCCTCCTATTGGGGAAGGCATGTGGGAAATTGGAGGCACAAAGTTTTATGAGAAGGATATTGATTTACTCCTTTCCATCCAAAAGAAGCCCACGGGAGTTGCCTATGTTTATTTAGAGCCCTTCATGGAGATTGAAAAATACTATTCAGTTATAAAGAAATTCAGTGCTGCAGGAATACACCAGCACCTGTATACCAATGGGCTTTTAGCTACAGAAGAAACCTTGAAAGCATTGGCTGAAGCTGGTCTTGATGAGATTCGTTTCAATTTAGGTGCTTCTAAGTGCTCAGACAAGGTTATTGAAAATATTAAAATAGCGAAAAAATACATTAAAAATGTAGGTATCGAAACACCAATGACTCCTGAATTTTTTGAAGGCTTCTTCAAGAAAAAACAGGCGATTTTAGATACAAAGCTGGATTTCATCAATTGTGCAGAGCTACATTTAAATGAAAACAACATAGATAACTACTACGAAGAAAACATGTATATTTCAAGACATGGCTATATATCTCCAATCTGGAGCAGAGAGTTAACCTTAAAATTCATGAAAATAGCCAGCGAAGAAAACTGGGACTTAGCAGTTCACGATTGCTCCAACAGTACAAAGTTTGCTAGAGATTTAAATCTTAGCAGCAAAGAAGGCAAATGGTTCGGAGCCAGCAACTATGCCTGTGAGTTTACAAGGCTTCCATATGAAGCATTTTTACCAATACTACGTGATGATAGCTTCAAATTCTTAAGTGAAGAAGAATTACCAGCGGGGTATAAGGCTGGGGAGCTGATTTTTTAAAGAGTATATATTTAGCCCATATTGAGATGGTACAGCAATCAAATATCTGTTTGATGTAATACCATCAATATTAAGCATAATTAATGATACGAATAAAGCCTGATTTAAGTAAAATATTTAATAGCCTTAGCCAAATAATTTTAATGGCTAAGGCTATTTTTTACACATAAGTCATAACTCATGTGCCTGTCACCTTTTCTTAAAAAGTATTGCACGGTCCCAGATAATATCAAAGATATATGGGCCAACCATAGCTATTTGATCTAAATAAACTCTAAAAACTATACGAGCAGCTTGATTATTATCAACTCCGTAGGCCTTCCCTTGAGGATTTCCTGTGCTGTAAGGGATTATGACAACATTGTCCTCATCAGCCTTTCTTGCCATTTTGTATACATAATAGAATTGAGAGCTGTTATAACCTTTAGGGAAGTAGGGGATAGCGGTATCGGGGAACTGTACTGTACTGAAGGCTCCTGCAACTCCATTGAAAAGCTCTACTCCATAAAAGCTTGCATTGGAGTATATTGCCTTGCCCGTACGCTTATGATTGATGCCATATACCATTACAAAGTCATCATCGCTTGTTAGTTTGAAATCCTCTGTTTTAAAATACACCGCATCTCTATCATCTCCATAAATATTCATATCCCGTAATAATCCGTTGTAATTATCAGGAATAGCTACAACAAAATCCAGATCCACTGTGTCGTACTCTTTACCGGCATAGTTCTTAATGATTTCACTTCTGAGATGATTTAAATCTCTTCTGCAGTTTGGAACAACTTGATACTCAGTAATGCCCGTTTCTCTAATCTTAAGGGTTGGCACGGGCCAGGGAGTAAGATTATTAATGGGAGATCTAGGGGTAATTCTAAGTACTTTAAGGTATTTATCAATATTATTAATATACTCTTTGCCTATATTTTGATCAGCCCATAATGCAAATCTCATCATAAATATGAAGGTGTCTTTTCCAGCATCAAGACCCATATTAACCAGTTCTACAGGTATATTATCATTATTCATTATGTCTGGACTATATCCAGCTGCATATAAGGAAGTGCGGATTTGCTGGTTTATGCTAATATCAGCAGTGCTAATTATAATTGTAGAGCTGTTAAAAGGCTTCCCAGGCTGTCCATTAGGAGTGTTGCCAGTCCAGAGATTATAATTATTTAGCTGATCACCTAAGCTAGCAAAAATCATGTGGTAAAAGCCAGTAGAATCATCACCTGCGGTAATGTCATTACTATAATCCTTTTCCGGTAGATTCTCCGCAAAACCAATATAGCTGCGGAAACAATAGTACAGAGCAGGAGGAGGTGTCTGTCCTATTAATACAATTGCTTCATCTGGACGGAGCTTTGAGCTAAAGCCAGGAGCTAAATAATTTATATTGGCAGGATAATTATCAGCACTTTTTGGGTTATAACCTATGGGAGGTTCCTGTCCTTCTGATGGATGCTGATTGGGTGCTGGTGGCAGCAAGCAAACAGCATAGGGAGCACCTACGTTGTTTCCTAAGCAAGAGTCAACCTTCCCATCACTGCACAGCTTTAGTATATCTATATAGCTTAGCTTCCCTTCCTGAACAATAAAACCATTATTATTTAAGTTTGAAATAAGCTTCATCATATTTGTATCCTGATAATTTGTATTATTAGTTAATTTGCTGGGAGGATTCCAGCTTTGAACTGGAGCGTTAATACAGTAAGGATATGAGTATACTCTGTAGTCATCACACATAGGAGGTGAGCTATTCATGGGAGTATTGAGGTGATAGGGATAAGAGTTATACATACTATTTTCCTTTCATAAATAATATTGGTGACAGGCACGTGAGTTATGACTTACGTGCCTGTCATCGCTATTGCCTTTTTTGAGTATTGTTTCTTGTAATTGTGTCTGAGCTTAAAAGCTTTGGCACAAGAGATACAGTAAAGAAAGTATTTATTGCTTGAGCTACGTTATTAGTAGCTGGTTCAGTATCTGTAACTTTTTTAGATGTATTACTTTCAGGGGTATAGATATTTACATAAAATGACATAAACTTCACCACCATAGTTATTCTCATTAGTATCTATACAATAATATATGAAATAAGTTTTATATTGACTCTTTTCTAAAATAGAAATTCCACAATTTATATAGGAAAAGTAAAAAATATACAATTATGATTGGTAATAAGGTATTATAAGAATTAGGAGGGATTGAAATGGAATTAATTAAAGCATCAGAAATGAAAAGCGCATTTGTAAGCTTATTTAATATATATGCTCATGAGCTTTCAAGATATAATCCTTGGCTTGGTACACAAATTGATATAGAAGGAAATTATTTATCTAAGCAGGTGGAAGAGTGTATTAATGATCAGGACTGCGAAGCATTTTGTATAACTGAGAATAGTAGACCCATTGGTTTTGCTGTATTTTCTTATTCTGATAATACTGAGGAAAATTTATGTTCTATAGATGAGATTTTCTTAATTGAGACAAGCAGAAGAAAGGGAATATGCGAGGCCATATGTAAAGGCTTTTGGAGTAAAAATAAAGGAATGTGTATATTACATGTATTGAAAGCAAATCACCCTGCGAATATATATTGGAAACGGCTTATTGAGAAATGCGGATATACATATGAAAAGAAAGATTATAATGAACAGCTTTGGTGTTATGAGATTAATCTGGGATTATGATTGTACAATAACACTAATTGAATTTAGTTTATAGATTGTAAGAAGTGATATATCAACATTTGAAAGGACCAAAGCAATGAAGTTTGATTCAAATAAGCTTTGATAAAGTTTATACTATTAGTAATGAAAAGAATCTATATGATAAGTATGGTTTCGCAGTGATAGACACTAAAATAGCACCTTGGGATTTGGTTTTTACGGAAACTTTAGTATTCTACATTTATTCTACCTACTCTACCTCTGGTGGGTATAGATATATTGGTATTTGAATTATTATATTATTAAAGGAGGGGAATTATGGATACACAAAAAATTGGACGATTTATAGCAGATGCTAGAAAAAAGAAAAAAATGACTCAGACAGAGCTTGGAGAATATCTTAATGTAACTGATAAAGCAGTTTCAAAATGGGAGTGTGGTAAGTGTTTGCCAGATAGTTCATTATTTGAGGAGATAAGTGAAGTGTTGGAAGTCTCAATGATTGAATTATTAAAGGGTGAATACATTGAACAGGAAAATACAGAGATAGCAAATAATAAAACTATAATTTCATTACTTGATGAAATCGAAAAATTAAAAAGAAATGAGTCATTGGTAGGGGCTCTATGCTCCTTGTTGATATCATTTATTACAGCAATTTATTCTGCTATATGGAAACCCGGTGGAAAAGCTTATGAACAATTTTTTTCTGGATTTATTGAAGCTGTCAGTGGTAGCTGTCTTGTTATAGGAATAATTCTTATATTTTATACATGGGTAAAGTATTCTCAAAAAAATTCTAATAATTAGGTTATTAGTTAAGGTTTAAAAGGGTTTTAATAGTGAGAATATGTAGTATATACACTGATGAATAAAATCGAAAAGGCTCACTTATTTATGTATGGACAACCTGTCTACGAGTAATGTGGTTTTAATGAAGACAAAGAATTAGTGTGTTTCGCTGGGACAACAATAGAATAGCTTTGATGTTATGAGATAAATCTGGTGATAGGCACATAAGTCATAACTCATGTGCCTGTCACCATCTCATTAACATGATAAAATAAATCAAGTATCAATTATCTGTATGGTGTATTGTTTATATATAAAGTAAAAGTGAGGGAGGTTTATGAGTTATTATAGCAATATTCAAAAGGCAATAGACTTTATTGAAATCAACTTGCAAGAAGATATAAAGCTTGAAGAGATAGCTAAGGCTTCAGGGTATTCAATTCCACACTTTTACAGGGTGTTTGCGCCACTTGTTGGTTGTTCAGTGAAGGAGTATGTTCGCAAAAGAAAGTTGAGTAATGCAGCCTATGATTTAGCAACTTCAAAACGTAGTATAACAGATATAGCTTTTGATTATGGTTATGGATCCCATGAAGCGTTTACGAGAACCTTTAAACTCACTTATGGTAAGTCGCCAAGTAGTTTTCGGAAGGTCAATGGAGAGCCTTGGTTATATGAAAAGGTAAACTTACTTTCAAATAATAAAAAAGATGGAGTAGTAATATTGAAACCAGAAATTATTTGTAAAGATGAGAGATTGCTATTAGGTATAGCAAGAAAAGTAAATCAAGGAGAGAATTTAAAATTTAATCTTTTATCTAATATAAAAAACAAGTTCATGGAAATGTCGGAGGAGATTAAGAATAGAGTAAACATAGAGTTGCATTATGCGGCTTATGATTATGATGTGCAGGATATAAGCAAAGATGAGAATGAGATTAATTATATTTATTTTTATGGTATTGAAGTATCGGAATGCAGCAATATTCCTCTAGGAATGGTGATGAGGGTTATACCAAAAGCTAAATATGCCGTTTTTCATTATGATACTATGAATAATACTTTGAATGGTGAAAGTTTAAGTCAACCTGTATATGATTACATTGATGGTATTTGGCTCCCAAGCTCTGGTTTTGAGCTTTCTGAGACTTCTGATTATGAGGTTATTAATCAAGCTGAAAGCCTTATTGATTATTATATTTCCATAAAGTAATAGTGATTTACAGCTGATTAAAAATGATTGCTCATAATTACAATGAAAAGTTATTGCTGTATTGCCTGAAAAACCATATAGAAGCTCACTGGCTTGCATTTAATGATATTTCAGAAAGTCTTGCGATAAAGCTAGGATATATTAAAGATGAGTTTTATAAAACATTCTTGATTGAACATATATAAGGAGGAAAAGATGTTTTATTATGATATAGAAACAGAAAGGTTATTCCTTAAAAATATATCTAAGGATGACAGAGAGTTTATATTTAGTCAGTTTTCAGATGATGTAGTTAACAGATATCTATTTGATGCAGAGCCATTAACTGATCTTGAAGGTGCCGATGAAATTATTGATTTTTATATACAGCCTGAACCAAGATTGCAGCATCGCTGGATTATAGTTAGAAAATCAGATGGAGTTAAAATGGGTACCTGTGGACTGCATTGCTGGAATCAAAAAGAGGACAAGGTTGAAATAGGTTACGATTTGAAGGAAGAATTTTGGGGAAATGGTTATATGCAAGAAGCCATGAAAGAAGTCATTACCTTCGCCTCAAGAAATATGAATATAAAAGAGATAAGTGCATGTATTTATATAGATAATAAACGATCAATCCGCCTTGCTGAAAACCTTGGATTTGTTTTATCTGGCTCGAGATATGAGTTGTTTAGGGGTAAAGAATACTTGCACAATATATTTACTTTAGCTAACTAGTTTATTGAATTAAAAGCATCTGTTTTGACAGGTGCTTTTTTTATAGAGCAAACATAGCAAGCTAGGAACAGTTTTATTCTATTTACGATGTTATACCGTAATTACCACGTGGGGAAAAGGTTGGTGAGAATTTGAACTATAAGAATACAATAGTGCTATGTATTGATTTCATTGAGAAAAATATTAAAAATGAATTAACTCCAGAAATAATAGCTAGTGAGTGTGGTTATTTAAAAAGCTTTCACTAAGACTTTTTATAGATTTCTCATATTCCTTTGGGGACATTCCTGAAAGCATTTTAAACTGCTTTGAAAAATACTGTGGAGAGCTATATGAAAGTATAGTAGATATTTCAGTAATGCTTCTTGTTCCAGAACGTATGATTTCCTTGGCCCTATCTATTTTCATTTTATTGAAATAATCTATGATACCACAGCCCTTTTCCTCATTGAAGAGCGTTTCCAGGGAGGTGCGACTTATAAGGTTATCGCTACATATCTGCTTTATGGTCAGTCTTTCAAAAATATGTGATTCTAAATAAGATAATATACTGTCTATAGCATAAGCCTTTTCATTGGAAACAGCGGTATATAACTTTGCCTTTGGATCTACCTGTATACTTTTCATGTCCCTTGCAAGGTTTATAAGCAGCATTTCAAGATATATCTTTATAAGCTGTTCTGATCCAAAGGGAGCATTTTCAGAGGGCTTTACCTGCTCTACTGAAGGAATATGTATAGGAGTAGAGAAAGCCTTTCTTGCCTCCGATAGAATGTTGGATAGGATTCTTTTCTGTTCAGGATTTATAGTGAATATCTTATTTTCAAAAAGCTTTATGTCTGGTGAAGTGGATTCAAAGGATATTACCACAAGGTTGGGAGCTGTATCCCCTATAGAGCGTAGGGCATGGAATTCCATAGGCTTATGGAATATCATGTCTCCCTTTTTTAATATATACTTATTATCCCCTGCAGTCACCTGTATTTCCCCTTTATCTACGCAGAGAAACTCCCAGAAGTTATGACACTCTCCTTTAAAATAAAAATGCTTTATATACTCGAAGTAATGGATAGTGATTATTTCATGTATCTCTATATCTTCCTTAAGTTTAGTGCTGATATATGGCATACTGGCCTCCGTGTAGAATCTATTTTTGTTTAATTGTACCATAATTGGACGATTGTATAAGTTTTTAGTACGATTCTGCAAAATAAAATATCTTATGAATTGTATAATTAAATTAAGAGTAGAGGTTTGTTTAAGCGGAAGAAACATATGATATGGGACATATAAAAGTATAACTTAGGCTAAATTTATAGTGGTAATGAAATATAACTAAAGGGGAGAATTCTTTATGAGTAAAATGTTAACTGTAGCAATAGCTGGACTTGGAAGCAGGGGTGGGGATGCATATGCAGCATGCCAGAAGCTTTTTCCGGATAAGATGAGAATAGTGGCAATAGCCGATATAGTGGCTGAGAAGGTTGACTTTATATCAAAGGAATATAACGTTTCAAAAGAAATGTGCTTTGACAGTGCAGAAAGCCTTTTTAAGGAGGATAAGCTGGCTGATGTAATGTTTATATGTACACAGGATAGGCAACATGTAGGACATGCAATACCAGCGCTAAGGAAGGGCTATGATCTGCTTTTGGAAAAGCCTATTTCACCTGAGCTTGATGAGTGTAGAGAGATTATCAAGGTGGCTAGGGAATGTAACAGGAAGGTAGTAATCTGCCATGTTCTAAGATATACTCCTTACTACACAAAGCTTAAGGAGGTTATAGACTCAGGTATAATAGGTGATGTGGTATCAGTAATGGCCGTTGAGAACGTGGGTTATTATCATTATGCTCATAGTTTTGTAAGAGGGAACTGGAGAAATTCAGATGAAACAAGTCCTATGATACTGCAGAAGTGCTGCCATGACTTTGATATGCTTCTTTATTTATCAGGAAAGACCTGTAGCAGGGTATCTTCCTTTGGAAGCACCTATCTATTTAAGGAGGAGAAGGCTCCAACAGGTTCAACAGAAAGGTGTCTCAATGGCTGTAGGGTAAAGGATAATTGTCCATTTGACTGTGAAAAGATTTATATAGAAAGTGATAAAACAGGAGTACGTAATGGATATACAGAATGGCCTAACAACGTACTGACACTTCATCCAACAGAGGAGTCCATAAGAAAGGCCCTTGAGGAAGGTCCTTATGGCAGATGCGTATATCATTGCGATAATAACGTAGTTGACCATCAGGTAGTAAACCTTGAAATGACTGATGGGAGCACTATCAGCTTTACTATGTCTGGCCTTACAGATAAAATATCAAGATATGCTAAGTTCATGGGAACTAAGGGAGAAATAATTGCAGATATGGGAACTAACACTATAGATG
Organism: Alloiococcus sp. CFN-8; assembly: GCF_049943125.1. GTDB lineage: Bacteria > Bacillota > Clostridia > Clostridiales > Clostridiaceae > JAEXZL01. The sequence goes on from NZ_CP188040.1 coordinate 1,685,568, forward strand.
TGTGTGAGTTCGGCAAGGAACATGAAATTATAGATGTAGCAAAGCTTTCAACAGACTTTAGAGGACATGGCGGCGGAGATAGCAGACTGGTAGAAAGCTTCCTCGATATGATATCAGAAAACAAGAAGCCATCAGAACGTATAACCTCCTTAGAGGCATCCATGGAAAGTCATTTTATTGCTCTAGCAGCCGAAGAATCAAGGCTTGACGGAGGACGTGTAATTTTAATGGAAAGGTGACAGGCACATGAGTTATGACTTATTGGAGAACCATACCCTAAACAAGTGAGGTTTTTGCTTAAATTGATAAATGCATCTTGGCAAGATAATTTAGTATTTAAAACTCCTAAAGTCATTTCTTTAAGAAACGTAAGCTCATATATAACTAATAGCACTAAGAATAAAAAAAGTACATTTATATTCAATAAAAGCAAATAAATGTTATAATTTATTTATGACCAATTAACGAAAAGTATTAGTAATACGAGCGGATGTTATGGGAAAAGTCATACATTAATATTGAATAATAGAGTGAGGTGTTTATATGTCTAGAGCAAATGATAGGGAAATAATTAGTTATCAGTATAATTCAGATAAGAATCTATCTGATAGACAGGCTCTGCATAGGGGCTTCAGTACTAATGAATATGGGTGGGAGAACTGGGTATTTGAGAAATATACCTTTAAGCCTGGTGATAGAATAATTGAATTTGGTTGTGGTAATGGAACTACATGGAAGAGTAATAAAAATAGAATACCAGAGGATATTAAAGTAACTCTTACAGACTTATCTGAAGGTATGTTAAGTATAGCAAAAGATAACCTTTCAGGAATTGAACAAATAATTGATTATTCTATTATGGATATACAAAGGATTAAATATGAAGATAGCTCCTTTGATAAAGCTATAGCCAATCATATGCTTTACCATATACAAAATAGAGATTTAGCAATAAGTGAGATTGCAAGAATACTTAAACCAGATGGAATCTTCTATGCTACTACTAATAGCGTTTATAATATGAGGGGACTTAAAGCTTTAGTGAGAGATTTTGATTCCAGGCTTGATAACGCTTCCTTTTCTGTTGCTAATGAGTTTGGATTAGAAGATGGAGTTGATCAGTTAACTAAGCATTTTAAGTCCGTTGAGAGATTAGTATATGATGATTCCCTTCATATAACAGAAGCCAAGCCTTTAGCAGATTATATCCTGTCTCTAAAGGGACATGTAAACATAGAGGACATAATGACGGAGAGCAGGATAAAAGACTTTCATGAGTACTTAAGCGAGATAATAATAAGAGAAGGAAGTATCAATATACCTAAACGCAGTGGAATGTTTATAGCTAAGAAACCTAAGAAATTAGCGTAATTAGATGAGTAGGATGGTGGCTCTATGAAAATCATTCTGATTCTAAATGGACATTAGAAGTTAAATTTTAAAGAAGTATAATGACCTATTTATAGTCAGCATGCTAATTAAAGAGAGAATTAGCATGCTATTTATTTTGCAATTTATATACTGGATAGGGGTTGAGGTTTTGGAGGTTAAAGTAGTTTTAGCAAATGAGGAAAACTCGAATATCATAAAAAATATATATCCACTATACTTGCATGATCTTTCAGAGGTTTATGGGAATGTTCCTAATGAATACGGGATTTACGAGGATGAACCAATAAAAACATTAGGGGAGAAAGAGAAAAACTATTAGTGATTATACTAATGGGAATTTTCAAGAAGAGCATGGGTCAACCTTTGACGGATATAAACTAATTTTTTCATTTAAAAATACAGCTAAATAGATAGTGAATTTAATTTATTAAGGAGCTATAAAAAATATGGTTGAGGATTATAATATGAATTTTAAAGAAATAAGATTAGAAAGAATAGGAATAGAGTTAAAGGCAAAGCTGGAGAATATAATTAATCTATACTTACATGATTTATCAGAGTTTGCAGCTGATTTGAAAATTAATTCTGAGGGAAAGTTTGAATATGAGGGGATAGAATTATACTTTAAATCAGAGGATTTAAATCCTTATTTTATAGTTTATAAAGATGAAGTAGTAGGTTTTATCCTTTTTAATACTGGAAGATATGTTCCTAAAGATATAGATTATGTTATTCATGAGTTTTTTATATTAAAGGGATTTAGAAATAAGGGGGTAGGTAGTGCTGCAATTAGGATTTTGCTAGACAAATATAAAGGTAAATACAAAATTGCACAAATAGCATCTAATAAAACTGCAGTGAATTTTTGGACGAAATTTTATCAGCAGCAAGGTATTAATTATATAGAAGCAGAAGAGAAAATTGATGATATAGACGCCACTATTCAGATATTTAATGTTTAACCAAAGAGTAATTCCACATTGAAGTTAACCAATCATAAGTAATAAGTCATAACTCATGTGCCAGTCACCAAAAGGGGCCTCGCCTGCGATATTTGAATCGCTAAAGCGAGGACCCCATTATTTTTATCTTGAAGCATATATCTCTTTTTCGTGATTTATAAACACTTCTGCAAGAACTCCGTATGTTTTAGCCCAAGCATCGATAATTTCATCTGTTGCATTATCGCCTAAAACCTCTTTTATAGCTCCTAATAAGTGCTTTCCTACTATTGGATAATGCTCTGGTTTAACATTGGAGTCACAATGTCTAACTCCGATTGTATTCACTACTGGCATTATAGCAGATAGGTTATCTATATTTTGAGCAGCAGCTAAAATTGACATAGCTAAAGCCTTTGGCTGTTCTCCTGATGCTTGTCTTTCCATGTTGAATAAAGGAGCTACTTCAGGATTTTGTTCAAACATATTTTTGTAAAATGTCTTAGTTATCTCTAATCCATGAGTTTTTAAAGCTGGTACTGTGCTTTTTATTATATCTATTGTTTTTTGATCTAACATGATGTCCCCCACAACTTCTTTTGTATATAATATTTATTATTTATCAATAGTTATTATATAAAATCGATATGTTGGTTTCAATATTATTTGAATAAATTTAATTAGATAATATTATTATTTGATTTGAATTGGATTGCAGACAAAATAATACAATCTTCAAAGTTGCATTGTTCATATATGAAATAAATTCTTTTGCTTAGGGCTAGTATTCTGTTAGACTACTTTTAAGGAGGTGCTATTATGCTTTATACACCATTAACAAAGAAAGCATTACTCATTTCATTTAATGCACACAAAGAGCAGATAGATAAGAGTGGCATGCCCTATGTTTATCACCCCTATGAGTTAGCTACTCAAATGGATGATGAGTACTCAACCTGCGTAGCTCTGCTCCATGATGTGGTTGAGGACACAGAGATAACCCTGGAAGACCTTGAGAATGAGGGCTTTCCGAGAGAAGTAATAGAAGCTATAGCAATGATGACTCACGATGATAAGGTTCCTTATATGGATTACATCGAGGAAATAAAAAGGGATGCCATTGCGAGAAAAGTAAAATTAGCTGACCTACATCATAATAGTAATATTGACAGACTTGATAAGCTTGATGAGAAGGCTTTAAAGAGAATAGAAAAATATCATAAAGCTATTGAGATATTAACCGAAAGATAAAAGAAACAAGCCAACAGATACGACCATAATTAAAGAAGTCATATAGGTTTATATATTAAGGATTTATGCAAGGTAGTTGTATAATATCTGATTTATAAATCTACTAATGATAAAAAAATCTATAGTAGGTGATGAAAAATGAGCATAAATACCAATAGATTAATCATAAGAAAAGTTACAGAAGAGGATTGGATGGGGATAAAAAATATAGCAGCTGATTTTCAGAAATCAGAGTATGCGATATATGACCATCCACTTCCTACTGAGGATGATAAAATTAAGACTTTGACCAAGAGCTTTGCAGCTTCAGGGTTGTTTTTTGCTATCCTCCTTAAGGACTCATCAGAAATGATTGGCTATATTAGCTTACATGATGATGGTGAAAGTCATGATATAGGCTACTGCTTCCATTCTGATTATTTTGGAAAGGGCTATGCTTTTGAAAGCTGTTCTGAGGTAATAAAACATATGCACAAGCATCATGAGGTGAAGGTATTTACAGCAGGCACAGCATTAAAAAATGAACCCTCCTGTAAGCTCTTAGATAAGCTTGGATTTGTTCTGAAGAAAAGGGAATCATTGGCTTTCCATAAGGATGAAGCAGGGAATGATATTGTTTTTGAAGGTGGACACTTTATTAGATCTAATGAATAAGAATACTTGCATATTACCTATCACAGGCTTACAGTCCACTCTGCAATAAAACGTTTAAAGGAATTAATCTAAAAGTGAGGTCATAGTCATGTACGGAGAAGAAAAGACCACTTTAATAAATCTCACTTCCCACGAACAATATTTAGATATACTAAAGAAATTAAAGTCAAAGACGGCCTATATAGTGCTAGTCCAGATTGATGGCGAAGATAAAAATGACTTAAATCTAGTAAAGGCTTTGAAACAGATGGAGCTAATAGGTACGAAGAAGGTAAATGAGTGGCTTGGAACAAGGACAAGAGGTTTCCCAGCGGTACGGTATATTTTTAAGTTTGATGAAAGATACATTAAGTATTTGAGTAATTTTGATTCCTTCTTTTTTAATACAACTGATAAATGGAGCTATGATGCAGTGGAGAAAACAGATTTCGGCTTTGATGATATAGCTTTTCTGGATGAGAATAGGCAGGTTTTGTTTTATACAACTACCCATGAAGGTTATGCTAATATTCTCCCTGATTTAATGGATTAAACTCAGAGCTAATTCATTATGGGTTAAAATAAATTTAGAAAGTATAAGTAATTTAAATTTAATGGTGTAAAGGTGGAGAGGATTTTGAGTAAGGATCTTAAAAACAAAATTAGCTTTGGGATTTTTTTATTATTTTTAGCCGTTGGTGGCTTTACTTCTAATTTTTATAATAGTATGCCTATAATTTTTAGGCGGATATCATTAATAGTTTCAGCATTATTATTAACTATAGTAGTGGTTTTTCTGTTAATAGAGAAATCAAAAAAATAAAAGGTAAATGCTATAGCATTTACCTTTTATTTTTTTCGACAACAAACCTTCATATAAATGTCGAATTATGTTATTATATATTGTGTTTGTACAAGAGAACCTTTAATAAACGAAGGACAAAGTTTCAGTTCTTCATCCATACAATAGTATAAGAATAACCACTGAGTGATATAGGAGCTACCAGCCTTTATCACTCAATTTATTGTAGAAGGAGTGATGAATATATGGTAAAAAGGCTTTCTCAAAGCATTAGAGAATTTAAAAAGGCTTCTATCATAACGCCGCTTCTCATTGTAGGAGAGGTTTTAATGGAGTGCCTGATTCCTTTTCTAATAGCTAGCTTAGTTAATGAAATTAAAGCAGGCAGCAGCTTTACGGTTCTTGTTCAGTACGGTCTGTTACTTGTACTGATGGCTGTGGTTTCCTTGGCTTTTGGTGCTGCAGCAGGAAATACCAGCGCAACTGCTTCCTGTGGTTTTGCCCGCAATCTGAGGCATGATATGTTCTGTAAGATACAAGAGTATTCCTTTGAGAATATAGATAAATTCTCCACTTCATCTCTTGTAACTAGACTTACCACCGACGTGACCAATGTACAGAATGCCTATATGATGCTGATCAGAGTGGCTGTTCGTGCACCTTTAATGCTTATATTCTCTCTAGCCATGGCTTTTATCATGGGAGGAAGGCTTGCACTGATATTTTTAGCAGTGGTTCCTATTCTCGCCTTTGGTCTTATATTTATTATTTATAAGGCCCTGCCTATGTTTAGGAGAGTTTTCAAAAAATATGATGCCCTCAATGCATCCATCCAGGAAAATATCAAAGGGATGAGGGTTGTTAAATCCTTTGTTCGTGAGGACTATGAAAAGGCTAAATTTAATAGAGCTGCTGAGGACGTCTGCAATGATTTTACCATGGCAGAAAAGATAGTTGCCTTTAATGGACCATTAATGCAGTTCTGCCTCTATACAGTGATGATCTTTGTGCTTACCTTTGGTTCCTACAGTGTAATAACCAGCAGAGGATTAGATTTGGATGTAGGACAGATGTCTGCAATGCTTACCTACAGCTTCCAGATATTAATGAGCCTTATGATGCTATCAATGGTTTTTGTTATGATTACCCTGGCAACAGAATCAGCCCGTCGTATTTCAGAGGTTCTTGAGGAGGATAGCGCTCTTCATAATCCAGAAAATCCTGTATATCAGGTAGCCGACGGTTCCATAGCTTTCGAGAATGTGAGCTTCAAATATTCTCAAAAGGCAGCTAAGATGGCTCTCTCCGATATTAATCTTAATATTAAATCAGGAGAAACCGTAGGAATAATAGGGGGTACAGGTTCCTCTAAATCCTCTCTGATACAGCTGATTTCCAGGCTTTATGATGCCACAGAAGGAACAGTGAAGGTTGGAGGAATAGATGTTAAGGAGTATGACCTGGATTCCTTGAGAAATCAAGTGGCTGTGGTGCTTCAAAAGAATATACTCTTCTCTGGTACTATAAAGGAAAACCTAAGATGGGGTAACAAGGAGGCTACCGATGAGGAGATAAGAGAAGCCTGCAGATTGGCTCAGGCAGAGGAGTTTATAGCGACCTTTCCAGAAGGCTATGATACCTACATAGAGCAGGGAGGAGCTAATGTTTCTGGTGGACAGAAGCAGAGACTTTGTATAGCTAGAGCTCTTCTAAAGAAGCCTAAGATACTTATTTTAGATGACTCCACCAGTGCTGTAGACACTAAGACTGATGCTCTAATACGTCAGGGCTTCCGTGAGTTCATTCCTGAAACCACAAAGATAATTATTGCTCAGCGTACTGCCTCTGTGGAGGATGCGGACAAGATTATCGTAATGGATGGCGGAAGGATAAATGCCGTAGGAACTCATAAGGAGCTGCTTAAAAACAACGCTATTTATCGTGAGGTTTATACCTCTCAGAATAAGGCAGGTGATGACATTGAAGAATAACAATCAAGTTAAAAGACCTAAGGTGAAAAAGGGTACAATGCTTCGCGTTATAAAAACTTTATTTGAGTTTTATCCTAAGGGCATGCCACTAGTAATATTCTTTATAATCTTCAGTGCAGCAGTAAGCTCAATACCTAGTATCTTCATGCAGAATATCACTGCAATAGTTGAAAAGAGCTGGGAAAGTGGCAACTGGAGCTCCGTATCTGGTGAAATTTTTAAGATAACTGCTATTCTTTTAGGATTATATATACTGTCACTGCTTTCAACCATTACCTATACAAGGATGATGGCTGTGATAACTCAGGGCTTCCTTAAAAAGCTCAGAGAAAAGATGTTTAATGGCATGCAGAATCTTCCCATTAAGTACTTTGATCAAAATGGACATGGGGACATAATGAGCTATTACACTAACGATATTGACACCCTAAGACAGATGGTATCTCAAAGCCTTCCTCAGCTCCTTGTATCAGGAATTACTGTAACAACAGTATTCTTCATAATGATATATTACAGCATATGGCTGGCTCTTATAATTGTAGTTGGTGTTGTACTTATGGTTAAGCTGGCTAAAAAGATAGGAGGAGGCTCCTCCAAATACTTTGTCCGTCAGCAGGAGGCTCTAGGTCATACAGAAGCTTATGTTGAGGAAATAATGAATGGTCAGAAGGTAGTTAAGGTATTCTGCCATGAGAAGGAATGTGAGCAGGAGTTTGACAAAATAAACGATACCCTTTATGAGGATTCAAGGAAGGCTTATAAATATGCCAATACCTTGATGCCTATACTTAACAACGTGGGTAATATATTGTATGTAGTGGTTGCCCTTGCAGGTGGTCTAATGATAATGGCTGGTGCTAAGAATTTCAGTATATCAGGTCTGCCAATAGGAATAAGTATTTTAGTACCCTTCCTGAATATGACCAAGCAGTTTGCCGGTAATGTAAGCCAGGTATCACAGCAGCTTAGCTCTGTCATCATGGCTATGGCTGGTGCTGAGAGGGTATTCGACCTAATCGATGAGAAGCCAGAGGTTGATGATGGCTATGTAACCCTAGTAAATGTGAAAATAGTAGATGGACAACTGGTAGAATGCAATGAAAGGACAGAAATGTGGGCTTGGAAGCATCCTCACAGTGATGGCACCGTAACCTATACCAAGCTTGCTGGTGATGTAAGGATGCATGAGGTAGACTTTGGTTACGATGAAAAGAAGATTGTCCTTCATGATATAGACCTTTATGCTGAGCCTGGACAGAAGGTGGCCTTTGTAGGTGCTACTGGTGCTGGTAAAACCACCATAACCAACCTCATAAACCGCTTTTATGACATAGCAGACGGAAAAATCCGCTATGATGGTATCAACATAAATAAAATAAAGAAGGCAGATTTAAGAAGATCCTTAGGGATAGTACTTCAGGACACTAATCTCTTCACAGGAACTGTTATGGACAATATACGCTACGGCTATCTGGAAGCCAGCGATGAGGAATGTATCGCAGCAGCTAAGCTAGCAGGAGCTCATGACTTTATTACTCGTCTCCCAGAGGGCTATGACACAATGCTCTCAGGAAATGGAGCTAATCTGTCTCAAGGTCAGAGACAGCTTATAGCCATAGCCCGCTGTGCTGTAGCAGATCCACCAGTTATGATTCTCGATGAGGCTACTTCTTCTATAGATACTCGTACTGAGGCTATAGTTCAGAGAGGAATGGACTCCCTTATGTATGGCAGAACAGTATTTGTTATCGCTCATAGACTGTCCACTGTCAAAAACTCTGATGTAATCATGGTGCTGGAGAAGGGTAGAATCATTGAAAGAGGAACCCACGACATGCTTCTTACACAAAAAGGAAAGTACTATCAGCTTTATACTGGAGCCTTTGAACTGGAATAGATAATGTAACCCCTAGCATTTTTGCTGGGGGTATTTTTATTTAATAAATCTATGGACATCCTGTGCTACTATAATAATTGTATGGATAAAACTGTAAAATTAAGTTGCTGATAGCTGAGACCTTCTATATAATTTTAAGTAACTATTATAATTCCTACAGGAGCATAGGAGAAAAGGAGATAGATATGAAGCTTGTACTTAGAGATATGCGCAAAACCTTCGACAAGAAAGAAGTTATAAAAGGAGCTAACTATGTATTTGAAAAAGGCAGGATATATGGACTTCTTGGAAGAAATGGAGCCGGTAAAACCACCCTTTTTAATTGTATTAATGAGGATATAAAAGTGGATGATGGGGAAATTCTTCTAGATTGTAATGGAGAGGAAAGACCGCTAGCAGCAGAGGATATAGGCTATGTTTTATCTACTCCTTTAGTGCCAGAATTTCTAACAGGAAGGGAATTTATTAAGTTTTTCCTGGATATAAATAAAGATAAGATAACGGATATGAAGACCATAGATGAATACTTTGACTTTATGATGATTGATGAGGAGGACAGGGACAAGCTTCTGAAGGATTATTCTCATGGTATGAAAAATAAGATGCAAATGCTTATAAGCTTTATTGCCAATCCGTTGGTGCTTTTATTGGATGAGCCCCTAACCTCCTTTGATGTGGTGGTAGCTGAAGAGATAAAAGCGCTTCTGAGGACCCTTAAGGAGGAGCACATAGTAATACTCTCCACCCACATCATGGAGCTGGCCTTAGATATGTGTGATGATATTGTTATCTTAAATGGAGGAACTCTTAAGAAGATAGAAAGGGATGAGCTAGAAGAGGATGACTTTAAGGGAAGGATAATTCAGTCCCTGAAGGAGGGAAGCCATGATTGATACCTTTATTACCACCTTTAAGCTAAGAAATGCATATAGGGTTAATACAATTATATATGGATTAAGAAACCTTCCTGGCTTTAAAAGGGTTTTAAAGACCTCCCTCTATGGAAATAAAGGTATAAAAATCTTTGTGGACATACTTAGCATTTTGGGAGAGGTGGCATCGATATTTTTAGGAAAGGCATTTTATCTTGGGTTAATGATATTGCTGCCATTAACCTTTATAAAGAGTGCTACTCCTGAGAGCTTTGCCCATGTGTTTTTATTCTTAACATTAGCTGGCGGATTAATGAACACAGGCTTGTTTAATCCCTCTAAGGACAAGTATTATGCTATATTTCTCATGAGAATGGATTCTAGAGAATATACTCTTGTAAGCTATTTATATTTTATGGTGAAGCTACTAGTAGGCTTTTTGCCTTTTACATTACTTTTTTCAGTAATAGCAGATGTAAGCCTGTTGGTAGGTCTAGCAATGCCATTTTTAGTTGTAGCCATAAAAGGAATTGTAGCAGCCTTAGATTTATTGGCTTTTAAGAGGACACAGGTTGTAAAAAATGAAAATCTTCCGACACCTATTCTGTGGGGTGTCATGACCATATTGACAGCTATAGCCTATGTTCCTGTAGCTCTTGGCTTCAGCTTAAGTTTTGTGATATTTCTAAGTTTTACAGCCCTGGCAATTATACTTTCTATTCCAGCCTTTAGATATATTTATCTCTTTGATGAATTCAGAAGAATTTATAAGGGTCTTCTGGTAGTGGATAACTTTGTTAGCACGGACAAAGCCTCTATAGCAAAGGTAAGTAAGGCATCCTATGAGAAGAAGCTGAGCTACGAAGCCACTAGTGATAAGGAAGGCTATAAATATTTTAATGAGCTTTTTATGAAGAGGTATCAAAAAATTCTATTGAAGTCAGCCATAAGAACAACGGTTATTATAAGCATTTTAATTATTGCTGCCATTATAGTTATAATGATATTCCCTGAGGCAAAGTCTGATGTTAATGGTGTAATTCTTAGCTATTTACCTTATTTCCTTTTTGTCATGTATATGATTAACAAGGGTAAGGGGATTACCCACATCATGTTTTTAAACTGTGATCATAGCATGCTTTCTTATAGATTTTATAGACAGCCAAAGGCGATTCTTCTTTTGTTTAAGGAAAGGTTAAAGTACATTATAGGAATCAATCTGCCACCTGCAGTGGTAATTGGGCTTGGCCTTGCAGTTCTCCTATGGATTACTGGTGGAACGTCTAATCCAATTAATTATCTGCTGCTATTGGTTTCAATATTAGCCATGTCAGTGTTCTTTTCAGTTCATAACATAGTTATGTATTACCTTCTTCAGCCCTATAATCCACAATTACAGATGAAGAATATTGCCTTTACCATAGTGGATTATGTAACTTATATTATTTGTTATATGGCCATAGGTCAGCAAGCACCAACTCTGATATTTGGCACTGCAATATCAGCCTTTTGCATCTTCTATGTGGTACTTGCGCTGATATTAGCCTACAGATTAGCTCCAAAAACCTTCCGCTTAAGAAATTAAAAAATATTGAGGTGTTATAAATGAAGGATTTATTAAAAAAGCCAGATATGCTTATGGAATGCTCTTCTGATGGGCATGGACACAAATTTTGGATTGAAGTATTGATATTTATCGGAGTTTTTCTTGTATTAAATATCATTCAAGGAATTTTTGGAGGTATTATTTCTAGTGTTTATTTACTAACAACCAATGATATTAGCGCTTTAATGGCACAGGGGACAAATATCACTGAGATTATTGCTAATTCTGATGTAGTCACCATAGTGATGCTCTTTACAACGATTATTTCCATTATAGGTGCTATAATCTACTGCCGTTTTATAGAGAAGAGGCCTGTTAGAACCATGGGCTTTAGAAAAAAGAATGCCCTTAAGGACTATCTTTTAGGATTATTGATAGGTGCAGCTATTTTCTCTGTGTCAGTACTTATCTGCATATTAACCGATACTGCTGATTTTGTAGGACTGTCTACGAGCTTTAGTGCAGGTATTATATTGCTTTTCTTTTTAGGCTATCTTGTTCAGGGAATGAGTGAAGAGGTGCTGTGCCGTGGATATTTTATGATTTCAATAGCAAGAAAAAATACTCTCTGGGCAGCAGTTATAGCAAACTCCGTGGTATTTTCTATGCTTCATCTAACTAATCCCGGAATAGGATTAATGCCCTTAATTAATATCACCCTCTTTGGAATCTTTGCTTCAGTATACATGCTAAAGAGCGGGAATATATGGGGAGTAGCTGCTATCCACAGCTCCTGGAATTTTGTTCAGGGGAATATCTTTGGTATACAGGTTAGTGGTCTTGGCAAACAAGAATCAATCTTTTCTGTAACCCTAACAGAAGGGGGAAGCCTTATAAACGGTGGTAGCTTTGGCCTTGAGGGAGGATTAGCCGTATCCATTGTACTACTTATATCTATATTTGTGGTTTTATATTATAAGAGCAGTAAAGATCAGGTGAGTAATTTATAAAATATCTTCTTACATGAACTATGAGCTCATAAGAAAAGTAAGATATATCTTTTGAGAGATCAGTGAAACCAATACCATATATTTATAATTACTTTATTATATGAGAATAAATAAGGCCTGGAAGCGTCAGAAGGTTTTGTGAAATGGATTAAACAAAGGGAGGACATATGTAATGGTGCAAGTAAAAAGTAATTTACTAATAGGGTGGATTGAAGCATTATTTTTTATTACTATGTCTGTTTTTTATATAATATACTATCAGAAGTATCCTTTGGGAATATTAGGTGAAAGCGCCTCAAATTTTGATGCTATAGTGGTGCTAGCAGCAGTTTTCATAAGTCTCTTTTTTATTAAAAGATTTTTGACTTCATCTAATGACAGCTATAAAGAAAAAAGAAAATCTAAATTACTTACGATACTTTTAGTGAATTATCTATATATGGGTGCTTCTTATAGGATTTTTCAGCTTATTTTAATTAAATATGAAGCTAATATTCCTATGGACTTTATTAATGTAATTGGCTGGCTGATCCTAATAATTTCGCTGCTGATATGCAGAAGAAACATAGAACTTAATTTCAAGGTTGAAATAAAAAAACTATTCGTAGTATTGGCTGGTTTTTTAATATATGGAAGTATTATGGTGCTATATATAACTAAGATTCATTCTATAGACTTCTTCAGCGTTACTATAGCCATAAAAACATTTATTGAAGGTTTTTTTTATCCAGCATTATATGAAGAAATAATCTTTAGATACCTTATGATTACCGTTATTAAGGATTATATAAGTAATGAGAGAATAACAGTAATACTTCAGGCAATAGTATTTGGGTTATTTCACTTTATTCTATATTACTTCATAAATCAAGTGGATTTTGTTTATTCTATATTAGGCTGTGCAGCTCAGACCTTAGTAGGCTATACACTAGGAATAATTTATATTAGGACAAAGTCCTTGACTTATGGGACAGTTTTTCATGCTCTTATAAATACTATATAAAGCGTTGATAATTAAGTAAGAAATGCAGAAAATACCGTATACTTGTTATATTTTATATAACTATAAATAGTAGATATAATTTTTATGAAGGTTATATATCGTGGATATTTTATGATTTCTTGTGAAAGGAAAAATGTATTTTGATAGCTAATAAGTCTTGGATAATAGAGATAATCAAAATTCGGATAAATTATAATGTCCTCTAACAGGGCTAATGATCTAATGAGAAGGAGGTTAAGCAATGATAGAGGAAATAATAAATGAAATAACAGCAAGTTTGCAGGAATGTTCATTTATTGAAGGTGTAGTTTTAGGCGGTTCAAGAGCAACACGTACAGCTACAGAAGCTTCTGATATTGATATAGGTATCTACTACCACAGCGATAAGCTCGATTATGATAAGTTAAATACCGCTGCAAAAGAATTAGATGATACCCATAGGGAAAACCTTATTAGCCGTGAAGGACAATGGGGAAATTGGGTGAACTGCGGGGGGTGGCTTGTTATAAAAGGTTATCAGGTAGATTTAATTCTTAGGGATATAAAACGTGTGGAGAAGATTATTGACCAAACAGATAAGGGTATAACTACATCAAACTATCAGCCAGGACACCCCCATGCTTATATTGATGTTATGTATAGAGGGGAGCTCGCTTCTAGTAAAATACTATATTCAAGAGATAGCTATTTTTTGCAGCTGAAAAAAAGGGCAGAGAAATATCCAGAGGTATTGAGAAAAGCATTGATAGATTTCTTCTCCTTTGAAGCAGATTTTTCTTCTATGCTTGCAGAAAAATATTCTAACAGTCAGGATTCCTATTATATTGCTGGACATATGTTTCGTTCTGTTTCAGCACTAAATCAAGTGTTATTTGCTTTTAATAGAGTATGGTGTCTCAATGAAAAGAAGGCTATATTCCGTATAGATACCTTTGAATACAAGCCGGAAGGCTATAGTGAAAAAGTAAACTACATTTTTGATACTATCGGCAAGTCACAGGCTGCTTCCGCAAAAAAGCTGCGACAGCTATGTGAGGAGGTTGCAGAGGTGACAGGCACATGAGTTATGACTTATTGAAGTATTAGAATGAAATATAAATAGACTAACCTATATAGCAACAGAGGTTAATAAAGAAGCTATACAGTATAGTAAACTCTCTTTGGGTAATACTAAAAGCAAAAAAGAGAAAGAGGTTTTATTATGTGTACAGCATTAACCCTAATGAGCCAGGATGGCTACCATTTCTTTGGTCGAAATATGGATATAGAATATAATTTTAATCAATCAGTTATTTTAGTTCCTAGAAAATATCAATGGGAAAATGTAATCACAAAGGAAATGCAATCAATAAAATATGCTATTTTAGGTATGGGAACAGTGATTAACAATCATCCTCTTTTGGCTGATGGCTTTAATGAGAAGGGTCTCGCCTGCGCAGGTCTTAACTTTCCTGATTATTGCTATCACAGTCCAGAACCTCATGAAGGGAAGACTAATATTGGACCTTATGATTTTATGCTATGGATGTTAAGCAATTTTGAAACAGTGTCAGAGGTAAGGTCTGCATTAACCAATATTAACTTAGTTAACATACCCTTTGCTCCAGGAGTGGGTATTGCAACCCTTCACTGGATAGTATATGACAAGAAGGATGATTGCATTGTTATAGAGCAAACAAGAGATAAGTTTTCTGTTTTTGATAACAAAATAGGTGTGCTTACCAATCCTCCGACCTTTGACTGGCATATAGAGAACTTAAATCAATACATCACCCTATCCTCCCATTGGGTGGATGACACAGAATGGTATAACCAGAAGCTCAGTCCATTTGGTGGTGGCCTAGGCTTACATGGAATGCCTGGAGATTCTTATCCTCCTTCCAGATTCGTAAGAGCTGCTTTCTTCAAAAGCCACTCCAGATTCACACAGGACGAAGCCAGCACCTTCACTGAATTCTTTCACATCCTATATAATGCAGCAGTACCTAGCGGAGCAATAATCAAAAAGCAAGACAAGGACAGTGTTACCATCTACACCTCATGCATGTCCCTAGAAAGAGGAGTCTATTATTACACTACCTATAAGAATCTTCAAATCAACGCTGTTGATTTATTTAAAGAGGATTTAGATGGGGACCAGTTAAAGACTTTCGAATATATTGACACACCAAAAGTTCACATACAAAACTGATGGTGACAGGCACATGAGTTATGACTTATTGTAAATAAAGTGCCAGTCCAAAACATGGATTGGCACTTTTAAAATTTATTTATTAGTATTTCCTCAAAGAATAGTAAGAGCTTATTTAATGATGTAGCCTTACAAATCAATAGGCATTGTAAAAACATTTCTTCGTTTATCTAATAAACCCTTTAGCTTAATTCTTAAATCAATCATCCAATCTGGTTCATTGTCCCATTTTTCTTCAGTAGTGTGAAGGAAGCGGACATATCCATATAGATCAGAATATCTTTTGAAGATGGGGAATAATTTAATCATTTCATCGGAGATTGCATACTCTGAGCGGTAGCCCTGAATAAAATGGTTTATTGAAGCATCTAGCTCTTTTTCTGGCAAATATTCTTCTATGCTATCTAATGATTGCACTATGTCCAGTGCATACCAATGATACATCAAATCGTCAAAGTCTATTGGAGTATAAGTTTTTGTGGCTTCGTTATAAAATACGTTGTCAACTTCAAAGTCAAAATGAATGAGACCAAAATTTTCTTTTGTAGCTGAAAGCTTTGAAAAATAGCATCTAATCATAGATAATTCACCTTTTGCAAGAGTTTCCTCGGGATAGGTTAATAGTACATTTTCTATCCAGTCCATAATCTCTTTCCAATCTCTTCGTTTGTCTCCAATTGGGTTAAAAGTACTGCTGAGCTTATGGAGTTTTCCTAAAGCACTTCCTAAGCCGAAGATTATGTCCTTTGTTAAAGGTAGCTTTGTTACTTGTTTACCGGGTGCACTTTTAAAGGCAACGGCATAAAATGTCCCCCAAGGTGTGTTTACTACTTCAAGCTCCTTGCCGGACTTGGAGGGGATAGTTTCTACTGCAGGATAGCCGTTGTTTCTTAGATAACTTAAGAATTCAAGTTCAGCAAGTATCCCTTCTTTAGTCTTTTCCTCAGCAGGTGAGAATCTAAGAAAAAAAGTAGTACCTTGATTTTTACACCAATAAACCGCATTTGAAGAAATCCTAAAATATTTTAATAGATTAAGATCATCACAATCGTACTCCCAATTCTTGAGTATCATAAGGGCTAAATCTTTATTATCAAATAAATGCTTTAATTTTAACATTCAGTTTAACCTCTTTTCATATTTCTTTTATGATGATTGTATATCCTGTTGTTGGAATAGGATTTTTTATTATCTTGAAGGATTTTTAGTTCTTTAAGCTGGCTTTTATAGCTGTTAAATCTTTCAATAGTTAATGTTCCGTCTTCAATTGCATCTTTAACCGCACAGCCAGCTTCTTTATCATGGTTACAATTACTATATTTACATTTGTCTATTAAAGAGTAGATCTCCTGAAAGCTTTCTGAAAGAATGCCTTCGTCAGCCCATAACTGCAGTTCTCTAATACCTGGAGTGTCTATAACTGAGCATCCTGAACTATGAGATACAAGCTGACTGCTTGTGGTAGTGTGTCTGCCTTTACCGTTAGAGCTGCTTGCAGCATTGGTCTTTTGTTTTTCATCACCGAAAAGAAAATTAACAATAGTAGACTTGCCTACTCCTGAAGAGCCAAGAAATACAACTGTTTTTCCACTACATAAAAATTTATCAAAGATATCCATATTTATATTCTTTAAGACACTTATAGAATAAACGTCTATATCCGTAGCAATGGAATATATCTCATTTAAATAATGAGATATATTATTGCATAGATCACATTTGTTTAACAGTATTATTGGATTTGCACCGCTACTACGAACCAGAGTTATATATCTCTCGATTCTGCATATATTAAAATTATTATCAAGACCGCTTACAATAAATGCAGTATCTATATTTGAGCCGATAATTTGTTCTTCAATATTACCACCTACGATGATGCCATTTTTAATTTTTCTTCCACCGGATATCGCAAGTTTACGGGCAAAATAACTCTTTCTAGGTAATATGGCGTATATAATAGCTTCAGTATCACTAATTATTTTTATTGCCACCCAGTCACCAACGGCAGGATAGTCCTTTTTTATATCTGCATTATACATAAATTTGCCACTTAGTTTACTGTTAAAGTCACCTTTTTCTGAGCGAACAATATAGTTCCCTTTATACTGAGTTATTACTCTTGCTGCAACGAATCCATTGTTTGAATAAGGAATAAAATTATCTTGAAAATACGTGTTCCAACCTAACTTTTCTAAACTCATAAAGTCTCCTTCTCTGTACTAAGCTAAATTTTAGCTTAATTAAATTTTTAAGCTTAATTTGAGTTTCAGATAAAGCTATATGAAGTTCTGAGTGAATTAAAACTCGCAAAAATTCATTTGTTAAAGTTATTTAAAAAAGAACATAAAAATACCACAGCAAGTTTAACCTACTGTGGCATTCTAAATATTTGGACATAAAAAATACACGATAACCTATACCGTGAATTCTAGCACAAACTATTAAGGCTGAAAGGTTAAATGAAAGTTGTTCAAAGGGCATAGGAAATAAGCATTACACTAAGTGCTTATAAAGTCCTTTGGACCAATATGCAATTATTTTAAAATCACCTCATATAACTTTTGCATAAAAACAAATCACTCCTTTCACCCAAATATTTACATTAAGCTTTATCCATAATATACCATATAGCTATTATGTATACAATGCTTTATTAATATTAAATTTCTATAGCGGATATAAATTTGGATTAAAACTATGATTATTTCGTAGGAATAAGACAATCTATGATTTTACATTAAAGGGAAAGTATGAGATTATTGTTCGTAGATAGCTTAATCAATATGCTGTATAAAAGCTGCGTAGATGTCTGTACTGATGTAATAATAGAGTAACTGTAAAGGATTAAGCTATAGAGCTTTTATAAAATAAACAAAGCAATAAGTGGGGGGACTAAGTATGTTTGGAAGAATTACAGATTACAAAGTAAATAATCAGATAGTAGAAATTAAATTTGAGAAAAGAAGTGGACAAGTTGAAATAATCAACGAGTCTATTGTAAATATATTTGCAGCATTAGAAACACAGGAGCATCGCTCTAAGGCAATAGAAAATTTTCAAAAGAAGCAGGTTTCATACCATGTGGAAAGAGAAGAGGACTGTATTGTAATCACCACCTCAAAGGTAACTGTAAAGGTTTATGATGAGTTTAAGGTGGACTTTTATGATAAGGATGGTAAGGTCTTATGTAAGGACTACAGAGGAAGAAGGCAGAGGGGCATTGTACTTACAGAAGAGGATGCAGAGTTGATGGCTGGGGAAGGACATGAGGTAGAGGATGCTCCTGAGGATTATAGCATTCAGATTTTAAAGGAGCTAGAGGGAGACGAAGCCTTTTATGCTCTTGGTGATAAGACAGGCTTCTTGAACAAAAGAAATTATGTTTATGAAATGTGGAATACCGATAATCCGGCGCCTCAAGTTGACAGCTTTAAGGCACTGTATAAATCAATACCATTCTTCATCACCCTAAAGAAAGATAGCGTATATGGAATATTCTTTGACAACACCTATCGTTCTTATTTTGATATGGGGAAGGAAAGCAGCAAATATTATTATTTTGGCTGTGATAATGGAAATTTAGATTATTACTTCATAGCTGGAGACAAAATGACGGACATAGTTACTGGCTACACCTATCTTACAGGGACGGTGCCTGTCCCTCAGCTCTGGACCTTAGGTCATCATCAGTCGCGCTGGGGCTATAAGTCAGAAAAAGAAGTAAGACAGATAGCCAAGAAGTTTAGGGATAATGATATACCTTGTGATACTATTCATCTAGATATTGACTACATGGATGAGTTTAAGGTCTTTACCTGGAATAAGGAAAGGTATGAAGATCCAAAGAAGATGATTGGAGACCTAAAGAAGGATGGCTTTAAAATAGTCACCATTATAGATCCAGGTGTAAAGCTTCAAGAAGGCTATCATATATATGATGAAGGAGTAGAAAAGGGCTGCTTTGCCACAACCCCAGAGGGAGAAATCTATGTTAATGCTGTTTGGCCAGGAGATTCGGTTTATCCGGATTTTGGCAAGCCTGAGGTTCGATCTTGGTGGGCCAATAATCAAAGGTATTTACTGGATATGGGAGTTAGAGGTGTATGGAATGATATGAATGAGCCAGCTAGCTTTAGGGGGGAGCTCCCTCAGGATGTGGTGTTCTATGATGAGGAGCTAAGGGCTACCCATAGCAAGATGCATAATGTATATGGACATTTAATGTCAAAGGCCACCTATGAGGGCTTGAAGGAAAATGACAAGAAAAGACCTTTTGTTATAACAAGGGCCTGCTATAGTGGCTCACAAAAATATTCAACGGCCTGGACTGGAGATAATCATAGTATTTGGGCACATTTACAGATGGCCATTCCTCAGCTGTGCAATCTAGGCTTAAGCGGCATGTCTTATGTAGGCACAGATGTAGGTGGCTTTGGCTCTGATACTACTCCTGAGCTTTTAGCCAGATGGGTACAGGTTGGCTGCTTCTCTCCATTGTTCCGTAACCATTCCTGCATGGGGACAATCCGTCAGGAGCCCTGGCAGTTTGGGGAAGAAATAATGAATATCTATCGTAAGTATGTACAGCTTAGATATGAGCTTCTTCCATATTTTTATGATCTATTCTTTAAGGGAGAAACCACTGGTCTTCCTGTTATGAGACCGTTAATTTTACATTATGAAAAGGATCAGAATTTAAGGGATAGAAATGATGAATTCCTCCTGGGAGAAAATATCCTGGTAGCTCCTGTAGTAAATCAAGGTGATACACAAAAACTGATATACCTACCTGAGGGCTTATGGATTGATTATTGGACAAAAGAAGAAAAGAAGGGTGGAAGCTACTATGTGAAAGAAGCTCCATTAGATGTGTGTCCAATATATATTAAGGCTGGAAGCATTATTCCGAACTACCCTAAGCAGAGCTATGTTGGTGATAAAGAAATAGATACCTTGATACTGGATATATATTTAGGTGAAGGAAAGTACAAGCATTATCAAGATGATGGAGAATCCTTTGACTATAAGGATGGAAAGTATAATGAATATTTATTCACTATAAATTCTGAAGGTATTTTTACAGCGGAGCTCCCTAACAAGGGCTATGAAAAGGAATATAAAGGATTTGTACTTAAGTATAATAATACAGAAAAGTATGTGGAATTTAACGGAGACAAGCTAACCGTTAAGCTAGTATAAAAAAGCAATAGAATAATTAAACATAAGTTAATATGTAAAATAAAAACTCAGGATAGACACAAAAAATGATATGCTCCCTTTATGAGAGACAGTGAAATAATAAACACTGTTAATCATGAAGGGAGCATATCTCATTAAGACCGATTTAATTAAGTGGCTGGGTCATCTACTATTTTCTTTAAGGATAAAATCATAGAGGGCTTTATTTGCTCAGAATAAATTTCTTTTCTTACTTTTGGAATTTTGCACATGAGAATAAGTATAATATTTTTTATTCTGGCTTTATAATTCCTCTGTGGGAAATCATACATATTAAGTGCTTTATAAGCTTTATGATCAGCGACAAATGGAAAACGCAGGTTTCCCCATACTTCATCTCTAAATAATTTCATGCCAGCGATACCAAGAAAATTAAAAGGCTTTTTGTAATTAGTGGTTGAGAATTTAATAAGGTTATGGGAAAAAGCATAGAGCTGTTTATCTATTTCTATATTTGAATCATACTCATCTGTAACGAAGCCAACTAAATTAGCTCCCTGAAATTGAACATAAGATTCTAGTATTTGTCTTAAATTAGGTATTTGCATTAAGGGACCAGAGATAATAAAGCCAATTTGCTTATCAGAAAGCATGGGGGTATGAGTATTAAAAAATGCTCTGTCTAAGAATCTCTTCCATGCATAAGATAAATACCGGTACTTAATGGCACCAGCAAACACTATGATATCCGCTGTCTTTAATTTGCTATTATAAAAGTTTATAAAATCATCCTTATCCGTATAAGCACACTCATAGTTATAACCACATTTTAGACAACCCAAGCAGCCACCCTTTATAGTTAAATCCTGAAGGTTAACTACTTCTATAGCTGTAGAAAAAGAGGTTGTGAACTTATCAATCATATTTTTTAAATTAATATCTTCTAAAGAATCCGCTACTAAAACTACTTTTTTGTTTGAAGAATCTATTTTATCAAAGCTAGCTTCAGGAGCATATTCTTTTTTAAAATACCTTACTGGGCTGTAGTTTTTTGAAGTAAGTATTTTATTTTCTATTGCATCAAAAAGGTTTTGAGCAAATTGTAATAAATTTTTCCTCATAGCTTCCTTTTCTAGGTCATACATTTCTGGAGTAAAACAATCCACATAATTCATATTTAAATCATCACAGATAGAGTTCATGTAATTTACTGCAGTATTATCAAAAAAGTGAATTGATGTGGTAAGAACAGATGTATACTTCTCGCTAAAAGCATATTCAGCATTCCTTTCAAAAATCAGTTCAATAAACCTTTGATAGCTAGAATGAACTGTACAAACATAAAGAGGGAAGGCCCATATAATTCCGTCACTTAACTGAATTTCTTTGATTATTTCATCAAAAGCTTCTGTATCTTTTTCTATTTGATTAATCCTTTGTGCAATGTTAAATGTTTTTAGCTCATGGTGTTTAAACTTTTTTTGAATATAGTTTATATACTGCATAGTAATGCTGATTTCTCCTTTAGGACTCCCATTTAAAACTATAATTTTCATTTACAACCCCCAATTCCATACTTTTGAATATATGCTTTTATTATAATGTTTTTATCATGGATAATAGTAGATGCTATAAAATATATTTACATATATTACAATTAATGTAAGTGTATACTTGTAATTTTCTAGTGTCAACAGGATAACATATAAATTTAATTAGATAATTATATGAAATGGTGACTGGCACATGAGTTATGACTTATGACTTATTACTTATTTCATAATCAGCATGTGCTCTCGTGATAAAAAGTTTTTAAAGCTATGCTTTAAACAATCACTAAAAAACCATTATATGGTATAATTTAGAAAATGCAACTGAATTGCTGTAAAATTATGAATAAGAAGATTACAAACTAGTGGAGGGATTGGATTGTACGCGATAGAAGTTTCTAATCTTAAAAAGAGCTATGGAAAAGTACAGGCCTTGAAAGGGGTAAGCTTTCAGGTTAAGAAGGGGAGGATTACTGCCATTCTTGGTTCAAACGGCTCGGGAAAAACTACCACGATAAAAAGTATCTGTAATTTGATAATTCCTGAGGAAGGGGAAATCAAGCTTCTGGGAGAAAGTAACAGAAAACAGATAAAGCATATATCTGCCCTCTTTGAAGGTACGAGAAATCTTTACTGGAGGCTAACCCCCGTGGAAAACCTCAGATATTTTGCAGGGATAAGAGGCTTGAGGGGAATATCCTAGCTGTGACAGCACCGATATTTCTTGGGGTATTCAGTATCATAGGAATAGGTATGATATTTGGTGGACTGGCTATTATCTTTAAAAGAATCAATGCTATCCTCAATATGGTCCAGTACTTTCTAATTGCTCTCATATTCCCCACAGAAATAGGAAATGAGATTATCAGTAATTTTATAATTCCCTTCAGACCTTCCGTTATCAGTGTATATGGAATTATCCTGGGGAAGATATCTCTTGTTGATTTATCTCTAACAGATTACCTGTTTATGATAGCAAATTCATTAATATATTTTTCTATAGGCTTATTCTTCTTCAAAGGATGTATTAAGGTAGCTAAGAAGAAGGGACTTATGGGACAGTACTAGCAAGTTATTAGGAATAAGTGACTATTTTGCATAAGCATTTAAAGAAAGAGGTGTAATGATGTCTGAAATTAAGTTAATGAAACCAACAATTGAATATGCTGGGGATATACTGAAGTTTCGTGAGGAGATATTAGCTTCACAGGATGAAGACAGCTTTGCAGGTTGCTATAACTTGGACAGTTATTTATCTGTTGAGGAATGGATAAAGGATGTCTCCATGCTGGAATCAATAGAAACTTGTCCAAAGGATAAGGTGCCATCTAATGTCTATGTTGCAGTTCGCTTGTCTGATAATAAAATTGTAGGAATGATTGATTTCAGACATCATATAGATCATCCTGTTTTAAGTGTTTGGGGTGGCCATATCGGATACTCCGTACGCCCTGATGAAAGAAGAAAAGGATACGGAAAGGAAATGCTAAGACAAGTGCTACAAAGCTGCAAAAATCATGGCTTAAGCAAGGTTATGATTACCTGTGATTCTATTAATATAGCCAGCGAAAAGACCATTATTGCCAATGGAGGAGTTTTTGAAAAAGAAATTTCTGTTGATGATATCAAGATGAAGCGATATTGGATATATCTTCAGAAAAACTAAGAGGTTTACATTGCAACAAAGATAAATGAGAATTTTAGGGAGATATATCATGAGAGATAATGTAGTAATTACAGAAACTGATAGACTGATTCTGAGAAGGTATATAGAAGAGGATTTACAGGATTTATATGAATACCTGTCAAATCCTAAGGTTGTAGAATTTGAGCCTTATAAGACAATGACTATTGACGAAGTAAAAAGCGAATTGGAATGGAGAATATCCACAGATGAAATGATAGCTGTTCAATTGAAGGCTTCCAATAAAATGATAGGCAATATATATTTGGGAAAAAGAGATTTTAATGCTGTGGAGATAGGCTATGTTTTTAACGAAAGCTATTGGAAGAAGGGATATGCAAAAGAGAGCTGTGAAAGGCTGATTGAATTAGCTTTTAATAGTGGAATCCATAGAATATATGCTAAGTGCGATCCTAAAAACAAAAATTCTTGGGAGCTGTTAGAGAAAATGGGCTTTATTCGTGAAGGTCACTTAAGAAAGAGTGTTTTTTTCTGGAGAGATGATAATGATCAGCCAATTTGGAAGGATACCTTTATTTATGCAAGGCTATATGATTAATTTACTTTATAAATAGCACTATTAATGGGAGGAAAATAATATGGTAATCGGAATATTTGGAGAAAGCTGTGTGGGTAAGTCAACACTGGCTGAGAAGCTCAAAGAACCGTTGAAAGCAGAATTATATACAGGCAAGGAATATCTTCGTTTAGCTAAAAATGAGGCTGCTGCAAGGATAGCATTTCAGACGAAGCTAAATGAAGCCGTTTCAGGAAATCATATAATCTATGTAATTTCAGAAAAGGAACATCTGCCACTTCTTCCAGAGGGTGCTCTCCGTGTTTTGGTTACGGCAGATTTAGATACCATAAAGGAGCGATTTGCTAAGAGGATGCATGGCAATCTACCAGCTCCAGTAGCTGCAATGCTGGAAAGAAAACATGGCTGCTTTGATGGAGAGGAACATAGTATCCATGTGGTGTCAGGACAAACTGATTTGGACGAGGTGTGTGTGCAGATTAAGGACATGGTAGATGGATAAACACTTTTATATACAATTAGAAAAAGAAAAATAATCTTCGCTTTTGAAAGGATGTTCATCATGAAGGATTTCATTGAGAATATATGTAATCAATGGGCAGAAAGTAGCAATTTCAGTGGTGTTTGCATGCTTAAAGTAAAAGGTGAAACGGTCTTTGAAAAAGCCTATGGATATGCCAACAGGGCATTTAAAATACCTAATAGTATCGATACAAAATTTGATACTGCATCTATTACAAAGCTATTTACAGCTGTAGCTATACTTCAGCTTATTCAGCAAAATAAACTTAACTTTGAAGATAAAATTGTAGATATAATAGATTTATCAGGGACAGAAATACCGGCAGATGTTACTATAGAGCAACTTTTAAATCATACCTCTGGAATAGCCGATGATGCTGATGAGGAAGCTGGAGAGGAATATTCAGCTCTGTTTATAGACAAGCCTAATTATGCAATTAGAGAATGTAGGGACTTCCTGAAAAACTTTGCTTATAAAAAACCGAATTTTAAAGCAGGAACAAGTGTTAGATATTGCAATTGTTCTTATGTTCTTTTGGGACTAGCTGTTGAGAAAATAACTGGTATGAATTATAGAGGCTATGTCCACATAAATATTTTTAGAAAAGCAGATATGAAAAACTCTGGTTTTTTTTCAATGGATGGAATTAATGAAAATACCGCAGAGGGATATAAAAGTATCAGGAATGAAAGTGGAAAAACTATAGGGTACAAAAAGAATATTTACTGTTATCCTCCACAAGGAACACCAGATGGGGGAGCATATACTACGGCAGAGGACATTAACAAGTTTATTTCAGCAATTAAAAATCACTTGCTTTTGAATGATAAATTTTCAAATATATTGCTAACCCCACATTGTGAGTTTATACAGGAGGAAGAATGGTATGAGATTCCTGGATTATACAAAACAAATGGTTATGCTTTTGAATTTTTACTATTAAAAGATACCGATAGACCATTTTGTATATATAAAGATGGACAAAATGATGGAGTATCTGCTAAGTTCTCATATTATCCAGAAAAGGATATTACTTTGGTATTATTAGCAAATCAAGACTGTAATGTTTGGACAATGACTAAAGAGATTCAGAAAGAAATATATAAAAGATATTATCAGTAATACTCATTTTTAATTTAATATCAGCAGATATATTTATGTATATATCATAAAGCTTTTGGTATTAAAAGAAGATAATTAAGCTATGGAAGTGAAAACAGTAAAGAGAAA
Source organism: Alloiococcus sp. CFN-8 (assembly GCF_049943125.1). GTDB lineage: Bacteria > Bacillota > Clostridia > Clostridiales > Clostridiaceae > JAEXZL01. The sequence goes on from NZ_CP188040.1 coordinate 1,711,803, forward strand.
ACCATATAAGGGAGGGTATCTTATAGTGAGGAATAATATTAATACAATGAGCATAGCAAAGGTTTACCCACTATATGTTAAGAAGGCAGAGAGAAAAGAGCGTACAAAAGCAGAAGTAGATGAAATCATCTGCTGGCTCACAGGCTATAGTGAGGAAGAGCTTGAAGCTCAGCTGGAAAGAGAAGTGGATTTTCAGACCTTCTTTGAGGAAGCACCAAGGCTAAATCTCTTGAGAAATTTGATTAAAGGTGTAATCTGTGGTGTGCGAATAGAGGATATCAAAGAGCCAACCATGAAGGAAGTCCGCTACTTAGATAAACTCATCGATGAGTTAGCCAAAGGAAAAGCAATGGATAAGATTTTGAGAAAATAAAAATATAATTTCAGTAGATATTTCTGCTAAAAAGTAGATAGGAGTGAAACTGATGACATATGAGATAATTCATTTATCAAAAGACAAGTGGAAGGATACTATACTTCCCATAGGATATACCACAGATAAGTACTACGATGTTACCATAAATAAGACAGATAGGGGCTTTGCCATTGATATAGAAAAGAAAAACTTTCAAGAGCCAGTAACTCATACACCAGAAGAATATGATTTTCCTGATAAGCTGTATAAAGATCATTGGGAGAATGCTTATGCTTGGGGAGTAGTGATTGATGAGAAGCTAGTTGCGGCCATTGAAACAGATCAAGAATTGTGGTCAAATCGTTTGAGAATTACAGAGCTTTGGGTAGCAGAGGAATATCAAAAACAAGGAATAGGACATGCACTAATTGAGGTGGCCAAGGGGCAGGCAAGAAGGGAACGTCGTCGTGCAATTATATTAGAAACCCAATCCTGCAATGTTAATGCAGTGGATTTCTATCTTAATGAAGGCTTTACCTTGATTGGCATGGACACCTGCTGCTATAAGAACAATGACCTGCAGAGGAAGGAAGTAAGACTAGAGCTCGGATGGTTCCCAGAAGAAAAGAAGAATCTAAAGCTTGAGGAAATAGAAATTAGAAGAGAAACAGAGGATGATTATTATCAGGTAGAGCTGATGACACAGCATGCCTTCTGGAATAAGTTTGTCCCTGGATGCACAGAGCATTACCTTGTCCATAAACTGCGCACAGATAAAGATTATCTTTCAGAGCTCAGCAGAATAGCGGTAAAGGATGGAGAGGTTATAGGTTGCATAATGTATTCAAAGTCAAAAGTAGTGGACGGAACCGATGTTCATGAGGTTATAACCTTCGGTCCCCTCTGTGTAGAGCCTAAATGGCAGGGATGTGGAGTTGGAAAGCTGCTATTAAAGGAAACCATGAAGCTAGCGGCAGATAGAGGCTATAAAGTGATTGTTATATTTGGTGAACCAGATTATTATCCCAGATTAGGCTTTAAGACCTGCGATAACTTCAATATTACCACCGCTGATGGTACTAATTTTGATGCCTTCATGGGTATTGAGTTAGCAGAAGGGAGCATGAAAGGCATAAAAGGAAAGTTTCATGATGCCGAGGTTTTTCATAGTATTCCAATGGGAGAGGTAGAGGAATATAATAAGAAGTTCCCACCACTAAGGAAGCTTAATTTTCCTGGGCAGTGGGATTAATATGTATACTATTTTTAAAAAAGGATGCTCTAGAGAATTACCTCCAGAGCATCAAATTTTTATACCTCTTCAATTAGCCTAAGATTTTCTTCCTTTTCCTTCTCATCAATCTTTACGTTAATTATAAGCCCAATTATAAACAGAACCCCTCCAATTATCTTTCCAGGAGATAGGACCTCAAAATATACATAGTCTATAATAGCACTGGTAAGTATTTGACCGATAAAACGGAGGAGCACTATATATACCGCTGGCAACTTAGAAACTACTAGATTAGCCAAGTAGGTTGTTAAAACACCGATGAAGCCTCCTAAAAAGTAGGGGAGAGGGATTCCTCTTAAAGAGCTGTAATCAGGAGTGAATCCTATCATTACGGCACTAAGTATAAGGGAAGCTACAGCGGCTACTAAATAATTTATATAAACTCCATTTATCATCCCTTCCCTTTGTGAGACCTTTCCGCCTATTATCATGTTTATAACTATTGAAACTCCTGCTAAAAGTGAAAGTATTATATACATAATATTACCTCCTATAAAATTATCATTGATGCAATACCGAGAGAAATTACAGAAAGGCCTAGTAATTTCTGTTTTCTTATTCTATGAATAGGCATACCAAAGAGTCCAAAGTGATCTACGAGGCTGGACATAATAAGCTGACCAAATAGGGACAATGAGCTTGCCATGGTTACTCCTATATTAGGTATGGTAAAGTTGTTTAAAAGTATAGTTACGAGATTCAATATCCCTGGGATAAGAAATATTATTGGTAGCTTCCTTAAGCTTAAAAGTTTAAATTTCTTTACCCTAGAAATTCCAATAATCAGGATAAGTCCTAGGGAATAATATATAAGTGTACTTCTGTAGGGCCCTATTATACCTGTGAGCATTCCATTGAAGAATACCATTATGGCTAGGATAACTCCATTTATAAGTGAAAGCTTTTTATACATCTATGAATCACTTCTTTCTTTACAATTATTTACTAATAGAATAATATATTGATAATGATTCAGACGTGACCTATGTCATGTTAAGGAGGATTTATGAAAAGAATTTTAGATAATAAGCTTTTAAAAGCTTATATTGATAAACATAATATAGAAGAAATCTTTCATGAGGATTTAATTAAGATTATGGAGCTTCACTACTATGAAAAGAATGAAAGCATCTTTATAGCAGAAAGTAATCTAGAATACTATTATTTGCTTGTGGAGGGCAGGGTTAGAATTTCATATCTTTTTGAGAATGGAAAAGCAATGATTTTAAAGGTTTATAGGCCCTTCAACACCATTGGAGATTTAGAGCTTTTAAAGAATCGGCCCATTACTTGCGATATTGAAGCCATGGAGGACACCTATTTAATAGCTATTTCTTCAGATATCTTAAGAAAAGCTTATATGGATAATCCTCAGTTTCTCCGCCATTTAGTTGATACCTTAAGTGAAAAGCTGCATGCTACTATAAATAACAGCTCTTATAATTTTGTGTATCCCCTTATAAATAGATTATCCAGCTACTTAGTTGATTGCCTGGGAGATAAGGGTTATATAGATATTACCTCCTCGCTGCTGCAAATTTCTCAATTTTTGGGGACAACCTATAGACATTTAAATAGAACCATAAAGGAGCTTGAAGAAAAAGAAATTATAAAGTACGAGAATAAAAAGATATATGTACTTGATGAAGCTAAGCTGCGGGAGCTCTCTAAGAATTTATATGTTTAATATAGATTTCTAATAATAGCACAAAATATCACTCATCATTATCTATTAGATAGTATAATTGCAATAAATGGACAATAATCCCTTATGCCGAGCATAATGATAGGAGTGATTATTATGATTGAAAACAATATTAACTTATATAGAGACCATGACATCATGACAGAAATTAAAACCATGAAAGCTATGGTTACCAATATACCAAGAGATATAAATGTAATTGTAGACTATGTTCAAAATATACTACTCCATCAGCACTGGACCGAGGCTTATGGAGTAAAGCTTAGTGAAGAGTGGAAGAAGGAGCCCTTTATACGAAGCTTTGAGGATAAGCTTAAAATCTTAAATAAACTTGGATATACCCATGTATCAGAGAAAAAGACAAGTGGAAATAAGATCATAGGAATTTGTCGTGACTTTTCTGTAGCTGCTGTTGCTCTTTGTAGAGAGGCGGGCATACCAGCTAGGGCAAGATGTGGCTTTGCCACTTATTTTGATCGAGGTAAGTATATGGACCATTGGGTTCTTGAATATTGGAATCATGACAAGCAGCAGTGGATTATGGTAGACGCACAGATGGACGAGCTTCAGAAAAGAGCTTTGAAGCTGACTTTTGATCCATTGGATGTACCAGAAGAGTATTTTATAACAGGGCCAAGAGCCTGGAAGCTCTGCCGTGAAGGCTTAGCTAATCCTCAGTTATTTGGTATTTTTAAATGGTGGGGCTATGATTATTTAAGGTGCAATCTCATCCTGGATGCCAATTCATTATTAAAGCTTCCCATGCAGCCCTGGGATATGTGGGAAGGCTATAAAAGCAAGCCAATAGAAGAATGGACAGAAAAAGATTATGAGGTAATGGATAAGCTATCTGAGCTTGTCCTGAACTCTAATAGTGACTTTAAGTCTTTATGGAGCTTTGTTCAGGGAGATGAAGGTATTAAAGTACCAGAAGATTTTGCCAAGGTTATCAATAGCTTAGAATAAGGTGATGAATATGTCCTATATCAAGTCTATGGAAAAGGCATTAAATTATATTGAAAATAATCTACAGGAGGATATGGATTTATCTGTTATAGCCAAGGAAGCTGGCTATTCTCTTTATCATTTTCACCGTATTTTTAAGGGTGTTATAGGGGATTCCCTCAAGGACTATGTGAGAAAGAGAAGATTTACAGAGGCAGCAAAGGAGCTAGTATATACAGATAAGTCTATCCTGGATATTGGCATAAAATATGGTTATGAATCAAGAGAAGCCTTCACCAGAGCCTTTGAAAAGGTTTATGGAAGAGCACCTTCAGAGGTGAAAAGAGATAAATTGCTTTATTTTATAAGAGAGCCAATAAACCTTGAGTATATGCTGTTTCGATTAAAATTAAATAAGGAAGGATTGAAGCCTTCATATTTGAAGCTTCCTGAAAGGAATGTAGTAGGTAAGAAGTGGAGGGTCAAGGCTGATGGCAGCAATCTTCAAGATATACCGCTGCTGTGGCAGAGATGGCATGGTGATAAGGAAAAAGAGAAGATAATAGGACGTAAAAATAATGATGAAGGTATGGGTATCTGCATATTTTCACAAGGCGAGAGCTTTGATTATATGATAGGCCACGAGGTTAATACCATAGAGAATATTCCTGAGGACATGGTGGTGTATAGATTAGAGCCCTCCCTTTATGCAGTTTTTAAGGTTATTGGGCCAATAACAGAAAGTGTACAAAAAACCTGGGGCTACATCTATTCAGTATGGCTTAATGAAGAGGGCTATAATCATAAAAATACTGACGACATTGAATATTATTATTACGATAATGGACAGCTTGTAGCAGATCTTTACGTGCCTATAGGCCCTATGAGTGAACTTTCTGCTGAGCTTTGCTTGTCCAATGAATAAAGAGTTTTAGATAAGCTGCCTTTTACCAGGCAGTCTTTTTTTGTTTATTTTCTATTTTTCATAGATAAAAGTGAGGATGTTCTCAAAATATTCCTAATATTGACAATTATTTTTAACAGTAATAAAATTATTTAGTAAGGATAATTTTGGAATAAATTAAAAATGGAGGTTTCATTATGGCAATTAAATATATTCCTGAGCCATTTAGAATCAAGATGGTTGAAACTATTAAAATGACCACAGAGGAAGAGCGTAAGGAAAAGATAAAGGAAGCCAAGTACAATCTTTTTAATCTTAAGGGTGAAGACGTATACATTGACCTTCTTACGGATTCGGGTACAAATGCAATGAGCTCTGAGCAATGGGCAGGCATCATGAATGGTGATGAAGCCTATGCCGGTGCACGAAGCTATTATCGACTTGTTAATACAGCTAGGGATATATTTGGATATGACTATATACAGCCTGTACATCAAGGTCGTGCTGCAGAGAAGGTTTTATTTCCAGCCTTTCTTCATGAAGGACAATATGCTATTTCTAATATGTTCTTTGATACCACAAGGGCTCATGTTGAGCTGGCAGGAGCCAGGGCAATAGACTGTGTAGTGGAAGAGGCTAAGGATCCAAGCCGCCGATGCAAGTTTAAGGGGAATATGGATGTAAAGCATCTTGAAGAGATAATCCTAGAAAAAGGTCCTGAAAATGTAGGCTTAGTAGTAATGACAGTTACAAACAATTCAGCAGGTGGACAACCTGTTTCCTTGAAGAATATCCGTGATACTGCTGAGGTTTGTAAGAAATACAACATCCCATTAAATATTGATGCAGCGCGTTATGCTGAAAATGCCTTCTTTATTAAAAGAGACGAAGAAGAATGCAGGGATATGACAATAAAAGAAATCATCAATAAAATGTTCTCCTATGGTGATATGTTCACCATGTCTGCTAAAAAGGATACTATTGTTAATATGGGTGGTATGATTGGTGTCAAGGATCCAGTGAAGAATGAAGAACTGGTTATCAAGATTAAAGCTAACTGCATAAGCTATGAGGGCTTCATCACATATGGAGGACTAGCTGGTCGTGATTTAGAGGCGCTGGCTATTGGTCTTGAGGAAGGTCTTAATGAGGATTATTTAAGATATCGTATAGGACAGGTGGAGTATTTAGCATCACGTCTAGATGACGCAGGTATTGTGTATCAAGCTCCTGTTGGGGGTCATGGAGTCTTTGTAGATGCCAAGGCTATGTTCCCTCATATTCCTTATTACGAGTTTCCTGCTCAGGTTCTAGCTATAGAGCTTTACAAGGAGGCTGGAATCAGAACCTGTGATATTGGCTCCTATATGCTTGGTAATGATCCTGATACCGGTGAGCAGCTCCATGCAGATTTTGAATTTACAAGGCTTGCCATACCAAGAAGAGTCTACACTCAAGCTCATATAGATGTTATGGCTGATGCTTTAATAGCAATTAAAGAGCGTGCCCATGAAATTAAGCGCGGCTATAAAATCACCTGGGAGCCACCAATACTTAGACATTTCCAAGCACACCTAGAGCCAATTGAAGAATAGGGCAAGAAAGCTATAGCTTTATTAATTTCAGAAATAATAATATGGACTAGCCTCCTTAGAAAATAGGCTAGTCTACTTTTATATTTAGGAGTCAAATTTATATAGACCCTTAGCACCCCGGAGATGTTTCAGACTTTAACCCTTGTGGAGGCTTCTTAATCCTAGATAAAGATTTATAATGATTAAGCTAAAAGAATTACCTATTGACCATAGGATACCTTAGGGAGCTGTTCATTGCTTGAGAAAGTTGTATTTGATAAAATTAGTACAGAGATAAAAATTTTTATTGAGAATGTTGTTTATAAAAAAGTATAAAAGGGGTGCAGAATTATGGAGATAAATACAGAGAAGATTGCTCAGGACTGTATCAAAGCAATCAATGAAAAAATAAGAAATTTAAAGACCCTAAACATCGTTGTTGCTGGTAAGACTGGTGTGGGTAAAAGCACACTGATAAATAGTGTTTTTAGAGAAAAGCTAGTGGAAACAGGAATTGGTAAGCCTGTAACCATGCATATGAGAAAGATCAGTAAAAAGGACTTCCCTTTAAGTATATATGATACTCGAGGCCTTGAGCTGGGAAAAGAGGCTCAGAGTGAAGTGAAGAAGGAGATTATAGATACCATAAGGAAGGGTGTGGCTTCCAAGGATATTAATGAGGCCATTCACTGTATATGGTATTGCATAAATACTGCTTCTAATAGGATAGAACAGTACGAGATTGACTGGCTGAGGGACTTTGCTGAGGAAAATAAATTAACTCAGGTTCCAGTTATAATTATTTTAACCCAGTCCTTTTCTAAGAAAAAGGCAAAGGAAATGCAGAATATAGTTCTCAATGAAAACCTGGATGTAGTTCAGGTAGTTCCTGTACTAGCTGAGGACTATGAGATAGATGAAGATTATGTTCAGAAGGCCCATGGCTTAGATAATTTGATTTCTGTAATGAGTGAGGTCCTCCCTGATGAGCTAAAGGATACACTACAAAACGTTCAGATAGCTTCCCTAGAGCAAAAGCGGAGGAGTGCCCGGAAAGCCGTGGCCACAGCAACTCTAGCCACCTTTGGAGAAGGCTTCGCACCAATACCTTTTGCTGATGCCTCACTGATGGTTCCCACTCAGGTTGCCATGATAGCTACTATTACCTCAATCTTTGGCTTAAATGTAGATAAGAGCATCATCATGGCTTTCGTTTCCTCGGCCTTAGGAGCAGGTGGTGCAACTATAGCAGGAAGGACAATTGTATCGAACCTATTAAAGCTAGTCCCTGGAGCTGGCACTGTAGTTGGAGGATCAATATCTGGAGCCACTGCAGGATTAATAACTACCGCTCTAGGTGAAGCCTACATACGCCTCATGGAAGCAGTCTATAAAGGCGAAATCAGCAGCTCAGACATAGGAACTAAAGCAGGACAAGATAAGCTGAAAAGCTTGTTTAAAGAACAGCTTAAGAAGAAAAAAGATAAAGAGTAGCTGAGACTTACAATTTACCATGTTTATTTTTTATAGAAATTTGATATAATATAAATAAGAAAAGCTTAGTGCGCTAACACTAAGCTAAGTCTTAGAACATTTATTTTGTTTTAGGGCTATTGGATGAATTAAATAGAGATTTAATTAAGAAAAAGTGCTAATCTTGTGAGGATGGGGCACTTTTTTCTTTGCTTTTTACTTCTATATCAAGACAGAGAAACTTAATCTTAATTATTAACTTAGGAATAAAGAGGTTATAACTTAAAATTAGTTTTATAGTATATGAATTTCATCAGGAATCATATTGTTCTGTTGTAAAATATAGTGATATATACATAATTAGGTTAAAGGTAGTGAAAATATAATAGTAAACAGAGTAAGGGGGTTGGAGTCATAGAGAGAAATTCGGATATTAAAATAGAAAATCCAATAGAAGAGCAATACGGCAACAGCAAGGAGAATATTTTTATAGCATTTAGTAATGAAGGAGATTATTTGGGTAGTGCTTATTTTTACTTTCATTTTAAAGGGAGAACAAAATAATGAAATTACATTTTCAAGAGTTTAAAGATGAGATTGATGCTCTTATAGAATTTTTAACATCAGATACTTGGGAATTCCATGGGACACCAAACCCAAAGCCGGAAAGAATTAGAGCAAGCTATGAAAATAATTATTATACTAGTGATGACTGCAAAACCTTTTGGGTTATTTTAGATGAAGATACAAAAGTGGGACAGGTAAGAATTTATGATTTAGAAGATGGTACACCACTCTTTGATATAAGAATTCTCAGCAAGTACAAGGGAATGGGAATTGGAACAAGCACTGTGAATTGGATGGTTGATTATTTATTTAATAATTACTCAGATAAGGAGAGACTAGAAGGCTACACAAGGCAAGATAATTATGCTATGAGATCAGTATTTCATAAGTGTGGTTTTGTTAAGGAAGCACATCATCGAAAGGCATGGCCAGGTGAAGCTGGAAAGCTATATGATGCCATTGGCTATGGTATAACAAAAGAGGATTGGAAGAATGGACAAGCTACTCCTGTTCTCTGGGAGGATTTTAAGTATTAAAGTGAGGAGAAAAATGCAGTCAGTAGATTTCAATAGTATTAGTAGAGAAGGCTATGTAATGTAGCTTAAGTCATAGATGCTAGCCTTCTATGCAAGCTTCAATAATTTCAGTTGACAACTGTAATTATTTTTAATAAAATGTATTAAAAGTAAATTCAATGAAGGAAAGAGTAGATATCTACCTAGTATCCAAAGCGAGTAGGGTTGGTGAGAGCCTATGAGAAAAGTAATATTGAAGGACATTCCTGAGAGGCTTATCTGAAATTTAGTAGGATAGGACGGCTTCCCCCGTTATAGGGCTTAGAGATGATAATGTTTTAATTACATTGTTGGATTAGGATGGTACCGTGAATACAGCATTCACTCCTATTGGGAGTGGGTGCTTTTTTAATACCTAGGAGATTATATTTTCTCAGGAATTAAAAGAAGGCTTGTACACGGTGTAGCCTTAGTTTGACAAGCATTATTAAAAAGGGTGGTACCGCGAATGTTTTTGCCCCTTGGGTTTTATACTCAAGGGGTTTATTAATTTTAAGGAGGAATTATTATATGGATAGGAAGCTAGTAAGTGAGTTAAAGGCAGCAATAAACGAAAGAGTATGTATTAAAGGCTGGGTGCACAGGATCAGGAAATTAAAGAGCATAACCTTTTTAATCCTCAGAGATAGATCAGGGCTTGTCCAGTGTATAGTGGATAACAGTGAAACAAATTTATCAGAAATAACCTTAGAGTCAGTAGTAGCTATTATTGGAACTGTTAAGGAAGCTAATAATAGACTTAATCCATTTGAAATACAGGTGGAGAGCCTTGAGATAATAAATAAGGTTAAAGAGGAGCTGCCCATCGAGATAAACAAGGAGACCTTAGAGGTAAATCTAGATACAATGCTTAATAATAGAGTACTGAGCCTTCGCCATACTAAAGTAAGCAGTATATTCAAGGTACAGAACATTATAGTGGATGCCTTTAAAGTATTTTTAAACAGTGAAGGCTTTACTGAAATACGTACTCCTAAGATAGTGAAGGAAGGAGCAGAAGGAGGCACTGAGGTTTTTGAAGTGAAATACTTTGAGGATAAGGCCTACCTAGCTCAAAGTCCTCAATTTTATAAGCAGATGATGGTGGGAGCAGGCTTTGAAAGGGTATATGAAATAGGTCATGCTTATAGGGCTGAGGAGCATAATACTAACAGGCATCTCAATGAATATGTAAGCTTGGACTTAGAAATGGGCTTCATTGAAAATGAATATGATGTAATGGAGATGGAGGAAAGACTTTTAAAATTCATATTAGAAGAGTTGAAAACCAAGGGCTGTGAATATTTAGAGCTGCTTCAGGTAGAGCTTCCAGAGATAAAAGGTGAAATACCAAAGCTTCAATTCCAAGAAGCAATTAATATACTAAAAGAAAATTATAACAAGCAGGACCTAGATGGTGACCTAGACCCAGAAGGAGAAAGGCTTTTACACAAATATGCAAAAGAAGAGCTAAATAGTGATTTTATCTTTTTGACTAATTATCCTAGAAGGAAGAGACCCATGTATACAATGCCTTATGGAGAAGAGGGAACACACAGCTTTGACTTATTGTTCAAGGGTATTGAGATTACCACAGGAGGGCAGAGGATACATGACTATGAAATGCTGGTTGAAAATATGCAGTACAAAGGGCTTGATCCAGCAAGCTACGAAAGCTATCTAGAGCTATTTAAATATGGAATGCCAAAGCATGGTGGCTTGGCCATTGGACTAGAAAGACTTACAGCAAAAATTCTGGGTTTAGAAAATGTGAGAGAAGCAACGCTAATAACTAGGGATAGAAAGAGGCTTATACCATAATTGAGCATAAGAAGCTTTAGTAAAGTATTATTTCAAAAGATAATACTAAAAGAGCAGCGGCAGCTATTTTGCAACTGCTCTTTTTAAATTGCAAATACTTAATGATAATTGATTTACTGGAAAATATATCAAGTGTTATAATTAATTTGCAGTTTTATTTTGTATTGGAGGAAGGATTTATGGGGAAAATCAGAAGTTTTTTTAGTGTGGACAACCATTATAAAGAAGAGGTAAGGAATTATACAAGGATTGATGGAATAATCGCTATTGTTTATTATGTATTCCTCATGGTTGCGTACTTCTCGATGGGACAAATATTATTGAAAAAGCAGATATATTTAGGGGTAGTTGTAAATTTATTATTGGTCTTAGTATGTATTTTAATAGTTCTTTTAAGGAAACAAAAGCTATCATCACTTGGAATCACTAAGGAAAAGCTGAAAAACTCAATTATCTTAGGAAGCTTCCTTGGGGGTCTTTTTCTTGTATTTAATGGCATTATACCTGTTTTGTTTTCTAAGAGAGAATTAATTTCAGCAGATATGGTTTTATATAATATATTTTATTATTTTGTAATAATAGGTTTTGTTGAAGAGCTTATATTTAGAGGGTTTATTCAAACAAGGTTATACGGAATAATTAAAAATGACTTTTTAGCAATTATCATTGCAGGGGTCATGTTTTCACTTATGCATATACCATTTCAGATGAGTCTTGTAAATATGAGACTTTTTCAATACTTTTCGGAGAATATACTTCAGCTCATAATCCTTGTAGGCTGGCATGTGTTCTTTAATTTCTTATATAAAAAGTACAATTCTATTTTCACTGGAACCATAGTCCATGGCTTTATGAACTTTAGCAGTAATTTATTTAGGTAATATTGTATAAGAGAAAATAGTCACCGTCTACTAATCTGACGGTGACTATTTTAATTTAGTTGCTGTTTTTCACTATATTTTTAAAGCCTGTATAGGTTGCATAAAAGTATCCACCATAGATTATAACCAGTGCTGAGGCTATCATTAGAGTAGAACTTACGTAGCCGCTGTCTTTTGAGGCTATAAAAAGCTCGCTGCTTAAGTTTATACCAACTATAGAGTGAATAATAGCCAAGGATAGAGGTATCATAAAGTAGATCAAATTCTGCACAAGAATTGCTTTATTGATCATTCTCTCTGGAGTACCTATTTTCTTAAGAACACCATATCTAGGAATACTATCACTAGCTTCTGATAATTGCTGAATGGCTAGTACTGCGGCACTGGATATCAGGAACACTATCCCTAGATAAATTCCTACGAATACAAGGATTGCAGAGGAGCCATAGATTGATGCCTGAGTCTGTTCTACTGTGTATCCTGTTACTGGAGTTAAGTCACCTTCGAAATATACATCATCTGCGAGTCTTGTAAATAGGCTGGAGAATTTTTCTTCTGATTCCTCCTGGTTGCTATCGTCAAACATTACATTAATATTTGATTTTTCTGGGATTAGCTCTCCCTGGAAGCTATCAGGAACTATAAAGTATAAGAAATAGGTAGCAGATGGACTAGTAACTATATTTTCTTCTATAGGGTATTCATTTTTAATGGTATAAACCCTTCCTTCTACTTCTAAGTTGTTGCCTTTTTTTAGAAGCTTCTCATAGCTTATGTCTACTTCACCATAGTTAGATACTACTAAAAGTTCATCATCTTCTAATTCTACAGGTGCCTGTCCTTTAAGCTCTGTTATTGAATTATATTCCGATAGCTTTATAGCTGAGAGAGGAGAGTCTGTATATTGATTCTTAAAGGTCTTTTTTTCTTTTTCATTTAAATATTTATTAATTAAATCATCTAAGGTAGCACTCATGTCATATTCGTTGAAAAATACATGGTCTTCATAGTCTTCGAGCTTAAAGTCTATTTTATCTAAAAACTCTTCCATATCCTTTACCTTTTGCTCGTCGCTGGTGATATAAAGCCTCGCTGAAGCATCAAAGGAGATGTTTCCCTCTATAGATTTATCAAGAGTACCTTTATAACCAAACATGGTAACTAAAAGTGTAATGGTTAAGAAAAGCATAAGACATATTACCGTCATGGAAACAAAGTTAGTAGTTATTTTGTTGTTTATCTGTCTTAATACAAAGACATTTAAATTCTTTAAATATAGCTTTTTATTTTTCTGCACAGCCTGGATGAAGAAGCTGGAGAGACTGAAAAAGAATAATAGAGTACCAAAAGCTCCTAAGGCTATAGAGACTAAAATCATAAAATCATCGGTATTAAGCCCAGCTTTGAGAATTATAATGTAGGCTGCTACTAGCATTCCAATAGATATAAGAAAAAGTACTACAGAAGCAAAGGTGTTTTTAAGCCTTACTGTTTCATTTTTCTTTGCAGCACTGATGAGATCTATCAGCTTATATTTTGAAATAGTAAATTGGTTAAAGGCCATCACCAGAAGAAAGATAATTCCAAAGTATAAGGCAGTTTTAATTATCGCTTCAAAGGATACAATGAACTTATAGCCTGTCATATCAACCACTAAGAGCCTTGCAGTGATTACTGAAAGCCCTTGAGATACAATAACTCCGATGATCAATCCAACTACTAAGGACATGAGGGCAATTATAAGGGTTTCTAGGGTTAATATTCTTGAAATCCTGCCCTTTGACATGCCTAAGGTTAAGTATATGCCCATTTCTTTTTTACGTTTTTTGATTAAGAAGTTATTTGCATAAATTATAAGCCCACCTAATATAAAGGATACAAATACCGAGGCTCCTGCTATAAAGTTGTTTAACATTGTAACATAGCTTGCAGTGCTTTTATTTATTTCAAGGATTGCCCTTTGTGCTTCAATAGAATTAAAGCTGTAAAATATACATACGGCAAAGGTCAGTGTCAAAAAGTATATAGTATAATCCTTAAAGCTTCTCTTCACATTGTTTATGGCTATTTTAGAAAACATCTCCAGCATCGCCTCCTAGTAGAGTTACAACTTCAATTATTTTGTTGAAAAATTCCTTTCTAGTATCCTGTCCTCTCACAAGCTCATTGAAGATTCTTCCGTCCTTTATGAATAGTATTCTATGGGCATAGCTTGCAGTAAAGGCGTCATGGGTTACCATTAGGATTGTAGCCTGTAATTCCTTATTGAGCTTTTCAAAGGAGCCTAGTAATAGTCTTGAGGATTTTGAATCTAAGGCTCCTGTAGGCTCATCAGCTAATATCAGAGAAGGCTTGGTTACCAGAGCCCTGGCAGAAGCTACCCTTTGCTTCTGACCTCCGGACATCTGATAGGGATATTTCTTTAATACATCACTGATTTCAAGCTTTTCAGCGGCTTCTTTAATGAGGGTATCTATCTCACCAGGTTTTTTATTTTGTATTGTAAGAGCTAAGGCTATATTCTCATAAGCTGTGAGGGTGTCTAGAAGATTAAAGTCCTGGAAGATAAAGCCCAGCTCATCCCGGCGAAACTTCTCTAGATTCTTTGCTTTAAGAGCTGTGATATCCTTATTATTTATGATGATATGGCCAGTGGTAACCGTATCGATGGTTGAAATACAGTTAAGTAAGGTTGTCTTACCGCTCCCGGAGGGGCCCATAATTCCTATAAATTCTCCCTTATCCAGCCTGAAGCTTATATTATCTATGGCTTTGGTTACATTTCCCTTATTTCCGTAGTACTTCTCTATTTTTTCTACCTTTAGTATATTTTCCATTTCGATTCCTCCCAGTTTACTTATTTCTTTACTTCAAACTGCATTCTAATTTCTTTTATATCGCTGTCGCCAGCAAAGATGGCCACAGAATATAGCCCTTCTTCAAGGCCCTCTGGATCCGATAGCTTAACTGAGAAATATCTGGAGCTGCTCATTTTTACATCCTCTTCAACCTTGAATCGATTTTCTCTTTTAGTTTCGCCTTTATACCATATAACGGTGCCTTCCTTAACTAAGAGCCTTTTACCTCTTGCAGAAAAGTAAATGTCATCCTCTGGTGCAAATACTTTTGTTTCATCTACAGGCTTTCCATTCTTGTCTATGCTTCTTGAGACAGCTCCATCCACAATCTTTGGACCAAAGAAATATTTATAAGCAGGATTAGCTCCTACTAACACTAAAATCAATATTATTGCAGGTATTATTAATTTTTTCATTTTTATTCCTCCTAGAATTATTTGTGCTTTGTCTATGTGTATATATTACCGTGATTACCATAAGTACATATTAGTTTCTATTTCATTAAGGTTACAATTTTGAAAGAAGTTATTACTGACAGGCCCTGAGATACAATAATTCCTAGATTAATCCAACGATTAGGAACATAAGGCCAGTTTATCTTCCTTATTTCTTCACTTCAAACTGCAGTTCAACTTGTATATAATCGCTGTTACCGGCATAGATAACCACTGAATACAGCCCTTCTTCAAGGCCCTCTGGATCAGATAGCTTAGCTCCAAAATATCTGGAGCTGCTCATTTTCACATCCTCCTGAACCTTGAAGCGGTTTGCTTTTTTAGCTTCGCCCTTGTACCATACAACTTTCCCTTCTTTAACTAAGAGCCTCTTACCTCTTGCAGAAAAGTAAATCTCATCCTCTGGTGCAAATACTTTGGTTTCATCTACAGGCTTTCCATCCTTGTCGATACTTCTTGATACAGCTCCATCCACAATCTTTGGACCGAAGAAATATTTATAAGCAGAGTTAGCTCCTACTAACACTAAAATCAATATTATTGCAGGTATTATTAATTTTTTCATTTTTATTCCTCCCAGAATTTTTTATTGTTTGTCTATTTTAATGTGATGCACTATGAGTGCCTATCAGCTTTAATTTTATTAAGGTTATATTCACAAGTACCAAAATCACTACCGCTGCTGGAACTAATATTTTTTTCATTTTCATCCCTCCTAGAATTTTTTGTTCCTTGTCTATGTGTATATAATACCGTGATTTACCATAAGTACATATGAGTTTCTATTTCATTAAGGTTACAATTTTGAAAGAATAGATATTTTTTAGGAGGAAAAATTATGGGCTCACAAGACTATGCTCTATGCACTAGCTGTGAACCCATAATTATAATGTTATTTCATTAGGTT
The DNA here is from genome assembly GCF_049943125.1 of Alloiococcus sp. CFN-8. GTDB lineage: Bacteria > Bacillota > Clostridia > Clostridiales > Clostridiaceae > JAEXZL01. Next base: position 1,728,096 of record NZ_CP188040.1, read on the forward strand.
TATTTTGTTTAAGGGGAAGGTAATACTAACCTTAGTACCTTGTCCATCTTGAGAGCTGAGGTTAAGGCCTAAGCCAAGCTGATTGCAGAGCTTCTTGCAGATATAAAGTCCTATACCGGTAGATTTGCCAAGCTTTCTTCCGTTCTGTCCCGTAAAGCCTTTTTCAAAAATTCTATTTATATCCTTGTCTATGATGCCTATGCCATTGTCTTCTATGGTAAGGACTATGTTATTTTCATTTCTTTCCGTATATATTTTTACCCATCCTCCTTTTTCCTTGGAGTATTTAAGGGCATTTCCTATTATTTGATTTAGTATGAAGGATAGCCACTTGCCATCACTATATACAATGCCCTCCGTATCCTCCAGCTGGATGGATATTCTTTTGTTAATAAAGTCTCTGGAATTCTTCTTTACAACACTTCTAACATACTCATCCAAATCTATTTCTCTAATGATGTAATCCTTGCTTACATTATTGCTTCTTGAGTAATATAGCACCTGCTCGATGTATTCTTCAATCTTCTTTATTTCATAATTGATATTTTTAGTAACCTCATTTTCGTTGTTTTCTATAATAAGCATTGTGGAGGCAATGGGAGTCTTGATTTCATGGACCCAGGTCTCTATGTATTCTCTGTATTCCATTTCCATATCTCTATATTTCTTTACATGCTCATGCATCTCTTTGTTTGCTTGCCTTAGCAATTCATAAAGAAGCTTTCCTTCTATAAACTCTGGCTCTTTGATAACCTCAGAAAGAAGATATTTTTTGTCCAGGCTTTCCATTATGCTGTTTATCTCATCATAGAATCTCTTCTCCTTGATGAATTCTGAAATAATATAAAACATAATGGGAAGAAACCAGGTTAAGAAAATAATGATTATTGCAGGGGGTTCCAACCCTATAAGCAGCATGATACCGCTTACTATTATAAATAATATAAAATTAATCAGGAGGAATAGGACCCTGTCCTTTAGATAATCTGTTATCCTCATGGCAGTATATACCCTAGGCCACGCCTTGTTTCTATGCTTTCCTTCATGCCAACCTCTTCAAGCTTTTTTCTTAGCCTTGTAACATTAACCGATAGATTATTATCATCTACAAATATGTCCGAGCTCCACATAAAATCCATCAAATCATCTCTTGATACTATTTTTCCTTTACTCTTAATAAGGCAGGAGAGTATTTTAAGCTCATTTTTCGTCAGCTCCGCAGTATTGCCGTTATAGCTTATAGAGCCATTGGATAAATTAAGCTTTAGATCATTATAAGTGATGATATCCTGGACGTTAGCTCCTTGAGTTCTCCTTAGTAGAGAAGTAATCCTGGCCAAAAGGATTTGGGTGTTATAGGGCTTGGTAATAAAATCATCAGCCCCTAAATTCATGCTCATAAGCTCATCCATCTCACTATCCCTGCTGGTGACCACTATTATAGGCACATCAGAGCTTTTTCTTATCTCTCTGCATATGTGATAGCCATCAAAGACAGGCAGGTTTATATCAAGGAGTATTAAATCTGCTTCTTCCTTTAAAATATATTCAATGACATTCTCAAACTCCGTTGGAGCTAAGGCTTCATAACCATATCTGGTGAGAAAGGTCTTAAGCTCCTCCCTTATGGTTTCCGTATCCTCTATAATGATAATTTTTGACATGACTTCACTTCCTTTGTAGTATCTTTGAATTAACTGGATGAAAAGTTAATTAAAGTATATCATACTTGGAAATGAAAAATCATTTAAGATTTAATTGGTATGTGCCACAGCTCTTATCTCAATCAACTGATGGGGAAAAGCTAGTCCGGATACACCGATCAAGGTACCAGCAGGACGATGGTCTCCTACATATTCTTTGAACATACCTACACACTGTTCAAAATGCTCTTGAGGGTTTGTGAGAAATATCTCCATTTCAGCGATATTTGATCTGGTAACTCCAAAGCCTTCTAGAACTCTATCCAGATTCTCTAGGGTTTGGCGGGTCTGTGTCTCGAAATCACCTTCCCCAATAAAGTTTCCGTCTATATCATGAGAAAACTGACCGGAAATATAGATGGTATTATCCACCTTATATCCCTGAGAAAGACCATAAGTATCCTCCCATGAAACGCCATGAAAATAGGTTTTAGTATTAGCCATATTTTTCTCTCCTTTACTTTTAATGTAAGGCTAGTATAAACTAATATAAAGGAAATAAGTAGTACGCACTTTTTTGTTAGGTACTACCTGAAAGGATAGTGTGGATATGGGCATGGCCGAATATCAAGGTAAGGTTAAGAATATTCAGGATACACCCTTTGGCTATACAATATCAGTCATTGGTGGCAAGTGGAAGATGGTTATAATTTATCTTTTGGCAGAGAATCAGCCAGTGCGTTTTAATGAGCTTAAAAGACAAATTGGAACCATTACATTTAAGATGCTAAGCTCACAACTGAAGGAATTAGAAGCTGATGGTCTTGTAATGCGAAAGGAATACCCTCAAGTTCCACCAAAGGTTGAGTATTATCTCACAGAAAAGGCTAAAACTCTATTACCGGTTTTGGAGGAGCTTTGTGAGTGGGGTGCAAAGAATCATAATTTTAGTGATTAAAAGATATATATGTTAAGACTCAATAATATTTAGTGGGGAAATAAGCTTATAGGCTAATAGGGGGACACTATGGAAATTAAAGACTTATTTGAGCTGGAAAATGATATAAGCTTTCAGAAGCTGAATCAGCAGGTTAATACTTTTAATGCCTTGAAGGTACTGAGGCTGGAGGGGCATGAGATACGCCATTCAAATATAATTGCTTGGCTTTTAAATCCGAAAGAAAACCATAATCTTCAGGATTATTTTTTTCGTAAGGTCCTGGAGACTCTTATACTTATAGAGGAAAATAGCAATAATCTTAAATGTGAGCTAGTAGAGGCTGTTCTCAACAATTCATTGATGGGAAGTCAGGTATATCGTGAAGTTAAAACACATAATAATCGGTTTATTGATTTAGTAATTATTAATCAGCAGCTTAAGCTGGTTGTTTTCATAGAAAATAAAATTTATTCCACAGAGTCTCAAAATCAATTAGACGATTATTTATCCTTTGTAAAAGATAAATATGCAGGCTTTAAAATAATTCCCATATACCTAACCCTTCAGGGGGAAGAGCCCTCTAATAAAGAGTACTTTATTCTTACCCATGAGAGGATAGAAGGAATTCTTAACATAATCCTTATGCTTCAAAGGGAGCAACTAAACGCCAATGTTTATAGCTTTATAAAGGATTATCAACAGGTATTGAAGGATTTATTTTATCCCAATAAAGAGCAGATACTGCAAGCGATAAATTTATATAGAAGCTACAGCAGTGTGATCAGCAGTCTCTTTGAAGAGATACCTTCGATTAACAAGCCCTTGACCTTTAAATATGATTATAAAACTGAATTTGTAATGAAATACAGACAAACTATTGATTATATATTCAAGCGTGGTAAGAATATCATATCCTACAGCTTCGAGGATTTTATTCAGAGGCAATTTAATGGAGAGGTTATCCATAATGTTCACCCTACGGTACCATCCTTCCTTCCTCCAGAGTGGGAGCCTATTAGAGAAATGAGGCTGAGAGAGGAAAGCTATTGGCTAGGGACAGGCTTGGTTATTTGGTTTGAGCAGGGGCATGATAGTAGATTGCGCCTCATTGTAGAGATTGGTCCCATAGAGTATGACTCAAGACTAGCCCTCCTAGAAAAGCTTCAGGAGTCAGGCTTATCTATAAAAGAAAAGTCAAAGAAGGAAGGGGCTCGCTACACCAGAATCTTCACAAAAGCTATTGATATAAATAACTGGAATGACAAGAGTGACCTTACCCAGGGGATGCTTGACTTATATAATAGTTCAGATTTTATTACTCTTAAAAATATGGTTGCTGCTATTCTAAATAATAATTCTCCAATAAAAGATCAAATAATTAACGGGGCAGAGGTTTCACCCTATAATAGATTAGGAGAGGTGCCTAAGGCTTTTGAAGAATTCATGGCTGATCTAAAGCTCACAGAAAGTCACTACCGTATTTCTTCTAGGAATCTATCCTTTGTACTTCCGCTCTTTGACAGCTTCAAGGAGAAGCTAGGAGAGACAAGAGAAAAATGGTGGTGGCATAATGGACCATTTTTAATATGGTATAGCTATGATGAAGCTTCACTGTATTTTACCCTGGAAGTGGGGCCGATTGAAGGAGATATGCGTGTCCTCCTGATGGAAGCCATAAAGGAAAAGGGTGTTAGGTTTAACAAGAAAGGGATTAATCCAGAAGCAAAATATACCCGTATATACTCTAAGACAATAGGGATTAAAGACCTAGATGAAGCTGAGCTACTGAGAGCTTTCCGTGGCTTGTACCATGATACAGAGTTTCAGAGCATAATAGAAAAGCTTCAAAATATCTATGACGAAACAATAAGCAAGATAGAATAAGCTTATGAATATTTTAGGAGCAGCTATAGCTTTTATATACGCTTTAGCTGCTCCTATATTATAGTAAAATATTAGTTTTCCACTTATAGCAAAGTAAAGAATTGTGTTAAATTATATCCTCTCTACCATTTACCTTAGCCTGTTCATCCTCCTCTATAGGAATAACTATGCATTTTTGACCATCAATTATCTCAGTTTTTATTTGAGAGATTTTTTCTGGCTTTACCTGAAGGACAACATCATATTGAGTGTTGTCTTCAGCTTCAATGTCGTTAGCTTCTTCTATATCTACATTATCCTGGTCAAGCTCTTCTGGAATTTCTTCATCAGTGGCATTCTCCTGGTTATCTACAGCAGCCTCCTGCTTCACCTGTTCCAACTTATACTGAAGGATTTCCACTTGCTTTTCAAGATACTTTTCCTTTTTTCTCTGCTCGCTTAGCTTTAATGCCCTGGCATCAATTAAGCTTTCTGCCATTGGTAGGTCTCCCTCAAAGAGCTCACCATAGGACCTTTCAATCTTGCTGGTAACCTCCTCAGGTACACCACTTTCTAGCAGGAGATTCTGTATTTCCTTCTCCGATAGGGTTATAGGCTCAGCGGATTCCACATCCTCATAGGTAGAGTTGTGCTCCTCTACCATGGCGTTGAGATTATCCTGTATTTCTATGAAAATCTTTTCGGCCTTTTCTTCATCTGCAAAGGACTCCTTAACGATTTCCTGGAAGGCTTGCTTCTGTATAGCAGCAGTCTGTCTGGAATAGCAGCCCAGTGCATCCTCCATGAGCTCTGGATGGGGATCCTTAGGATTTTTAGTATAATACATAACAGCATTTACATCACTGCTTCTGTTTATAAAAGCAGGATATATAAATCCGTTTGCAGGAACCTCTACTACCCAGTCTCTTATTCTAGCCTTTATCTTATTATCATCATCGAAGTAGCTGAGGCCAGGAGCTGATAGAGAAACAGGGCAGATTGCACAGAGTATATATTCATATACCTCTTCTGATTCATCCAGCTTTAAATCATCCTTAGTCTTAGTAATTACATCATAGGCATCATGATAGAGAAGTATTAAAAAGTTGCCGGTATAGCTGTAATTATCTATGATTGTTCTATAAAACTCTTCTAAAAGGGCATCGTTCTTTAGCTGACTGCTCTTAAGCTCCAGAAGAAAGTACTGCTTTTCATTCTTTAAATCCTCTCCTAAAGGAAAATTAAGCTCTAAAATATTATTACCTAAGGTTCCAGACATCACTTTTTTAGCAATCTCTAGATACTTAAAATATTCTTCCTCTTCTAGGTTAAGGAAGGTTTCTCTGAAGGTAGAAATAATATGCTTTTCACCGCTGACATAGCAGCCGCAGAGCTTAGTGAAGGTGCAATAATCCTTCTTTAAGCGTCTTTTTAACTCTAGTATATCTTTTTTTCTCATATATAAACTCCTCAATTTAGTCTTTTATATTTATAGTTCTTAGCGACATTCTACTATTAAGTATAATACCTTTTTATGATTAATATAAGGATAAAAGCATAAAAACACCGCTATAGATGCCTCATGAAATAAAATTATGGTAGAATTTGCAATAATTGATAGTTGATAGCTTTGATTATATAATATAAGTGAAGATTATTTCAATGAGTAGGGAGAAAACTGCAAGGAGGTTTTCATAGTGCTTTTAAAGGTAGTTATAAGCATATTATTAATAATAGGAATTATAAATCCCAAGGTGATTTGGATGGTCAAGGGAGGGGGCAAGTTTAAGGATAACGGCCCTAGTAACCTTTATTTGGTAATGAATAGAGTTTTTTCTGTAATTTTATTATTAGTTACATGGTTATTTTTGCCTAACTAATATTTAGACAAGCTCCTATATATCCTTAGCTTTAAAGTTTTTTAGGTGAGAGGATAGAGTTTTGTAAAAGAGGTAATTATTAATAATAAAACATATAAAGGGGTATCATTATGAGATTTGCATTTTCAACAATAAAAACCAATGACTTAGAAGCTTCCTTAAGCTTTTATCAAGATATTTTAGGCTTAGTGGAGGAGAGAAGAATCTATCCAAGGGAAGGGATGTGCTGTGTTTTCCTCAAGGATGAGAACAACTCTGTAGTTGAGCTCATAGGTTCTACCAATGACAGTGTAAATAATAAAGAAAGTAAGGGACATGTGTCCCTAGGCTTTGCTGTGGAGGATTTAGATAAGATTATAGAAATGCTCAAGGATAATAATATAAATATTATCAGTGGTCCCATCAATACTCCTGGTGGAGAAAGGCTCTTATTTATAGAGGATCCTAATGGAGTGGAGATTGAATTTGTAGAAGGCTTTAAGCTGTAAAAGAAATAAATAAAGAAGCTCTAAGACCTTCCTAGCATGGAAGGTTCTTAGCGCTTCTTGAAATATTCAACTAATTCATTATATACAAATGCTTCAATACGAGAGTAATGGCTTTTCCTATAACGGCAGATTATTACTTCCCAGTTGATAGGGTCATAAAACTCCAGCTTTACTAGGTTCTTATAGGAAGCAAAGCTATCCATGGGAGAGGGGAGGATAGTAATTAAATTACTGTCTTCGGTTGAATATAGAAGGTAATCCCATGAGTCAGATTTTATCTTTATATCAGGTCTTATAGCCTCACTTTCAAATTTTCTCATTAGATAATAATTAATCATAAAGGATTCAGAAAAGATGGCGAGGTTTTGATTATTCAAATCTGACCACTGTAGCTTTTCCTTAGCTGCTAGCTTATTATCCTGATTCATAAAGGCACATAGGTCATCGTCAGCAATTATAGTCTTTTCAATAGTAGCCTTATTAAAATCAGTAGGATTTAGAAGGATTGCTATGTCAACCTCTTGAAGGACAAGGCTTTTTTTAAGCTCTATGGCACCAATTTCATATATTTCAAACTGGATATTAGGATATTCTAATATTAATTTAGGTATAACTTCCGAAAAAAGTACAGTCAAAACTAAGGGAGGAATACCTATTTTTATTCTGCCCTTAACCTTAGAAGCATCATAACGAAGGCTTTCCATCATCTCCTCATACTGTTTAAGTAGCTCTACTGCATTATAATAGAAGCTTTCCCCTGCTGGGGTTAGTCTTATAAGTCTACCTGAGGCTCTCTCAAAGAGCTGGACATTTTCATCTCTCTCAAAATTTATAATCATTTTGCTTAAAGCTGGTTGAGAAATATGGATTTTCTTGGAGGTCTCGGATATGTTAAAGTCAGAATCTACTATTTCTACAAAGTTCTTAAGCTGCTTTATATCCATAATTTTCATCTCCTGGCTATATAAAAGTATTAATAATTAAGTAAATTATAACATATTTATTAAAATTAGTTAACTTTGACTGGGAAATAGAAAAAACAAACACACTTTTCTTAGATTTAATAAAAAACTATGTACAACTGAAAATGTTAAGTCAAATAATTAAAAAAATATCAATAACCTAAGATTATAGCGGGTATGAAAAAAAGGCTTTAGACACCATTATTTATTTAGGATAATATGGAAATTAGATAGCCGAATATGGGCTAGCAACCCCATATATAGGCGTTGGACAGGGTACAGCTCTAATAGTTGAAAATAGGAGTGAAAATTAGATGGGTAAATTGATAAGTATTAAGGAAGCAGTATCTAAAATAAAAGATGGTGACATCATTATGGTAGGAGGCTTTTTAGCTAACGGAAGTCCTTTAAAGCTCATTGATGCTATTGTAGAATCAGGAGTTAAGGATTTAACACTAATATGTAATGATACCGCTTTCATAGATAAAGGCGTAGGAAAGATGGTTGTGGCAAAGCAGTTTAAAAAAATTATTGCCTCTCATGTAGGTACCAATAAAGAAACTGGAAGACAGATGAATGCAGGAGAAACTGAGGTAGTTCTTGTTCCTCAAGGTACCTTAGCAGAGCAGGTACGTTCTGGTGGCTACGGTTTAGGGGGAGTCCTTACTAAGACTGGCTTAGGAACTCTAGTAGAAGAAGGTAAGGAGAAGGTTGTAGTTGATGGTGAGGAATATCTTCTTGAAAAACCATTAAAGGCTGATGTAGCTATAATATATGGTTCAAGGGTCGATAAAAACGGTAACATATCTTATAAAGGCTCAACCTTAAACTTCAATAATATAATGGCAGCGGCTGCTAAGATAACCATAGTTGAAGCTGAAGAGATTGTAGAAATTGGGGAGTTAGATCCTAATCATGTTACAACACCAGGAGTATTCGTTAATTATATAGTAGAGGGAGGTCCAATAAATGGATAAGAATCAAATTCAAGAATTCATTGCAAAAAGAGTTGCAAGGGAGCTGGAGGATGGAACCTTAGTTAACCTTGGAATAGGACTTCCTACAAAGGTTGCAAATTTTGTCCCTGAAGGAATTAATGTTACCTTCCAATCGGAAAATGGCTTTACTGGTCTTGGACCTTCTCAAACAGAGGAGAATTTTGACCCACATATAGTAAATGCAGGTGGGATGCCTGTAACAATAATGGCTGGTGGTTGCTTCTTTGATAGCGCAACCTCCTTTGGTATTATAAGAGGTGGACACATAGCGCTGACAGTACTGGGTGCCCTTCAGGTAGATGAAAAAGGAAATATAGCTAACTATATGATACCAGGAAAGATGGTTCCAGGAATGGGAGGAGCAATGGATCTTCTCAGCGGTGCAGAGAAGGTAATAGTAGCAATGGAGCATACGGCAAAGGGAAGCCCTAAAATACTTAAGGAATGTAATCTTCCCCTTACAGCAGCAGGAGCAGTGGACCTGATTATCACTGAGATGGGAGTTATTAAGGTTACATCTGACGGTCTGGTGCTAACAGAGCTCAACCCTGAATTTACTATAGAAGAGGTAAGGTCAGCCACAGAAGCAGAGCTATTAATAAGTGAAGACCTGAAGGAAATGATAAATTAAGAATTATTAAAGATAAGCTTCTATAGGAAGACTTATCAAAGGAGCATTGTTGTAGAATTTATATTAGCAATAAATTCAAATATTAAAATTATTTAGATTATATTTGACACTTTCTTTACAATTATATTTATTTTTGTCGTTGAATTATATATAATTATATTAGTAAAATAAGGCATATTAAAACGAGGTGAATTAAAAATTGGGACAAGTTTGGTATAACAGTGAAATCAACGATGTATCAAAAGAGCTTCAGGTTGATCCTTCTAAAGGACTTTCTACGTCTGAAGTGGAAGAAAGGTTGTCGAAACATGGACATAATGAGCTGAAGGAAAAGGAAAAGGAAACAATATTTCAGAAGATTTTCAATCAGCTAAACGACTTTATGACAATTATACTAATCGTAGCTAGTATAGTATCCTTTGCTGTAGGTGAAGGTGTTGACGCAGTAGTAATTATAGCTATCGTTGTGGTTAATGCATTTTTGGGAGTTTTACAAGAAGGAAAGGCAGAGAAGGCTTTAGAAGCACTTCAAAAGATGTCAGCGCCTAATGCTAAGGTTCTGAGAAATGGAAAGATTGAAATAGTTCCTTCCAGAGATCTTGTACCTGGTGATGTTATTGTTTTTGAGGCTGGAGATTTAATACCAGCTGATGCAAGAATAATAGAAAGCTCTAACTTAAAAATAGAGGAGGCATCCCTTACAGGAGAATCAGTACCTGCAGAAAAGTATGCTAATGCTAAGCTTCAAGGAGAAGTAGGAATCGGTGACAGAATTAACATGGCATATATGAGTACTGTGGTTACCTATGGACGTGGAAAGGCTATAATAGTAGAAACTGGTGGAAACACTGAGATGGGTAAGATAGCCGATAAGATTCAGGAAATCGATAATGAAAATACCCCACTTCAAAATAAGCTAAACCAGCTTGGAAAATGGCTTGGTATAATCTGTATCGCTGTTTGTGTGCTTGTGTTTGTAGTTGGTCTTTTAAGAGGAGAAGAGCCTCTAGAAATGTTTATGACTTCTGTAAGCCTTGCTGTTGCAGCTATTCCTGAAGGCTTAGCTGCCGTGGTTACAATAGTTCTTGCCCTTGGTATGAAGAGAATGGTTAGCAGAAATGCCATAATCAGAAGACTATTAGCTGTTGAAACCTTAGGCTGTGTTGATGTTATCTGCTCTGATAAAACTGGTACCTTAACTCAGAATGAGATGACTGTTAAGAAAATTTATACCTACGGTAAGTTCTTTGAAGTAACTGGACAGGGCTATGACCCAGCCGGAGAGTTCAGAGCCGAAGGTGAAGCTATAAATCCTGAGAATTTTGAGGACCTTAAGCTATTCCTTCCTGCAGGTGTTCTATGTAATGATGCTAGCGTGGAAAAAAAGGAAGATGGGTCCTGGGGGATTTTAGGAGATCCTACAGAGGGTGCTTTCACTGTTGCTGGATTAAAGGCAGGATATTCTAGAGAGGAAATGAATGCTAAATATCCTCGTATAGAAGAGCTTCCCTTTGATTCTGAAAGAAAGATGATGTCAACCTTCCATTCTAATTTTGTATCAGGAATCATATCCTTTACCAAGGGTGCACCAGATATAGTTTTAGATAGATGTTCAAGGATACTTGTTAATGGAAAAGCAGTAGAGCTTACAAAAGAAATGAGACAGGAAATAACTAAGGCTAACAGCAGCTTTGCTAATGAAGCCTTAAGAGTTCTTGCTTGTGCTTATCGCGAGTATGCGGCTCTTCCAGAAGCAATCACCTCTGAGACAGTAGAAAAGGACATGATATTTATAGGCCTTATGGGTATGATTGACCCTGCAAGACCTGAAGCTAAGGATGCTATAATAACCTGTAAGCAGGCAGGTATTAAGCCTGTGATGATTACTGGTGACCATAGAGATACAGCTGTTGCTATAGCTAAGGACCTTCATCTTATGGAAGAAGGTGACGGAGTTTTATCCGGTAATGAAATTGATGCTCTTTCCGATGAGGAATTTGCTAAGGTAGTTGAAACTACCAGTGTATATGCTAGAGTTTCTCCTGAAAATAAGGTTCGTATCGTTGAGACCTTAAGGAAAAATGGACATATTGCTTCCATGACTGGTGATGGTGTCAATGATGCCATGGCTCTTAAGAAGGCTGACATCGGTGTTGCCATGGGTATCACTGGAACAGATGTTGCAAAGGGTACTGCTGATATGATATTAACTGATGATAACTTTGCAAGTATCGTTCATGCTGTTGAAGAAGGAAGAGTTATATACAGTAATATAAGAAAGTTCGTATTCTTCCTCTTATCCTGTAATGTTGGTGAAATACTGATTGTATTTTTAGCTCTGCTTATGAATATACCTACACCGCTTTTACCTATACAGCTTTTATGGCTTAACCTTGTAACAGACAGCTTCCCAGCTCTTGCCTTGGGTACTGAAAAGGGAGAGTCTGATATCATGAATCAGAAGCCTAGAAAAGCTGATGAGCCTATTCTTGATAGGTCCATGCTCATAGGAATAGCTGTTCAGAGTATATCCTTAGTTGGTGCTGTACTTGGTATATATCTATGGGCATTAAACAAATTCCCTAATGATATAGATCATGCAAGAACCTATGCCTTTGTTACATTAATTCTTGCAGAAGTTCTTAGATCTCACTCCAGCAGATCTGAGAGAGATTCAATCTTTAAGATGGGTATATTCAGCAACAAGACTCTTATATATGCAACCGTACTTTGCTTCTTCCTATTAGGAGTAGTAATCTATGTTCCATTTATGAGAGATATCTTCCAAACTGTTCCACTAAATCTCTTTGATGCTGAGATGGTGATAGTATTTGCCTTAATACCACTAGTTTTAGGTGAGCTTTTCAAGCTTGTTAGAAGAAAATTTAATATATAAAATAATTACAATAGCTAGAAGAATTTCTTAATAGATTAGAGATTCTCATATATGAAATTACTTACAAGGTCCTTAATCTATTAATTAGATAGATTAAGGGCCTTCTATTGAGCATTTTATTATTAGTAAATATGAAGGAGAGAAAAATGGATTTTATAAATAAGGTTTATGAAGCTGTAAAAAAAGATATAAAGAGGATTGTACTGCCTGAAGGGGAAGAAGAAAGAAACCTTGTAGCCGCAGGAAAGATTAAGGAACAAGGTCTTGCTGAAATAATATTAGTGGGTAATGAAGAAGTGGTTAAGGCTAATGCTAAAAGACTTAATGCCAATATTGAAGGAATAGAGATAGTAGATCCTGAGAAGGATAAGAGAACAGAGGCTTATGCAAATGCCTTTTATGAGCTTAGAAAAAATAAAGGGATGACCCTAGAAAAGGCAAATCTCATAGTAAGAGATCCACTATACTTTGGAACAATGATGGTGAAGCTTAATGATGCTGATGGCTTGGTTTCTGGAGCTATCCATACCACTGGAGATTTATTAAGACCTGGTCTTCAAATAATAAAAACTGCTCCTGGAGTTTCTGTAGTTTCAAGCTTTTTTGTAATGCTTCTTCCTGAAGCAACCTATGGTGATGAGGGAATGCTTTTATTCTCTGACTGTGCTGTTAATCCAAATCCTAATAATGAGGAGCTGGCTTCCATAGCTATAGCAACGGCAGATACAGCAAAAAATGTATTTGGAATGGATCCAAAGGTAGCAGCCCTATCCTTCTCCACCATGGGCAGTGCTAGTCATGAGCTTGTAGAGAAGGTAAGAAGTGCAGTAGAAATTGCTAAGAGTAAGAGACCAGACCTTTCTATAGATGGAGAGCTACAGCTAGATGCGGCTATAGTTCAAAAGGTTGCTGCTCAAAAGGCTCCTTATAGCAAGGTAGCTGGAAAAGCTAATGTTTTAGTATTCCCTGATTTACAGTCTGGAAATATTGGCTATAAGCTTGTACAGAGATTTGCCAATGCTGAGGCCATAGGACCTATATGTCAGGGTTTTGCAAAACCAATAAACGACCTGTCCAGAGGTTGCTCTGCTGAGGATATAGTAAAGGTAGTTGCTCTGACAGCATTACAGGCACAATATATATAAACCAATCATATGATAAGGAAGTGTATTATTAAATGAAGATTCTTGTAATAAATTGTGGAAGTTCCTCTTTAAAATATCAACTAATCAATATGGAAACTGAGGAGGTACTGACTAAAGGCTTAGTAGAAAGAATCGGGATTGATGGTTCTATCCTAACCCAAAAGACTCCGGGAAAAGACAAGTATGTAGTAGAGCAAGCCATGGAGGATCATAAGGCAGCCATTGGACTAGTTCTGAAGGCGCTTATTGATGAAAACTTTGGTGTTATTAAATCTATGGACGAGATTTCAGCCGTAGGTCATAGAGTTGTCCATGGAGGAGAAAAGTATGCTCAATCAGTTCTCATTGATGATGAGGTGATGGCCTCCTTAGAGGATTGCGTTAAGCTTGCACCACTTCATAATCCTCCAAATATAATAGGAATAAAGGCCTGTATGGAGCTTATGCCTGCTACTCCTATGACTGCTGTTTTTGATACTGCCTTTCATCAAACAATGCCTGAGGAAGCATATATCTACGCTCTTCCTTATGAATATTATACTGAGTATGGGATTAGAAAGTATGGCTTCCACGGAACCTCTCATAAGTATGTTTCCAGTAAGGCAGCAGAAGCCATGGGAAGAGATATACGGGACTTAAAAATAGTAACCTGTCACTTAGGAAATGGTTCTAGTGTCACAGCTGTTAAGGATGGGATATCAATTGATACCACTATGGGCTTTACACCTTTAGAGGGCTTAGCTATGGGAACAAGAAGCGGTAATCTCGACCCTGCAATAGTTTCCTTCTTGGTAAAAGAGCTGAAGATAACTGCCGATGAGGCTTTAAATATTTTAAATAAAAAATCCGGAGTCCTAGGGATTTCTGGAGTAAGCAGTGATTTTAGAGACATACAGATAGCTTCGGAGGGTGGAAATAAGAGAGCTAAGCTTGCCCTAGATATATTCTGCTACAGAGTTAGGAAGTACATAGGAGCTTATGCTGCTTCTATGGGAGGTGTAGACTGCCTTGTGTTCACTGCTGGGGTAGGAGAAAATTCCATAGAAATGAGAGAGGAAATCTGCAAAGGGCTTAGCTTCCTGGGAATTGAATTAGATAGCGAAAGAAATCATACCCGTGGAGAGATTGCAGAAATTAGCTCTGATAATTCTAAGGTTAAAATATATGTAATTCCTACCGATGAAGAAATGATGATTGCAAAAGATACAAAGGATATAGTATCTAAGTAAAATAGATAATGATAAAATATAAGGTGATAGATTTATGGTTCTAAAAGAGATAAGGGTTTTAGATGATAAGGGTTTACGTGCAGCCTTAGCATCTCTAATGGTAAAAAAGGCAATGAGTTATAATAGTGAGATTACCATTGAATATAATGGTAAAAAGGCCAATGCTAAAAGCTTCATCAATGTTTTGGCACTAAATGTACCTCAAGGAGCAGTAGTGGCTGTAAATGCTAAGGGACATGATGAGTTACTGGCTGCTAAGGGTTTAGAGGAGTTTTTCAAAATATAGATTTATCTCACTAAATAGACTTAGAGATACTTGTCCTGTGGATATGAAATATAAATTGTTTTTATATTGATCTATGGATAAGATAAAGATTGAGCATTGAGATTTTATCTCAGTGCTCTTTTTATTAAAAACACCCATATTAATACTATAGCATTTGAATTATGGAAGAATATTCTATACTTAAATGAAAAGTTATTCTATACTTAAGATAAATAACCTATGAGCGGGAGGTGAGTTATTAATGACTAATATAAATGATATAGCTAGACTAGCGGGGGTTGCTAAAAGTACAGTGTCTAGGTATCTCAATGGTGGTGTGGTAGGAGAGGAGACAAGGCTCAAGCTGGACAATATCATTAAAGAAACGGGGTATACTCCTAATGCATTTGCTCAGAGCTTAAAGGCTAAGAGAACAAACATTGTTGGAGCTATTGTCCCCCGTCTTGATTCCTTTGCAGCATCACAGATACTCATAGGAATAGATGAGGAGCTCAGGGCAGAGAATTATCAGCTGCTTATATCCAATACCAGTCAGACAATAGAACGTGAAATAGAAAGCATTTATACCCTGGCTAAGCAGAAGGCTGCAGGGATTATTCTTCTTGCCACAGAGGTTACCCCTGCACATTTAGAGGCCTTTAAGAAGATAAATATTCCTGTGATTCTTATGGGACAGCAGGCGGATAATATTCACAGTGTAATTCATGACGATTACGGTGCTGCTTATGAAATGGGTAAATATATTCTGTCTAAAGGGCATAAGAAGGTTGCTTACCTTGGCGTTACCGAGAGGGATATCTCCGTAGGTATAAAGAGAAAAGAAGGGTTTAAGAAGGCAATGGAGGAGCATGGGAGCTGCGAAGTGAGGTATTATGAGACAGGCTTTAAGCTAGAAGCAGCATTAGCTAAGGCTTCAGAAGTAATAGAAACCTATAGGCCTTCTATAATTGTCTGTGCCACAGATAATATTGCTATGGGAACCCTGAAGGCTGCTAATCTACTAAAAGTTAAGGTACCTACAGAGCTATCTATAACAGGCTTTGGAGGTTATGAGGTTACCACAATAATTCATCCTACCTTAACCACAGTTAAGCTTTATTTCAAGGAAGCAGGACAACATGCTGCCAAGGGAATTATGAAGCTTATTAAAGAGGAAATAATTCCTCCGGTTACTGTATCAAAGTTTAAAATAATTGAGGGAGAAAGTGTTGACAGAAAATAGTGAATAGTATAAAATTAGGATAATATGGAACCGGTTTTTATTAATCGGTTATATTTTTAAGAATAATGGAACCGGTTCCAATAAGGGGAGTATAAAATTATAAAGGAGTGACATTTATGGTAAAGTCTTATGAAGAGATAGCAAAGGAGATTGTCCAAGCTGTTGGCGGTGAAGGAAATATTAATTCCTTTGCTCACTGTGCTACCAGGCTTAGAATCGTTGTAAACGATAAGAGCAAGGTGGATACAGAGGCTATAGAAAAGATAGACAAGGTAAAGGGTGTTTTCTTTAACTCCGGTCAATATCAAATTATATTTGGAACTGGTACTGTAAACAGGGTGTATGAAGCCGTAGAGGGGTTAGGACTGCAGGGGAGCTCTAAGAGTGAGGTCAAGGAGCAAGCTAAGAAGGAAGGAAATGCCCTTCAGAGAGCTGTTCGTTCCTTAGGTGATGTTTTTGTTCCCATAATTCCAGCCTTAGTTGCCACAGGTTTGTTTATGGGGATTAGAGGTCTTGTAACTCAAGAGGCTGTGTTAGACCTATTTGGCTATACTGCTGCAGATCTTCCAGCAAATTTTATAACCTTTACTCAGATTGTTACTGATACAGCCTTTGCTTTTCTGCCCGCTCTTGTAGCTTGGTCAGCCTTTAAGGTTTTTGGAGGCAGTCCTATACTAGGTATAGTTCTTGGTCTTATGCTTGTTAACCCAGCTCTTCCTAATGCCTATGAGGTTGGCTCAGGAGCTGTAGAGCCACTGATGTTCTTTGGCTTTATTCCCGTGGCTGGTTATCAGGGCTCAGTGCTTCCAGCATTTTTTGTGGGATTCTTAGGAGCCAAGCTTGAAAGGCAGATCCGTAAGAGGATGCCAGAAGCCATAGATTTATTTACTACACCATTTTTAACATTATTAATAATGCTTTCCGTAGGTTTATTTGTATTAGGTCCAATACTTCATGTAGTTGAAAGCTTCCTGCTCACTGCAGTAAATGCAATTATTGATTTACCTATGGGTCTTGGAGGATTAACTATTGGTGGTTTAATACAGGTAGTGGTAGTTACGGGAGTTCATCAGATATTTAATATGCTGGAGATTCAGCTTTTAGCAAATACAGGAGTTAACCCCTATAATGGTATAATAGCTTATACTGCCATAGCTCAAGGTGCTGCAACCCTTGCCGTAGGCTTAAAGAGTAAGAATACAAAATTAAAAGCCCTGGCTATACCTTCAGCAGTTTCTGCATTCCTTGGTATTACTGAGCCTGCAATCTTTGGTGTTAATTTAAGATATGGCAAGCCCTTCCTTATGGGACTCATAGGTGGAGCTGTAGGTGGCTTCTTAGGTGCCCTCTTTAAGCTTGAGGCCACAGGCATGAGCCTTACAGGAATACCTGGAATACTGTTATATCTTAATAACCAGTGGTTCTTATATATTATAATCAGCGTTATTGTATTTGTTGTAACCTTTGCTTTAACCTGGTTATATGGGTATAAAGAAAAGGAAGCTGAAATAAAGTAATATAAAGCAAAGGATAACTTGAAGAATAAGGGGTTTTGAATAGATGGAATGGTCTAAAGAAGAAAGATATCGTAGATTGGAGGATGCAAGTGCAGAAGAAATTAGTGAGCTTAAGGCTAGGGTAGATAGCTGCCCATGGCGTCAGAGCTATCACATACAGCCTGTCACTGGACTCCTTAATGATCCCAATGGTTTTTCCTATTATAACGGTGAATATCATCTTTTCTATCAATGGTTTCCTCTAGGACCTGTCCATGGTTTAAAATATTGGTATCATGTGAGGTCTAAGGACCTGGTTCATTGGGAAGATGTAGGCATAGGTATAAAGCCTGATTCTAATTTTGATAACTATGGCGCCTATTCAGGAAGTGCCATAGAGCATGAAGGGAAGCTCTATCTTATATACACCGGTAACACCCGGGATGAAGAGTGGAGGAGGCATCCTAAGCAGTGCTTAGCAGTTATGGACCCTCAGGGCAATATTACAAAGGTAAATAACCCAGTGATATCCGAGGTGCCAGAAGGGTATACAGAGCATTTTCGAGACCCGAAGGTATGGAAGGAGCAGGATAAGTTCTATACAGTAATAGGTGCTCAGAGGGAAAATGAAACTGGTACTGCTGTGTTTTATAGCTCTGAGGACTTAATGAAGTGGAACTTTCAAGGAGAGCTTGTAACAAAGCTTCAGGATTTTGGCTTCATGTGGGAATGTCCTGATTATTTTCAGCTCCAGGATAAAGGAGTGTTTATATTTTCCCCTCAAGGCTTAGAGCCTCAGGGGGATAACTATAGGAATATTTATCAATCAGGCTATGTCCTGGGAGATAAGCTAGACTTAAAGCATAGAAGGCTTAGTCATGGTGAATTCCATGAGCTTGATAGAGGCTTTGACTTCTATGCTCCTCAAACCATGGAGGATACTGAAGGTAGACGAATTCTAGTTGGCTGGATGGGTATGGGAGAGGTTGAGTACCCTACGGATAAAAATGGCTGGGCACACTGCCTGACCCTACCTAGGGAACTATCCATAGAAAATGGAAGGTTAATTCAAAAGCCAATAAAGGAGCTGGAAAGCCTTAGGAAGAAGGAATATATAGTTGAGGATGAGGCTTGTGATGAAATAAAGGCTTATGATGAGCTGAAGGGAATAACCTACGAGCTCATAGGAGAATTTAAAAATCATGATGCAGAGGAGTTTGGTATAGAATTTAGAGCTTCGGAAGAGGAAAGGACAGTGATAAAATATGATGCCCTCCAGAAAAAGCTCATCCTTGATAGAAGCTCCTCAGGAGAAGAATTTGGCTCAGAATATGGCAGTGTAAGAGCCTGTGATTTTCAGGGAGATACTATAAAGCTTCAGCTCTTTGTAGATGTTTCTTCCGTGGAAATATTTATAAATGATGGACAGGAGGTATTCACCAGTAGAATCTTCCCTAAGAAGAATAGCAGAGACATTAGAATTTTTGCTACTAAAGGACGCACTTCCTTTAATATGGTAAAATGGGATTATTAGTATATGAATTTATATTAGGGAGGTAGAGGATGAGTACTATTTACTGTATCGGTGAAGCCTTAATAGATTTCATTCCCTTAGAAAAGGGAAAAGCCTTAAAGGATGTGGAGGCCTTTATGAAGGCTCCTGGTGGAGCGCCAGCAAATGTAGCTGCAGCAGTGGCTAAGTTTGGAGGGCAAGCTTCACTTATAACCAAGCTAGGAGTGGACGGATTCGGAGACTTCCTTGTGGAAACCTTAGAAGAGGCTGGGGTTAATACGGATAAGATATTAAGAACAGAGGAAGCAAATACTGGACTGGCCTTTGTATCCTTAAGAGAGGATGGGGAAAGAGATTTTTCCTTTTATCGAAAGCCCTCAGCAGATCTGCTCCTCACAGAGGATGAAATAGATGATTCGTGGTTTAAGAGTAATGATATACTTCACTTCTGCTCTGTGGACCTAGTTGATAGTCCTATGAAGGGAGCTCATCTAAAGGCTATTAAAGCTGCCAAGGAGAGAGGAGCTATAATAAGCTTCGACCCTAATGTTAGACTTCCCCTTTGGGATAGCCCAAAGGAATGTAGGTTCACAATACAAAGCTTTATCCCCCTAGCGGATATCGTAAAGGTTTCTCACGAGGAGTTGGGGTTTATCACCGGGGTATCAGAGGTTGAAGCGTCAATTAAAAAACTTTTCACAGGAGACGTGAAAGCTGTGATACTGACACAAGCCTCAGAAGGCTGTTCTCTATATATTCGTAATAATAAATACTCTATCAATGGCTTTGGAGTTAAGGTCTTAGACACCACAGGAGCAGGAGATGCCTTTGTGGGTGGAATGCTCTTTAAGCTTATTGAAAAAGGAGCTACTCAAAGTAATTTAGAAGAAGTTTTAGAAGAACATTATGAAGAGATCCTTACCTTTGCCAATGGCAGTGGAGCCTTATCAACTACAGGCCATGGAGCTATTTCCTCCTTCCCTAGTAAGGGAGAGGTAGAGAGGCTTATGGAGAGTCATAGGAAATAAAGATTGTTTTATTAATGAGCAAATAGCTTTAAAGTGATTTATAAGTCAGGATAAGTTCATTTAATTTGGATTTATCCTGATTTTTTTGTTTTTTTCAATAAGTATAGATTTAGATGTTTAATTATATTATTTTCATCAAAATTCATATATAAAAATTATGTATTATGGATAATGTTTACAATTACTATTCTCTATTGGATAATTATATTAGTATGATTTGGAAAAAATAAACTACTTATTTATATAAGTGAGGGAGTTAACATATGAATAACTATAAGATTTTAGAAAGTAGCAAAGAAGAAATCGATTATATTGAGGATAGAATTTGTGAGTATAATGAGTCCAATGTACCTTTTGAAGCTCCTATACCAGCATCAAACATCAATAGGCATATTCAAGATGATAGTGGAAATATTATAGCAGGGGTAAACTGTATTTATTATGCCTGGAAGTGTATCTATATAGATGCCTTGTGGGTTAAGGAGGAATATAGAAACAGAGGGCTTGGCTCGGAGCTCTTAAAGGAAATAGAAAAGACCGCAAAGGAATATGGCTGCCATATGATACATTTGGACACCTTTGATTTTCAGAGGAAGGACTTTTATATTAGGCAAGGCTATGAGATACACGGAATTTTAGATGATTGTCCACAAGGACATAAGAGGTATTATTTGAAGAAGCGGATTTAATGGGGGATTTTTATGAAGGCTATTAGAATAATTGGGGCAATGAGTATAGAGATAAAAATGATAAGAGATAGAATGGTTGTAGGGAGTAAAAAGCAATATGCGGGATTTACCTTTTATCAGGGAAAGTATAAAGATTTAAACATAGTTTTAACCACTTGTGGAGTAGGGAAGGTAAATGCTTCGAGCTGCACTCAAATACTTATTGATAGATTTAATGTAACGGAAATAATTAATACTGGTATTGCTGGAAGCTTAAATGAGAAGGTTAAGCTTTTAGATATTGTTATCTCTGATAATGTCACCTATCATGATGTGAGACAAGAGCAAATGAAAACTTGCTTTCCTTTTAAAGAGTTTTTTACAGCAAGTGAGCAATTGAAGAATTTAGCAGTAAAAGCATATGAAAGAACATTGCATGATAGCTACAACTATCATGTTGGGAGAATTGTATCGGGAGATGGCTTTATCTGTGACGATGATATGAAGAGAGGAATTGTAGAGATCTATAATCCTCATTGTGTAGAGATGGAAGGAGCAGCTATAGGACATGTAGCAGAAATTAATGAAGTTCCTTTTATTATTATAAGAAGCATATCTGATAATGCAGATAATAATGCACCTGTAAATTATGAGGAGTTTGAGGAGCTAGCAGCAAATAATTCTGCTAGGCTGGTTTTAAATATATTGGACGAGATAAGTTCTTAAGGACATATAAAACATATTCAAGCTATGAATAAGTAGGGGGGGTTTACTGTTTTAGCTGCATTGCAACCACCAGTTGCGAAAGTTCCAAGTGCGGTTGCTAGAATGAAACCTGGCATTTAGGTATGCTATAGCTATAATATTTAAAAAGGGAGAGAGAATAATGACATTGGGGGAAAAGTTATCAGAGCTCAGACAAAAATCAGGGCTGTCACAGGATAGGGTTGCTGAAATTCTTGGAGTATCGAGACAAGCGGTTTCTAAGTGGGAGAGGGATGAAGCAAAGCCTGATTTGGATAATATAGTTAACCTGAGCAATATTTATAATGTGACAACGGATTATCTTCTTAAGGAACAAACAGAAAGAGTACAGCAAGAGAAGAGAGGCAATAATTATAGGAGCTCTAGTTTTTTTGAAAGTATATTAAAGTTTATTAAAGAAAAATGGTATTGGCTTGGCTATGGCGTTGCAGCCTGGGGAATTAGTGATATTATATCAGCTATAATAGGCAAGATAATGATGAGGTCATTTGCTGGCTTTATATTTGATTACGGCCAAGAGGCTTTGGAAACAGATTTAGTCAGTGGACCTAGTGAGATGATAAATAGTTGGGAAACAGTAGATCCCAACATGGAGGCCTTGATGAATGCACCTTCAAATCTATTATGGTTGCCTGTTGTGTTGGGAATTATAAAGATTACAGTAGGAATCATAGTAGTCATTTATGGTAGAAGGTATGTCCGAAGGATGAAGGCAAAAGAATATAGATAGAAGCTATTTAAGACAGGCTGTAATGCTTGTCTTATTTTACTGTACAGTTTTAATCTATAAGTTATTAATTAGACTAAAAACCAGTAGTTTCTTTAAGCAATATTGTAAAGTACAAGGATTTTAGTTAAATAATGTCGTATATATTATATAGAAAAAATTAGGTATAATGCTTTTTAAACATATTTAGTGAGATTATCCATAGAGATAAACATCAAATTAATAATCATAGCTATAATCATAGGAGATACTGCAGATGAAAAAGAGAAGGAAGATAAGAAAGAGAAAAAGAAGAAACCGTGGTAAGAGAATATTGCTCATGCTAGCTTCGATTATTTTCTTTTCCGCGTGCATACTAATTGTAATATTTTTATTAAGAGGGACAAGTTCCCGGAGGAAGGTGGAAGCTCTAAAGGATGCGGAGGTTCCTGCGTGGGTTCAGGTGGATTTAATAGATATAGATGGTGCAGCGAGAAGAGGAAAGGATCTAGAGGCAATCGAGGACATAGTTATACACTATGTGGGAAATCCAGGAACTACAGCTCAGCAGAATAGAGATTTCTTCAATAATCCAGGGGTAGAGGTCAGCTCCCATTTTGTTATAGGTCTTGAAGGAGAGATAATCCAAGTTATTCCACTAAATGAAATATCCCAAGCAAGCAACTGGAGAAATAATGATACCATATCCATAGAGGTCTGCCATCCTGATGCTTCAGGAAAATTTAGTGAGGTAACCTATCAGTCCCTGGTTAAGCTTACAGCATGGCTTACTGAATTGTGTGATCTTGATGAAGACAATGTCATACGCCATTATGATGTTACGGAGAAGCTATGTCCCATCTATTACGTAGAGAATGAGGATGCTTGGCTTCAGCTTAAAAATGATATTAAAGAAGCAAGGAATAATTAATTATTTTTTAATCTGATTTTAATCTTTCTTATATTTTAGATTAATTATCCCGAAGTATTATATAACCATGATGAAGGAAAAAATAAATTCATGGAGGGTATATAATATGGAAAGAGATATAATGATTAAAAGGTTAATGGAAAAGGCTGATATAACTACTGAAGAAGCAGTAGAGGTTTTGGAAAGCTGTAATTGGGATTTACTCGATGCAATTATTGATTTAGAGAGAAGGGGTAAGCTTAGAGGGAATAAGAGTAACACCTTAATAGAAGCAGTTCCAGTAGAGGATTATAAAAACACATACAATCAAGAGGAAGCTAAGAACCAGGAATATAATGCAAAAGCTGAGGGAGAGGAAAAGAAGGAAGAGAGCTGTGGAGGTATTGGTGAGCTTATGGGAAGAATGTTTAAGTTTATAGGTAAGCTTATAAAGAAAGGAAACAATAATTTCTTTGATGCCAAAAAAGAAAATGAAAAGCCAATAAGAATCCCCCTAACCATAGCTGCAGTATTTATAGTATTCTTATCAATTCCAAGTATAATCTTGCTGGTGATTGGATTGTTCTGTGGTTATAAATATTCTATCTCAGGCCCTGATATTAAATGTGACGGAGTAAATGATATATTTGAAGAGGTATCAAAATCAGCAGATAACCTTAAAAGAGATTTTAAAGAAGGCTACCAAAAGTAATAAGTATATATAAAGAGGCCTTGGAAACACTAAAGGCCTCTTTATTTTTTAATTGGGGAAATATTATTGGTAATGGTATAATTTACTTATATTCGCACCATAGATACGGAGGATTATTTATGGATAAGATTAAACTAGTTGACAAGCTACGCACTAAAGCAAATATTACCTATGAAGAGGCTAAAGTTGCTTTAGAAATGAATAATTGGGATATATTAGAGGCAGTGGTGTATTTAGAAGAGCAGGGAAGGGTGAAAAGGCCTTCTGTCAGTATATTTTATACCCACGAGGATAAAGAAAGCTACACAAGCTCTCATGAGGATAATAGCAAGGATGAAGGCAGTGCTTATGGCAGTGAGCAAAATAAAAACAGTTTTAATGGGATATTTGAAGCCATTATTAAAGCCATAGACACTGGTAACAACATCTTTATAGAAATAATTAATAAAGGAAACATATTATTAAAGGTGCCTTTTACAGTAATAATATTACTTTTATTCTTTGGCTTCTGGATTATAATACCTTTAATGATTGTTGCATTATTCTTTGATATAGAATTTTTAATAGCTGCAGATAGGATAGATATAGGTAAACTTAATGAAATCAATAAAGTATTTGGTAAAATGTCAAAGGCTGCACGGGATATAAAAGAGAAATTTAAAGAGGGGTAAGGCTGATGATTAAGATTTTGATTGTTGAGGATGAAGAAAAGATAGCAAGATTCATAGAGCTTGAGTTAATTCATGAGGGCTATGAGGTTATTAAGGTAAACAATGGCAGGATGGGTCTTGAGCTAGCAGAAAAGGGAGAAGCTGATTTAGTAATACTGGATATTATGCTCCCTGAAATAAATGGTCTTGAGGTCTTAAGAAGGCTTAGGAGGTCCTCTGACATTCCTGTAATAATGCTCACCGCAAGAGATGCTGTTATGGATAAGGTTTCAGGTCTCGATGCAGGTGCCGATGATTATATCACAAAGCCCTTTGCTATAGAAGAGCTCCTTGCAAGAATAAGGACAGCACTTAAAAAGAGGACTGTCTCAGAAAAAAGTGACCAAGGACTCCTATACTGTGGCTTATTAACCCTAGATAAGCTGAGGCATAAGGTTAGCTATGACGGAAATATAATTGAGCTAACCAATAGAGAATTCACACTGCTGCAGGTGTTGCTGGAAAATAAAGATATAGTATTATCAAGAGGTACACTGATCGAAAAGGTATGCGGCTATGACTATTTTGGGGAAACAAATGTAATAGATGTGTATGTGAGATTCTTAAGAACAAAGATAGATGATGCCTTTAAGGTTAAGCTGATTACTACGGTACGTGGTGTAGGATACGTGATAAAGGATGAGTAAAAATAACAAGAAGATCACATCTATTGCTATAAGGCTTAATGCCGCCTCTGTCAGGGATTTATTCATTAACCTTCTCTTGTTGGATATTTTCCTTATATTTATTTTACTTGCTCTTTGGTGCATAGAAGCTGAAAAAGACTTTTACGGAGAGCTGGTGAGATCTGCAAAAAGATCCTTTGACCTCTTCCCCATAGAAACCGCCAGCTACAAGGTTGTCTGGAATGATGGAAGGACAATGGTCAAAGAAGCAGCAGCTTTTCTTCAGGGTGTTAAAACAATAATGATAATTTTAGGGATTATAGAGGGTATATTTTTATTAGATCAGATTGTTTTTGGTACCGCAAAAATAAGGAAGTCTCTAAGGCCTCTGGATGAGATAGCAGAAGCTGCAAGCAGGCTCAGCAATATGGACTTTGATGAGGATAAGTTTCACAGCCTAGAGGATGCCATATCTAAAATTACTCCCTCAGCCTCTGATGAAAGGATACACATAGATGATAGCGAGCTTAAAGGGCTGGAGGATGCAATAAATAAGCTCCTGGATAGAATGAGGGAGTCCTACAGGCAGCAGGCTAGGTTCGTTTCCGATGCCTCCCATGAGCTAAGAACTCCTATTTCAGTAATTCAGGGATATGCAAACATGCTGGATCGCTGGGGTAAGAGTGATGAGAGCGTATTAGAAGAGTCTATTTCAGCCATAAAGGTTGAGTCTGAGAATATGAAAACTCTAGTTGAGCAGCTGTTATTCTTAGCTAGGGGGATCAATGGAAAAACTCAGCTTACCATGAAGGAGTTTTTACTTAATGATATGCTTCGTGAGGTTTTAGAAGAGTCTAAAATGATAGACAAGGACCATGAATACAGCTTTGTTGATTCTGATAGCATCATCGTTTATGGTGACCCAGGCCTTCTTAAGCAGACTATGAGAATTCTAATTGAAAATGCAGCTAAGTACTCCGAAGAGGGAGGAGAAATAATCCTTAGAGCCGGTAGAAATGAAAAAGGAGAGCCTTATTTTTCTGTTCAGGATAATGGCATAGGTATGGAGGAAAAGGATGTCCCACATATCTTTGAGCGCTTCTTCAGAGCAGATACCGCAAGAGTTAGAAAAAACGGTGGCACAGGCCTCGGCCTATCCATAGCAAAGTGGATTGTTGACAGCCATAAGGGTTATTTTAGTGTTTTGAGCAGAAAAGAAATAGGTACAAGGATAACGGTGTTTTTACCACAAAAACTTTAAGAGCAATTGTAATTTCATAAGTATACTGTGAATTAGAAATTAGCTTTATAGTAAAAACAGCAGTACGTTTCTTCTTAGAAATTATACTGCTGTTTTTTTTAGCTACAATTACCTACTATTCTATCCATCCACAAAATTAGCTTTTCGTAGGTTTCATAGCCTACCTTATTTTTTATATCTCTATCAAAGTCATGGTCCAGGCCATAAACGGTGTGAAGGGTTGCATTAGCTAGAGCTTTACTGAGTCTTTTACTTACTCTGTATGGTACATCCTGATCAGTAGTACTGGCAGTTAAGAAAATAGGAGGGAGGTTTGAAAGCTCCTCCTCTGTGAGGGAATAGTTTTTTACCTCCTCCTGTGGTATACCTAGAAGCTTAAGCCAGGTGCCTGTCTGCCTCCCATATACATAAATAGAAAATCGAGAGCTTATGGGACCATGGGTTATTGGCTCTGGTGATAGAAGCTCTGATAATATACTCTCAGGTATTTTAGGAAGCTTGAGATAATGGCTGCTAGGTGTATAAAATTCCTTTTCTTCTAGTCCGTAGTAGCTATAAAAGCTAATAATACCAAGAGGGAGGTTATACTCAGAGGTCATGAGATATTTTGATAGCAGGTAGCAGAGATAGCCTCCAGCAGAGCGACCAAAGAGAAAAAACTTAGAGCTATCAATACCTAGGAGCGTTGAAGCTTCATTTTTAAACCACTGGAAGCTCTCCTGTACTGATTGCACTATCATAGAAAGTGGGGCTTCTGGCGCTAATGGATAGTCGAAGGCCAATAAGTTATAGCCATTTTTCAAGAATAAGCTAATATATTCCTCAGGTAAGTCCTCTCTTACGCCATAAAGTAACCCTCCACCATGAAAGTATAAAATAGTTATACCTTTATCCATTACAGATGAACGATATAATGACACCCTTAGTTTAGTGGTAAGGGTTGTTTTTATATCGTAAATCTCTCGTGTGTTTTTTGTAATCATATGTTTATATACCTCTTGCTTAGTTAATAAATTTGAATAAACGATTTGCTATTTGAAGCTGTAGCTTTTCTTCAGGATTATTAATGTCTATTTCTAATGTTTTAATTATTTTATCGATTCTATAACGGATGGTTTTTGGATGTAAAAACATCTTAGCTGCTGTTTCTGAGAAGGATTCGTTATTATCTATGAAGCACATTAAGGTTTCTAAAAGCTCTGGGTGTTCATCCTTAAAGGTTAATAGCTTGCTAGGTATGAAGCTTTTTATATTATCTAGATTCTTAGCCTCTAGGAAAAGCTTATATATTCCTAAGTTCTCATAGCTCAGAATTGTATTATTTTTATAGAATAGGTCTAGTATTCTTTGGGTATCTAATATCTCTTTATTAAGCCTAGTGATAGCATCCTTTGAGCCAATAGAGCTTAGTGCTATGTGATAAGAAAGGCTAGGAAGCTCCTCTTTATTTAATAAGCTATCCATTATAAGCTTTAATTTATCAGAGGAAAAGGAGCTATTACTATCCTCAAAATTATTGATAAAGACTATCCTCTCTTTCTTTTCAAGAAAGGCTGTGTGCCCCCAATATATCTTTATTTTGTTTCGTATATTTCTGAGAATATTTCCTGCCCAATTATCACTGCTTTTATTATCTGAATATAACTGGATAAGCATCAGCTGATATTTGGTACCACCGTTTATTTCAAAAAATTTTAATGAGTCATCAATATCATCTTGATTATAAATTCTTCCATTTAAAAGATCGTTGATAAGCTCATTTTTTCTATGGAATTGACTTTGGGATAAGCTATATTTTTTTAATAGCTCCATTTGCAAAAAGCTAACAGCATTTTCAATCACCATGAAATCCTCTATATTCACTTTATTTGAAATTTCATGAATGACCAATTCATAAGGCTCATAATAAAGACAGGGAATTTTAACTGTTAGAGCAGTAGCCTTGTCCTGTATAGAGGCATTGGAATATAGTATTTGCTTCCTAGTGTATTCATAATTCATATATCTATTTCTAGGCAGGGCTTCAGAGCTTAAAATAGCTCCTTGACAGTATAAAGAGTTTGTAGAGATAATTTCATTATTATTATAATTTACAATACTCACATCCATGGAAATAATCTTTTTTAGCTCTTTTAAAAATTCTTCAATGGACGGTTCCCTCAGGGCAAGAGCGGTTAGCTCATTATGTATGTAATAATATCTGTTAAGAAGAGCTATGTTTTGGTCTATCAATGGTCCTAATATCTCTAGGATTACCCCTTCGTATTTTACTTCTCTAGAGATTTGAATCAGAGGTATGGAGTATAAGTTGCAATAGTGAGTCAAGCTATCTGGGATATTTTGAACAAGTCTATCAATTTTAATAATAATGGCGCTTATACCTATGGAGTTTACCTTTTGGAAAAATAAATCAAGCTCCTTATCATCTAAGGGCTGAAGAGCATAGTAGCTGGTCAGTATAATTTGTCCATAACTGCCCCATTTCTCAATATCAGCTGCTTCTAGTACCATTATTCCGTTTACGGGTCTATTTAGCCCTGAATATCCAGCGATAATTTTTGCGTCCTTTAGTGAATTAACTCTTAATATATTTTCTACGTTCATTTCTATCCCCCTTTATCCCTAAGGTCTAAAAAATCCAATGTTTTTTAGACATCCCAGTAGATGTATAAGAAAACGATTACCATTATAATAATAACAAAAAAGGAGGGGAAATGAAATGCTTTATACAGTTGTGAAGAAAAATAGCTACCAGGATTCCATTAATTTAATGTTGCTCACCAATTTAATAAATACTCTTCCTGGTGTTATACAGAGTTCAATAATGATGGGCACTGAAGCCAATAAGGATATCTACAAAAACTCAGGGCTATATACCGATGAAGTGGGAGGAGCTAATCCCAGTGATATGGTTATTGTAGTAGAGGCAGAGGATAAAGAGATAATGGAAAATGTTCTAAAGGAAGTAGATAATTTTCTACAGGATTTGTCCGTTAAGAAGGAGGATAGCAAGGTTAATGAGGTTACCAGCTGGGAGGATGCATTAAAGAAGCTTCCCGATGCTAATATGGCCTTGTTCTCTATTCCTGGAGAATATGCGGCAGTTGAAATAGAAGAGGCTTTAGACAGAGGATTAAATGTATTTTCCTTTAGCGATAATGTATCCTTAGAAGATGAAATAAGATTGAAAAGAAAAGCTAAAGAAAAAGGACTCTTATTTATGGGACCTGACTGCGGTACAGGAATAATATCTAGTATACCTATAGCTTTTACAAATGTGGTTAGGCCAGGAAATATAGGGATAGTAGGAGCCTCTGGAACGGGAATACAGGAGGTAACAACTATAATCGATAGATTAGGTGGCGGTGTAGTCCATGCAATAGGCACTGGAGGAAGAGATTTAAATGAAAGTGTAGGAGCGATTACTGTTAAGGATGCTATAGTAGCCTTAGAAAATCATGATCCAACTGATGTAATAGTTGTAATATCAAAGCCACCAGCACCAGAGGTAAGAGATGAGGTTGTAGAGCTTCTACATAATCTTACTAAGCCTGTAGTAGCAATTTTCCTAGGTGAGAAGCCTAAGGCTCATGAAGGAAAGGTATATCTTGCTCATACCTTAGAGGAAACAGCTAAGATTGCCGTTGATCTTTCACAGGGGAAGGAAGTTAAGAAAAATTATTTAGAAGAGCTAAGTAATATTATTGATAAAGTCCTTCCAGCTAGGAAAACTGTAAAAGGATTATATTCTGGAGGAACTCTCGCTGCAGAAGCAGGAATGATGATATCTGAGGCTTTATCCTTGGGTGGTCTTATAAAGAAGGAAGGATATATTCTTCAGACTAAAGGATATGAGGTTATTGATTTAGGAGATGATATATATACTCAAGGAAAGCCACATCCAATGATAGACCCCGAGGTTAGAGTTAAGAAAATTAAGGAATATTCAAGGAGTAATGAAACTGGCGTTATTATATTAGATTGCGTTTTAGGATATGGGGCACATCCAGATATGGCTGGAGCCTTAGCACCTCATATAAAGGAAGCCCTTGAAATAGCTAAAAGTGAAGGAAGAGAACTATATTTTGTAGCTACAGTTTGTGGTACTAGAAATGACCCTCAGGACTATGACCAGGCTGTTAGGACTCTAGAGGAAAGCGGAGCTTATGTGGAGGAAAGCAATGCAAAGGCTGTAAGACTTGCATTAAAGCTAAAAGGTATAGAGCTGAAGGAAGAGGATAAGAGTGTAGTTACTCCATCTTATAATAAATATGATTTACCGGAACCATCTGAAAAGGTCATGGATTTACTAAATACTAAACCTACAATCATAAATGTAGGCTTGGAAAGCTTCAATGATTCTATAGTAAGATATGGAGGAAAATCCATTCAGTATACATGGAAGCCCATGGCTGGAGGAAATAAGAGGCTCATCAAGATTATCACTGAGCTTAATAAGCTTAAGTATATAGATGAAAAGAATAATCAGGTTATTGAAAGACTAAAGGCAGCACAACCTTTCCTTGTAGACGTTGTTCCTGCTAAGAGTGTTATTAAGGAGCTAGAGGATAAGGTGCTCCTCCATGCAGGTCCACCAATAGAATACCATGAAATGACAGGACCAATGCAGGGCTCGTGTATAGGAGCAATACTTTTTGAAGGCTGGGCTGATGATGAAGGGGGAGCCAGGAGGCTGCTTGAGAGTGGGGCTATTAAGTTTATGCCCTGTCATAGTGTAAAAGCAGTAGGTCCTATGGGTGGAATAACCTCAGGGAATATGCCCGTAATGGTAGTGGAAAATAGGTTAGATGGAAGCCGAGGATACTGCACTATGAATGAAGGAATCGGCAAGGTTCTCAGATTTGGAGCCTTTTCCGAAGAGGTAGTAAATAGACTTACTTGGATGAAGAATGTTTTAGGTCCAGTTCTAAGCAAGGCCTTAAAGCATAAAGAGGGGGGAATTAATCTAAACGTTGTAATAGCTAAGGCTATAACAATGGGAGATGAATTCCATCAGAGAAATATAGCTGCTTCTCTTAATCTTTTAAAGGAGCTCACTCCAATTATAGTTACATTAGATATCGACAATAAGGAAAAGGAAGAGGTAATTAGATTCTTAGCTGATACAGATCAGTTCTTCTTAAATGTTATGATGGCCACAGGTAAGGTAATGGTGGACTGCGCAAGAAAGATACAGGAAGGAACTATTGTAACAACTATGACCAGAAATGGAAAAGACTTTGGTATAAGAATCAGCGGTTTAGGAGATCAATGGTTTACCGCACCTGTAAACACACCGAATGGCTTGTATTTTACTGGTTTTAGTGAGAAAGATGCAAATCCTGATATAGGTGATAGTGCCATAACAGAAACTGTGGGTGTAGGAGCTATGTCTATGATAGCAGCCCCTGGAGTTACTCGCTTCGTTGGAGCAGGAGGCTTTGAGGATGCATTAAAGGTTTCTAATGAAATGCAGCAGATCTGTGTTTCAAATAACCCTAACTTTACAATTCCTACCTGGGACTTCAAAGGAGCACCCCTTGGAATAGATATAAGAAAGGTGGTGGCAACGGGGATAACTCCATTAATAAATACTGGTATTGCCCACAAGGAACCGGGAGTGGGACAAGTTGGAGCAGGAACAGTGAGAGCACCCCTTGCTTGCTTTGAAAAGGCCCTGGAGGCTTATGCTAAAGCATTAAATATTGTAGTGGATTAGATATGAGTCTTAATGTTCAATTAGATAGAGAGACAATGAGCAGCTTATTGTCTCTCTATGATAAAGAACAAGCCTATGGTAGGATTCAAAGTATATTTAATAACAGCTTCAATATTGAGTTTCCTGAAGGATTAATTCACATAGGGTTGGTTGGAGGTAGCTTATCTAGCTATGGCATAAACATTAATAAGGATATATTTAATAAGCTTATAGGTAATTGCACTATTGGAGATATAGTTGTTTATAATAAGAAGATATTTACTTTTTACACCATAGAAGGAATTATTAATTTAGATACAAAGGAAATAAAGAAAGTAGAGTTAAAAATACCACTTGTTGACCAGGAGATAGCTCCAAAGGATACCTTAATATATAAACAATTAAATAATATAGATTTTTATAAGTATATAGGACTATCTATTAATAATGAGCTGGCTTTTGTGATAAATACTTTAACTCTTAATTGCAGCAACGAGAATTATATATTAAAAGAAGCTATCAATTACCTAGTGGGAAGAGGTAAAGGATTAACTCCCAGTGGTGACGACATTCTTATGGGATATATCCTTGCCTTAAAAGCCTATAAAAAGGAAGGAAATATAGAGAGGTTATTAATTCCACAGCTAAATAGAACAACTATTGTAAGTAAAAGTTATTATAGTGCATTATTTAAAGGATATATAAGTAGTGATTTAGTTACCCTTATAGAATATTTTGAGGAAAGAGATATAAGTAAGGTTAATCAGGCAATACGCAGGGTACAGGCAATAGGACATACTTCAGGATATGATATGCTCTTTGGGTTTTATTTAGGCTTGAAAAATATAATTATTAGGAGGAGTTAAAATGGAAGGTAAAGTAGTTAATGGTTCTGCTAGAGAAAGATTTAAGGCTATGTCTGTTTCAGAAAGGTACTGGTGGAAGGTTGTTGCCCTATGCTTTTTTGGATGGATTTTAATGTATGCAGATAGAACTATATTAAATCCTGTTATGGGTAAGATTGGAGAACAATTTGGCCTTAGCAATGCACAGCTTGGTTTAATTAATAGCTTATTTTTCCTGACCTATGCTGTAACTCAGATCCCCTTTGGAATTTTAGGAGATAAGATAGGAAGAAAGCTTGTTATAGCCATGGGATTTGTATTATTTGGAGCTACTACTTTTCTTAGTGGTGTTGCTACAACCTTTGGTTTATTCATGATATTCAGAGCTCTTACCGGTATAGGTGAAGGAGCTTACTATGGACCTCAGTATGCACTTTCTACAGAAGCTATACCTACCAAGAGCTTAACCCTGGGAACTGCAATAATTAATAGTGGTATGGCCTTCGGAACCTCAGGAGGATATCTCTTATCCAGTAAGCTTGTCCTAGAAAATGGAGAACATTGGAGTAAGCCATTCTTTATAATGGCAATACCTACAATAATAGTTGGAATACTGTTTTATGTACTTTTAAAGGAAAAGATTGTACGTCCTGAGGATCAAGGTAAGGCTGTTGTAGATAAAGAAAAGCAAGTATCTGGTGAGAAGGTATCCCTTATATCTATATTTAAAAACCGTAATCTTCTTGTAAGCTTTATTCTATGCTTCTGCTCAATATATGCAAACTTCGTAATAATAACATGGTTACCACAATTCTTACAGGTGGAAAGAGGCTTTGAGGGAACTAGTGTAGGCTTCATATCTTCCTTGGTTCCTTGGGCATCTATTCCTGGTGCTTTGATATTGGCCAAGCTTAATGACAAGTATAAAGGAACAAAGAAATTTGTGTTTTTATTAGTGCCCTTAGCTATTGCTGCTACCTTTGGTATAGCCTTTGTAGAAAGTAGAACATTACTTATAGCAGTATTAATCCTTTATGGACTAACAGGAAAGCTAGCTTTAGATCCAATTTTAGTAGCATTTGTTACTAAGAATGCACCTAAAAAAGCGTTGTCAACAACCTTGAGTGCATATAATTTCATCGGCATGTCCGGTTCAATATTAGCTCCATATATTACTGGATGGATAGCAGATGAGTTTGGTTCTATGAAGGTTGGCTTCTATTTAGGGGCTGTACTACTTCTAGTTGGTATGCTGGTATTTACTCTAGCAAGAGAAGAAAAAACAGTAGAAGCATAAGAAAATTTAATTATAGTAACAGGAGATGCGAGTTATATGAAAAGAATAGTAGTAGCTTTAGGTGGAAATGCAATATTATCAGATAATGCATCTGCAAAAGCTCAGCAAGAGGCCTTAAAATATACAAGTAAGAGATTAATAGATTTAATTAAAGCAGGACATGAGCTTATAATTTCTCATGGCAATGGACCCCAGGTAGGAAACCTATTGTTACAGCAGCAGGCCGCTAGTTCTGATAAAAATCCTGCAATGCCTCTAGATACCTGTGTAGCAATGACCCAGGGGAGTATAGGCTACTGGTTTCAAAATGCATTGAATGAAGCATTGGCAGAAGAGAATATAGATAAAAACGTTGTAGCTTTAGTAACACAGGTTCTTGTGGATAAAGAGGACCCAGCATTTAACAATCCTACTAAACCCATAGGTCCCTTCCTTTCAGAGAAGGAGGCTAGGGAGCTTATGGAAAAGGGAGAGGGTACCTATAAGGAGGATTCAGGAAGAGGCTGGAGGAAGGTAGTACCCTCACCAATGCCAAAAAGCATTATAGAATATAAGGCCGTAGAGAAGCTTATTGAAAATAAAGTTATAACCATTTCCTCAGGTGGAGGAGGAGTACCTGTAGTTCTTGGTGAAAAAGGCTATGAAGGCGTTGAGGCTGTAATCGATAAGGACTTGGCTGCGGAAAAGCTTGCTGAAATGGTAAACGCAGATCTATTCATTATTTTAACAGCAGTAGACAATGTATATGTAAACTTTAATACTCCTAAACAAAAGAAGCTAGAAAGGGTTTCAGTAGAAGAGTTAAAGGAGTATATAGAAGAGGGCCAATTTGCACCGGGAAGTATGCTACCTAAAATACAGGCTGCCATAAGGTTTGTAAAGAGTGGTGAGGGAAGGGAAACTATAATTACATCTTTAGAAAAGGTTTCGGAAATAGATTCTAATGCAGGAACCCTTATATACTATAAATGATTTGATGTATGTTTAGCTAAGTTATCAGTCTAAGGTAAAGACAAAATCTATATCTTAGACTTTTTATATAGAAAATAGGGGGTGAAGACATTGAAAAAAATATCTATAACTAAAAGGATAATGATAGCTATGGCTATAGGTGTTATAGCAGGAGTGCTATTTAGAGAAAATATATCAGGTGTAAAGGTTTTAGGAGATATTTTTCTTAGACTAATACAAATGTCAATTATATTACTGGTTATGGGACAGATTATAGAAGCGGTAGGAAGCTTAAATATCAAGGAAATTGGTAAGCTTGGATTTAAGACGATCCTAGTATTCCTTATATCCTCTCTATCTGCTGCTATCTTCGGAATTTCAATGGGAGTATTATTTAAACCAGGAAGTGCTATCTCATTATCCTTAAATGAAGCTACTTCATCGATAACCTCTGGAGAAATAGGATCTATCAGTGAAACAATTTTAAACTTTTTTCCTTCAAATGTGATAAGATCTATGGCAGAAGGCTCAATTATTCAAGTAATTATATTTTCTCTTTTGTTTGGGATAGGCCTAAGCTATTCAAGAGTAGAAAAAGATCAAAATAAGCTTTTAGACGTTATAATTCAATTTAATTCTGTGATTATTAAGATGATAAGAGTTATTATGGAGGTAGCACCCATAGGTATTTTTGCTCTAATAGCATCCACCATAGGTAAGATGGGACTTCAGGTGATAATACCTTTAGCTAAGTATCTAATAGTATATGGAATAGCAACCTTTGTATTCCTTGCAGCATGGTTCTTGGGAATTTCAGCATATTGTAAGTTAAATTTCTATAAGCTTATTAGAAAAATGTCTGCAATTTCATTGATGGCGCTAGCCACCACTTCCTCTGCTGTTACATTGCCTACAGCGTTAAAGGATTCCGAGGAGAAGCTTGGTATTAAGGAGAGAGTAACAAAGATTGTACTGCCGTTAGGTATGTCTTTAAATAGTAATGGTTCTGCTATGCATATGGCTATCACTATAATAACCATAGCTCAAATATATGGAGGAAGCTATGACTTAAAGGATTATATTTATATAGCAGTTTTAGCAACGCTTCTATCTCTTGCTAATGCTGTGGTACCAGGAGCTGGACTAGTATCCTTATCTATTATTGTTCCTCAGCTAGGGCTTCCCCTTGAGAGTATAGCTCTATTTGCTGGAGTAGAGTGGTTTGTAGGTATGTTAAGGACTATATTAAATGTTGATTCTGATGTATTCTCTGCATTAATTGTAGCCAAAAGTGAAAATGAAATAGATTACGATGTTTTCAATGGTGTTTCAAAAATATCATGATAAAACTCTAAACAGAAAAGAAATAGGTACAAGGATAACGGTGTTTTTGCCGCAGAAATCGTGAAGGGAATAATATAGGCCATAATAGATTTACTTCTTTAAATCTATTATGGCCTTTAATATATGCTCTGAATTTTGAAGTGTTTGCCTATAGCTGGCTTTCGCTGGTTATTATTTTGCTTACTATACCATAGGACAAGGCTTCTTCGGCATTCATCCAAAAATCTCTTTCAGTATCTTTATTAACCTTTTCTGCTAAGGCTTGATTAATTTCTCCTGAGATGATTATGCTTCTTGATTTTAATTGCTTTTCCAGAAGTAAAGCGGAAGTATTCTTTGATTTTTCTTCTGCTTCATAATTATTAAAAATCATGATGTATTCCTCCTTTATTCTTAGTCCTATAAATATTACGAGACTTTCAAGGGTTTGTATCGATATATATTTTTAGATCCTTGAAGCTTAGGAGCTATTAAAGATTATTGACATAAACCTATGATATTGATTCAATAAATTATTGACATAAAAATATAATACTAATTCAATAAATTATTCTGGGACAATCCTTAAAATTCTGTCATCCTCAGGAGAGGGATTTCCACGACCATCCCTGTTGCTGGTAGATATATAGATTGTACCATCATTTCCTTGTACTACCTCACGGATTCGTCCATAGGTATCTTCTAATAAGGATTCTAACTCTGTAACGCTTGTTCCATCCTCACTGAGGGATACAACTAGGAGCTGTGATTCTCGCAAATTTGTAACAAGGAGCTTTCCCTTCCAGGGGCCTTCTGTGATAAAGGTAAGGCCTGAAGGAGCCCAGGTGGTCTCTCCGCTGTGTATTAGTGGACTTTCTGATAAAATATCAGTTGAGGTTTCATCTCCCTGAACAATAGGCCATCCATAATTGCTCCCTGCCTTTATGAGGTTTATCTCATCATGGGCGGATTGTCCATGTTCCGAGGCATAGAGAAGGCCGTCGGGACTCCAGGTTAGGCCCTGTGGGTTTCTATGTCCAAGGCTATATACCGGTGAGCCTTCAAAGGGGTTATCAGAAGGAATGCTTCCATCTAACTCTATCCTTATAATTTTTCCTGCGAGGCTTGTTTTATCCTGTGCCAGCTGAGGATTACCTGCATCCCCTGTAGCAATATACAATTTATTATCGGGACCAACCTTTATTCGTCCTCCATTATGAATCTGTCCACCAGGGATTTTATCTATGATTACTTTATCTACAGTAGCTTTGTTGTTGTTTTCTATAAGCCGTACCACTTTATTATAAATATTGCTATCCTCAACATAGGTATATTTCACATAAATATAATGATTTTCCGAAAAGTCAGGATCCAGAGCAATACCCATAAGTCCGCCCTCTCCCTGGCTTATAAAAGGTGGCTCTAGAGTAAGTAACGGCTCACTTTGTAGCTTGCCATTTCTGATAACCCTGAGTACTCCTTCTCTTTCAGTGAAGTAAATAGAGCCATCGTCGCGTATAGCCATTGCCCAAGGTGTATTCAGCTTTTCTGCCACAATCTCATTATTACTTGGAGCATCATCACTGGGAGCATCAGCCTTTCTACAACCACCAAGAAGTGATACCATCATTAACACCAATAATAGAATAGGAATTATAAATCTCTTTGTTTTAATCCTTATCAACTCCTTTGATTATTTTCAATGGATTTGAAGAAAAAACCATTATATGAAGTATATTACCATATAATGGTTTGAGATTGTTTAGTTTATAAAATTTTAAAAAGTTAGCTTACCTATTTTCAAAGGCTTCAATCTAAGGGATGACAAGTCTACTTCCTTTGAAGCTGTGAAGATAAGACAGGTAGATGGACCAGCAGACTTATTCATGTCTATAGAAACCTCAGCTTCACTGATAAAGGTATAATCATTACTTTTGCATAAAAGCTCTATTTCTCCCAGGATGCCCTTTGAGCCTACAGGGATGATGTCATGTATTCCTTCCATAGAAGACAAGGCTTTGATATCTTTAGGAGTAATGAGCTCTGAGGCTTGAACATTTAAAACTTCATTTCCTACAAGAGGTCTTCCAAGGCAGTATACCTCATCTTCAGCCTTAGAAGTACAGATCCTCAAGGAAGCATTATTACAAAGACCTATTAAGGTAATTCCCAGAGCCGTCTGGCAGGTTGGGATATTTTTTTCCGTGCTTATAGCCATGGGAAGATTTTTATATCCTGAAGCCTCAAGCTCCTCCTTGGCCCCTTTTATAATTTCATCACCAGTAGGATAGGGTTCGCTGGCAATGGTGAGGGTAATGCTCTTAGGAATAGCATTTACGGCAAGGAGCTCCATTAGGGCTACTCTGGTAGTAGTTTCACCTACAATATAAGGAGAGGCCTTTACTACGTCTCTTTCCTTTTTGCCAATTCCCCCACAGGAGTCACAGGCTATCACTAAGGATTCTTTATTATTTATTTGTACTACCTCTACATCTCGTCCTTTATAGCTCATTTTTAACTACATCTTTCCTTTCGCTGAAAACTGCCTTCTTTATTGGCTTGTAAATTAATGTGCACACTAGTATGTTAAGGATGCTGGCTGCTGTAAGGGGTAATAGCATAGCTAAAAATACTGGAACCCCAAAGCCAGGAATTAATATTAAAGATGCAGGCATTATAAGCCCGTTTACCAGAATCCCTGCAATTATAGCGACAGCTATGTTTATTTTCTTTGCACAGAAGCTAAATATAATCATTGTCAGAGCCATTTCTGATGCCACTAAAAGATGTACTGGCAGGCTAAGGGAAAAGCCACCTAAAGCTGCAGAAATAATATGACCTAAAAATCCCACTATTGCCCCAGGAACTCCTCCTAATAATAAGGCTGCCAAGTAGGCTGGTAGTGAGTCAAAGGCTAGGCTGCTGGTTATGGGGTTAGGGAGCTTCATATAGCCACCGATGACACTCATAGCAATAAATAGAGAAAGGATAACTATTCCTCTAGTTTTTTCTTGATTTTTCATAATAATATCATCTCCTTAAAAGCATTATGTAAATTGGTATAGATAGAATTTACTTTTTAAAAATAATAAAAAGCCCATGAATACGCACCTATAGCGTATTCAAGAGCTTTACCATTACTCTATCCATATATAAATACTCTAGAAAAGGCAGGTCTCCTGGCTAACGGGATA
The DNA here is from genome assembly GCF_049943125.1 of Alloiococcus sp. CFN-8. Taxonomy (GTDB): domain Bacteria; phylum Bacillota; class Clostridia; order Clostridiales; family Clostridiaceae; genus JAEXZL01. The sequence continues at coordinate 1,767,982 of NZ_CP188040.1, forward strand.
ACAAGCCTCTCACCTTCCCGATATAAATCAGTGGTATTTACGAGGGCTCTACCGTATACAGTGGCGGGACCGCTGAGGATTTTCACCTCATTCCCTATTCTCCCTTAACGGGCACCTTATCTGTAATATCTTTTTGTGACTATAGTTTATCATAAGAAAATAAATGCATCAAGATAGTATTTACAGTAATTGTAATTATAAAAAATGAGTTATAATTAAATTGTTATACGGTTAATTATTGTAAAAATATAATTTTATTACATAAGGAGCAATTAAAGATGGATGAAAAAATTCAAAATGAAGAAATACCAACAAAATATCCTTATCCTTCTCTTTCCACAGTAATTCTTCAAAGTCTCATGCTTCTAGGTCCAATTCTTTGGTTAATTTTTAACTATTTTGAAGAGAGGTGGGAGGCTCTAAAATATAATATTCCCATAGCAATTATTAGTTTTATTATACTCATTGTATTGTGGAGAAATTACATAATTAAGTCCAGGAAAAATAAAAGCTATCAAAGGTCTCGTAACAAAGGAGGAATTTTGCTTCTTCCATTATTAATATTTGTTATTATCGCATCGTTAGCATCTTTTGTACTTTTGAATAGTCTACAGGTTCTTTTGTTTAAGGTAGATGATTGGTTATTTTATCAGATGCCTGATTTTAATGGATTAATACTTATTGCTATTGTGGAGTATCCTCTCATTGCTTTTGTATTAACCAAGCTTTTTAAGAGATATAAAAATTCAGAGTGGAAATGGGCTTACGAATTTACAGTATTATTAAAGAAGTATTGGATTTATTCTTTAGTAGTATGGGTGATACTCTTGTATATCTCTCTTACAGGAATCACCTTTGTTACAGAAGATAAGGTGATTTATCGAAGCTGGTTAAAGCCTCAGGGAATAACCTATGAGTATTCTGATGTTGATGAGATTAAGACCGGCTATTCAGGAAAGTTAATTTCTTTTTCTCAGAAAAAGGGAACCTTTTATTATAAGGTATCCTTTAAAGGAAGATGGATCACCTTCGGTACTACAAGTCCTAATGAAAGCATTGAAAGGTATAATGATAGTTATCTGGAGCTAGAAGAGTTTGATGAAAAGCTTATGAAATATTCCCCTAAGAAGATAAGTAGCCGTGATAATGAGGAACACGCACTTCTTGATGATAGATATATCCAAAGATTTGGGAGGATTATAGAGAATAAGTAGTTCATTAACCCTAATATTGAAAAGATATATTTCTCAGGTATCCGTAATGTACCTTTAACAGGTAATAACCTTTCACTCCAGCGGATACAATGCTACAATACATTTAAAGTATAGAATAATGCCACAGAGAAGTCTGTGCAAATATATATATCTTAAATTTGGAGGGTAAAGCATGACAAAGGAGTTTTCTATGGAGATTATAGGAGAGGTACATACTGATTTTAGTGAGAAGTTTGGTATACCTCGTCAGAGTGGAATAGTAAGTGATCTTAAAGGAACTATTATTTTGAAGCCACCCTACAATGATCCTAATAGTGTAAGGGGATTAGAGGGCTTTTCTCATATCTGGGTTATCTGGCAGTTTTCCAAGGCTATGGATAAACCCTGGTCTCCTACAGTACGACCACCCCGTCTAGGTGGAAATACTAGAGTTGGAGTCTTTGCCACTCGTTCTCCCTTTAGACCTAATTCCATAGGCTTATCCTGCGTTGCTCTTGATAAGGTAGAGTATACCAGTAAGTATGGACCAGTACTTCATATTTCAGGAGTGGATATGCTAGATGGTACACCAATTTATGATATTAAGCCTTATATACCTTATGCCGATAGCCATCCAGAGGCTATGGGAGGCTTTGCTGCTAACTCTAAGGACTATGAGCTTAAAGTAGAGCTTTCAGAGGAGCTATTGAAGATTGTCCCCAAAGAAAAGAGGGAGGCTCTAATTGGAGTGCTGAAGCAGGACCCGAGGCCTTCTTATCAGGAGGACTCAGAAAGGGTATATGGTATGGATTTTGCCGGCTTTCAGGTGAAGTTTACTGTAGAAGGTAAGATACTGAAGGTATGTGATATAAAATCAAAGAAATAATTATCAATCAGTTAGTTTAAGGTAGTCCACGAAACGAAGAATATAACCATTTGGAGGAGATTCCATGGAAATGATTCATTTATCTAAAGAGCAGCTGAGAAGCTTTCTAGTAACCTATCAAGGACTAAACTATCCCAAACCATTTAAGGGTCTTGAAGGGATTAAGGAGTTTGTAAAAAGGGTCGGTTGTCTTCAATACGACCCTTTAAATGTAGTGGGCAGAAATATAGATTTAATACTTCAATCTAGAATAGAAGGATATCAGCCCTGGATGCTGGAAAAGCTTTTATACCAGGATAGAGATCTGATAGATGGTTGGGATAAGATGATGGCTATATATTCCACAGAGGACTGGCCTTATTTTCAAAGAATAAGGGATATAAGGAAGACTGGAATAGAGGAGCTTATTGAATACAGGAGCTCTATAAGTGTTATAGATTATGTAGATAAGATAATAGAATATATTACTGAAAATGGTCCCTCCTTATCCAATAAAATCAACCTAGGCAAAGCTGAGAGAGGAACCTGGGGGCATGGCAGAATTGCTGGAGCCGTCATGGACTATATGTTTAATGTAGGAAGTCTAGGAATTAGAGACAGAAAAAATGTCCAAAGAGTTTATGATATCATAGAAAACTTAATTCCAGAGGAGCTATTAAAGGCTGAAGATCCCTTTGAAAGCGATAGAGACTTTTATAAATGGTATGTCAAAAGAAGAATAGGCAGCATAGGCATCTACTGGGACAGAAGCGGAGAGGGATGGCTTGGCTATTTTATTTCAAACAAGCAGCTTCGACTAGAAATATTAAATGAGCTCTGCCAGGAGGGTGAATTGCTCAGAGTACAAGTGGACTTTATTAAGGAGAACTTCTACATCAGAAAAGAAGACTACCCTCTATTATTAACCAGCCTTGAAAAGGAAGTAGAAAAGAAAATCTCTTTTTTAGCTCCTCTAGATAACATTCTATGGGATAGAAAGCTTCTAAAGACTATATTTAACTTTCATTATACCTGGGAGGTATACGTTCCTGCAGCTAAAAGAAAATACGGCTACTATGTGCTCCCATTATTATATGGAGACAGTATAGTAGCACGGTTTGAACCAGAAAACCATAAAGGAAATGGACCACTTATAATTAAAAACTGGTGGTGGGAAGAAGGTTTCACTATCACCGAAGAGGTTAAGAAAGAAGTAATTGCTTCCCTTGAAAGCTTTTGTACATATTTAAATGCTAGCGGGGTATCAGAAGGGTCTTATGATAGGATATTTAGTGATTAATGATATTTCCCCATTTGCTTTACAATAAGATATCTATCAATTATTAATGGTATTTATTTTGGAGGTGTACAAATGATTTTTGAAATTACTACTCAGGTTCGTGTCTCCAGCATTACAGAAGGTCAAAAGTGGTATGAAATACTTTTAAATAAGAAGCCTGACTTTATTCCACACGAGGGGTTTGCAGAGTGGGAGCTCATTCCTGGCTGTTGGCTACAGGTGGCAGAAGGACCTCTTACTGATGGTAATGGACCGATACGTTTAGGGGTTACTAACATTGAGACTGAAAGAAAAAGACTTGTAGAAGAGCTAAAGATTGATAGCTTTGAAATACATTCAAGACCTGAAGTTCCCGTTAAGTGGGGAACTTTCACAGACCCCTGGGGAAATCGACTTGGACTTTTTGAATACTTGGATAAGAGAGAAGAGCAAGAACGCATTAAAACAATAATTAAGACAATAGAGCCTTAAAAAAGCATATAGAAAAGGGAACTTCAAGAAATTTTGAAGTTCCCTTATATTATACAACTCTTACTCCTTAGCCCCTAGCTCTTAGTTTCTTTTCTCTTTTCAACTCTTAGTTTTTAGCTATTACCTCTTACCTGCCTTTCCGCTCTTACCTCGTACCTTTTAAGCTTATTCCAAATTTCCTCATAAACCATAGCTGAGATATGAACACCTTCTTCAATATAGTCTTCCTTAATTACCTTTGAATTTTCATGAATCATTGAAATAAGCTTTTGCTCATCGTAGGGAAGGATAAATTCCTTATGAGTTAGCTTAATTGGAATCTCTTCTCCTATAGTCGTTAATACCTCTTGAAGGTTTATTCCTTTTACAGCACTGATTTCTATTAGTCTTTGCCCTTGTAGAAAACTCCTTACTTCCTTAAGGTTTTCATCAGAAGCCTTATCAATCTTATTTAGTAGGATTATAGTATTTTTATCCACTGCATTAAGCTCGGAAAGCACGGCATTTACTGATTGAATTTGCTTTATTGCCTCTTCATTTGAGGCATCCACTACATGAAGGAGAAGATCTGCATCTATAACCTCTTCTAGAGTGGACTTGAATGCCTCTACTAGGTCATGAGGAAGTTTGCTGATAAAGCCTACGGTATCTGATAGGGCAATCCTTCTGCTGTCCTCCAGAACAATGGCTCTAACGGTAGTGTCCAAGGTAGCAAAGAGCATATCTGCTTCCAATACTCCTTCTTTACTTATAGTGTTAGAGGAGGAGAGGCTGCAGAGCTTATTTCTTAAGGTGGACTTTCCTGCATTGGTATAGCCTACAATAGCTACATTGCTTATATTCCCTTTTGTCCTCCTGGTCTTCTGTACAGCTCTTTGCTCTATAGTTCTTCTTAGCTCATTTTTTATTTCTTCAATCCTGGTTTCTATATGTCTTCTATCTGTCTCCAGCTTCTTTTCTCCAGGACCTCTTGAGCCTACTCCCCCCTTTAAGCCAACACCACCTTTAATCCTCGAAAGGTTTGCATTGGCATCTCTTAACCTAGGAAGCTTATGACTAAGCATAGCCAGCTCTACCTGAAGTATGCTTTCCTTGCTCTTAGCACGTCTTGCAAAGATATCCAGTATCAAGGTAGTCCTGTCGATTACCTTACAGCTTAGGGCTTCCTCTAGATTTCTTACCTGAGACCCTGAGAGCTCATCGTCAAATATTACTACATTAGCATTTTGAAGCTGCCTCAGGTGAGCTATTTCTTCGATTTTACCCTGACCTGCATAGTAAGCAGAGTTTACCTTGTTTTTCCTTTGAAGTACTGAATGTACTGGTAGGACGTTACAAGCTTCTGCAAGGCCAGCTAGCTCCTCTAGACTTTCTTCGCTGTCGGTACCTACAAGAATTGCTCTTTCCTCTTGTTCTGTGTCTTCCTTCAAGGCTCCAAGAGACTTATCTATATAGGTTACTGCTTCCATAAAGTTTAAGTTAAGAGCTTTTTCAAGGCTTAAGCCATTTAGCTCCTTATAGGTAAGGCTGTTATTGTGAATATCACAGAGACCTATATTGATTTTAACAGAGCTGATATCCTCATTAACCCCTATGGCAGCAATGGCATCCAGCTTTAAATTCATTAGAGCAGAGATATCCATGGAGGAAAGTTTGCTGTCACCAGAAGGGTGAGTGTGAATTACTCTAAAGCCACTGAGCCTTCTGCCTGAAGCGTCTATAGCAGGGATTTCAGCGCTGCTAATTTTGCCTACGGATACACCAGTGATTTTACCTCTTCTATTGATTACCACACAAAGCTCTTTATTTATCAGAGCTGTAATAGTGTTAAGCACCTCTACTAATTCTCTAGAAAAGTACATATCATTATCTATAACTAAATCATATAAGCCTTCCAGCCTATCAAGTATTGTCTTTTTTATTCCATTAATATTTCCTGTTATCATATAATTACCTCCGTAAATCTATTTTATTTTTGATCTTTAAGTTAACCTCTATATAAAAAATCTCATATCCATTTTTCTGTCCTCCTGATAAAAAATAACCTTATGGCTTTTCAGTTACTATCTCAATCTCATCTTAATCTCCCCCTAAGGTGTTTTTTATGGCAGCTTTGCTGTATATAATAAAAACCGCAGAAACACAGAGGATAGCATAAACCTATCAACTGTACTGCGGTTAAAAATAAAAAACCCCAGATTTTCTCTGCGGCTTTAGGGCTATAAATCTATAATCATATAAGCTAAAGAAGTATTAGCTTATAGCATCACTGAAGGAAGCTATATCAGAAATAGATCTATAAAAATATAAAAACCGCAGATAAAGGTCTGCGGTCAAATTATTTACAAGGTTAAAAAGCATAGGGTACTAATGAAAAGTACGCCTAATTTACTGACAGCAGACTGCATATTCTGTTTTTAGAGTTATTTATAATTCTATCTCTGTAAATTAACATTTTACAGTCTCCTTTCAGGATCAATATAATATACCTACATTGTAAATGATATTTTAGAAATTGTATATAGTTTTTGGAAAATAAAGTTTTTTATATTTGGAAAATCACTACAGTTGAAATATTGGTTGATAAAATATTAATAAATTATGTATATTTAATGTATAAAATGTTGATATTTGATATAATATTTTTATTATCATCTAGGGAGGGAATTATATGAACATAGCAACTGCCATGGGAGCAGGAGTATTTTTCGGAGTAGTAGCTACAATTTTATTATGTGTATTTGTTGTTCCTGAAAGTAAGGGACAATCCTTAAATGGATTCTTATTAGTTTTACATAACATTTTTAACTTCAAGGATTTATTACTTGAAAAAATAATTAAGGTATTATATGTACTTGCTACCTGTACCTGTGTATTTATTGGTTTCTTCATGATGTTTGGAAGAAATGACTACTATTACTATAGTGAAAGTACCTTCTTACCAGGTATTTTAACAATGCTTCTAGGACCAGTATTAGTAAGAATAACCTATGAGTTATTAATGATGACAGTTCTACTTGTTAAGAATGTTATATCAATCAATAAAAAGCTATCCGGAAATGGAAAGGACAAGCCTGTAGATACTATAGAGTAGAGCAATTTTAAAGAAATTTATAGGTAAATCAAAACAGCTTTTTTAAGAAAAATTCAGTGTTTATTATATAATCGCAACCAGATTAGTTAATATGGTTGCGATTATTTTTGTTTTAAGGCTAGCTTTAAATTAATAATTAGCAAATTATAGCTTGCTTCCTCTATAAGAATCGAGACTAATTTGGAATATTTAGCTTATTATTGTAGAATATGATAAAATAAGTGTAGTTAGTTATTGTATTCAGAATAACAAAATACAAGTTGTTAAATATATTGTGAAGAGTGAGGAATTATATGAAGATAGGTAAATTTGCTAAGAAGCATGAGGTTACCTTAGATACAGTAAGATTTTATATAGAAAAAGGGTTACTAGTTCCAAGTAAAAAGGACTCACAATATTACTTTAATGAGATAGATAGCGCTAATTTAGAAAAGATAAAAAAGCTTAAGGAGCTGGGCTTTTCCCTTTCAGAGATTCAGAGGATATTTTCCTTCCAAAGAATTGGAGGTACCAGCACAGAGGTATCTCGAAGATTATTTTTATCCCTCCTGGAAGAAAAGAAAGGACAGGTTTCTCAGGAGATAGAAAGACTTAATAGCATCCATGAATCTCTAAGTAAAAGTATTGAAAAGCTCCTTAAGGAGGAAGAGAGCCATAAGGAAGTAACCGGTGTTCCTTTAGGCTCATTGAATATGCTTAGGTGTCCAAGCTGTTCTAAGCCCCTTAATATTTCTCAGGGCTATATAGAAAATAATATGGTTATAGATAGTGAAGTGCACTGCTCTTGTGGCTATATGGGTGAAATCAGAGAAGGTATATTTATTGATCCTAGGGCTATAAGAACTAAGCTTATGGACGGCAGGCCTATACCTTCTAAGGAAGAGTATTTAGAAACTGCCTCCCTAGAAAATATTAATTATCTTCATAAAGGAATGACAAAGCTCATAGAGCTATTAATGGATTATCACCAGGGAGCGGAGTACATTATGGAGCTCAGTAACTGTGTTGGCTTCTTTCTCCTTCAGTACATAAGCTATCTTCCAGAGGATGTTGTGTATATAATGGCAGACTATGATTTAGAGAGGATAAAGCAAACTAAAAGGAACCTAGAAAGATACTATAAGCATAGAAAGTTTATCTTTATATGCTGCGATATCCACAGCCTGCCAATTAAAAAGGCCTCTATAGATATTGTTATAGACTACAATATGACCAAATACTATAAGGCAGAGAAAAATCAGTGGCTCATAGAGATTATCAAGCCTTACCTAAAAGAAAGGGGGATCCTAGGAGGAATATATTCATATAATTACTCTCAACAAAATAGAGATAAAAAAAGAGAGAATGATGAAAGAGATTCCTTCACAAGAGGAGACATCCTAGAGACAATATATTCCCATGGGATAGAAGAAATTAATCAAACGGATATAGTATCAGACAAGGCTACAGCTAATCCTCAGTTCGCCTTTGCTGGCAGAAAACGTTCGCCCTAAAGGCGAACGTTTTCTCACTTCTATGGTGCCATTCACATTACTTCATCTGACACCACCCTACAAAAACCTTGGGTTAACCCAAGGTTTTTTGTTATTTTGACATAAAATTAACTAAATTGGCTTGTTGACATGGGGTTAAGTCAACAAATTAGAATGAAATTGGGATTGATAGTTAAATAACTAACGATTAGGTTAAAATCACAGTGTCCTGGATAGGACCTGTAAAATATAAGGGGGTATTATTTTGAAAAATCTATCAAGGAAGATATTCTGTGCTTTACTATGTATTTTTATGACTATAGGTCTTGCGGCCTGCTCCCAGAGTGGTGCTGAAGGTGCTTATAAGGCTGGGACTTATAAAGCAACTGAGAAGGGACACAATGGGGAGATTGAAATACAGGTTAAATTTGACAAGGATGCTATCTTAGAGGTTAAGCCATTAGAGCACTCTGAATCAGCAGGTCTTGGAGATGTTGCTATGGAGAAGATATCAAAGGAAGTAGTGGAAGGTCAAACCCTAGCAGTAGATACAGTGTCAGGAGCTACTGTGAGTTCTAAGGCAATTCTTGCAGCCATTGAAGATTGTGTTGAGCAAGCTGGAGGAGATGTGGCTGCCTTAAAGGCAAAGACTGGTGCCGGCGATAAGAATCAAACTGAAGAAGAAATAACTACTGATGTAGTTGTTATTGGAGCTGGTGGTTCTGGTCTTTCAGCGGCAACTTCTGCTCGTCAAAATGGTGCAGAGGTTATAGTATTAGAAAAACAAGCAACCATAGGTGGTTCTACAGCTCTTTCTGGGGGAGCAATAGGGGCAACAGGAACTAAGTTCCAAAAGGAGCAAGGGATAGAGGATAGCAAGGAGAACTGGATGAGCCTTTGGAAAGAGAGACAGGCTACTAGCAATCCAGACAGCAAGTATCCTGACTATAATTTTGTAGACTATTTCATGGATGAAGCTGTTAAGACTACAGAATGGCTTGTAGATTATGTGGGACATAAGTATGTATCTATAATAGGCTTTGGTATGGACCCTGCTGAGAGACTTCACTTCCCTTTTAGCGATGAAACTACTAAGGGTGGTACAAGCTTAATTAATAATATAGAGGGCTTTGCAGTGGGAGAAGGAGTTAAGGTTTTAACAGAAAGACCTGCTACAGAGTTAATTGTAGATGAGGATGGTAATGTAACTGGAGTAATTTCAGAAGGTAAGAACGGAAAATTAACAGTCCATGCTAAAAAGGTAATTCTTGCTGCTGGAGGCTATGCTAAGAATGAAGAGCTTCTAGAAAGATTTATCCCTGAGGCTGCAGGAACATCAGAGCTTAGTGCAGCAGCTGCAGGAAGCACTGGTGATGGAATGCTTATGGCTGAAAAGGTAGGAGCTACCTTCTATGAAGATCCATGGGTAATAGGTCTTGGTGTAGCAAGTAAGCTAGAAGGAACAGCTTCCTTAATGATGGATTGGTCCAAGGTTTATGTAAATGGCAATGGAGAGAGATTTACCAATGAACAGATTCATTATGCTATAGCTAGCAATAAGCTTTTAGAACAGGATAAAACCTGGGTAATAATAGATTCCACTGAGGCTAATGAAGCTTTAGTGCAGGCTTTAGAAGGTCAATTATCCACTGGTGAGGTAGTTAAGGCTGATACCTTTGAAGCCTTAGCAAAGGCTATGGAGGTTCCAGAAGAAAACTTCCTTAAGACTATGGAAACTTACAACGAAGGCGCTAAGAATGGAAAGGATGCCCTAGGTAAGGAAAAGGAATATCTTGTAGCAGTAGAAAAGGCACCTTACTACGCTTTGAAGCTTTATGGTAAAACTATGGGAACCTTCGCAGGAGTTAAAACCAATGAAAGCTTCCAGGTATTAAAAGAGGATGGTTCAATAATCAATAATCTTTATGCTGTTGGTGAAAATGCTAATAAGGTTCTTTACAACCAGGTATACATGACTGGTAGCTCAATTCAATTTGCTTTAACCAGCGGAAGAATAGCAGGAGAGCATGCAGCTAATAGCTTGAAATAAAAATTTAAAAGCGCAACCTTAAAATATATATAAAAAGAAAGAAAAAGGTATGGACAATAATGTTCATATCTTTTTTGTTGAAATAAATTTTTAAAAATAAGTATTGATATACATGAGGACAAGTAATATAATATAGTCATATCGAAGATTATCGATGTATAAAAAGATGCAGAACTTCAATGATATGAGGTGAATCTGTTGCGGGATAATATAAAGAACACAGCGAAGATGTTTAAAGCACTTAGTGATGAAAATAGACTTTTAATATTGGGACTTCTAATAGATGGAGAAATGTGTGCCTGTAAGCTTTTAGAGGATTTAAATATAGGACAATCTACTCTATCTCATCATATGAAAATATTATTAGAGTCTGGCTTTGTGGAAGCTCGTAAAGAAGGGAAATGGATGCATTATTCTATTTGTCAGGAAAGTTTTAAGCTATTGAAAAATTGGGTTGAAAGCTATGAAGAGAATAGTGATTTGCACAACCTTTGTAACTGTAAACTATAGTATATTGCCACCTTTTAGGTGGCAATAATTAAGTAAAACATATCGATAAATGTAGATATGTAGATATAAGGAGAGAGAAATGTTTATTTGGGATTTTTTTCAACAACAGATTTTAGGAATGAACTGGCTCAATGACTTGATTGGTGCCATACTAAATGGTATTGGGTTAGATACCACTACAGCTATAGGAGGAAGTATACAGTTTTTTATCTATGATATTATAAAAATTTTGCTTCTTCTTTCTATACTAATTTTTATTATTTCTTATATACAGAGTTATTTTCCACCTGAAAGGACTAAGAAAATCCTTGGAAGGTTTCATGGAATTACTGCAAATGCTTTAGCTGCCCTTTTAGGAACTGTAACCCCTTTTTGTAGCTGTTCTTCGATACCGTTATTTATGGGGTTTTCTAGTGCTGGACTTCCTGTAGGTGTCACTTTCTCCTTTTTAATATCTTCTCCCCTAGTTGATCTGGGTTCCTTGATATTATTGATGAGTATATTCGGAGCTAAGGTAGCCGTGGCCTATGTAATTGTTGGACTTGCTCTTGCTATTACTGGAGGTACTATAATTGAAAAACTAGGGATGGAAAGGTATGTAGAAAAGTTTGTAAAAGACGCAAAGACCGTTGAAATAGACTCTCCTAACCTTACCAGGAAGGAAAGAATGGAATATGCTAAAGAACAGGTTTATGAAACAGTTAAGAAGGTTTTCTGGTATGTTATCATCGGTGTAGGAATTGGAGCTATTATTCATAATGTTATACCTGAGAGCTTTATACAGAGGATATTAGGTAGCGATAATCCGTTTTCTGTAATATTAGCTACAGTTGTGGGCGTTCCTATGTATGCAGATATTTTTGGAACATTGCCTATTGCCGAAGCTCTTTATTTTAAAGGAGTTGGCTTGGGAACTATATTAAGCTTTATGATGGCTGTAACAGCTCTGTCTTTACCGTCTATTATTATGCTTAAAAAGGCGGTGAAGTCTAAGCTTCTAGGAGTGTTTGTGGGTATTGTAGCTATAGGGATTATTATCATTGGTTATCTGTTTAATGGTCTACAGTTTTTATTTTAAATTTGCACAGAGTGATATAGCATCACTGAAAATATATTGGCGGAGATTTTTATAATTTTATTATAAGGAAGGAGTATGTTTTATGGCTTTATTTAAAATTGGCAAAAAGAAAGAGGTAAAGAGCTGCTGTGGAGGTAACTTTGACGCTGAAAATATGCAAAAGGCAAAGGAAGCAGTGCTAAGTGGCTCAAAAGTTAAAGTTTTGGGTACCGGATGTGCAAAGTGTAATGCACTAGAGGCTAATGTTAAACAAGCTTTAGAAGGGTTAGGAATGGATACAACTATAGATCATGTGACGGATTTTACTGAAATTGCAGCCTATGGAGTAATGACCACACCTGCTCTTGTGGTGGATGGAAAAGTGGTTTCCTTTGGTAAGGTGTTGTCTCCAGAGGAAGCAGCTAAACTCCTGAAGTAAAGCTCATAAAAAGACCTGATATCTAAGGCTTAGGATATCAGGTCTTTTGTCTATTTTAGCTTTTATTCCTTTGAATCCAATTTATCTAGAGTTTCAATTATCCCTGTAAGATACATGGCACCTAATGCTCTGTCGTAGAGTCCATAGCCAGCTCTTCCTGTTTCTCCCCATATCATTCTTCCGTGGTCAGGTCTTACATAGCCATCAAAGTTGTTTTTGTGCAGGGTTTGAACTATTTTAACTATGTCTAGGGAACCACAAGGGGAGTAATGGGCTGTTTCCTCAAAGCTTCCATCCTCTAAAAGCTTAACATTTCTTATATGCATAAAATGTATTCTTTTCATAGCAGAATATTTATCTACTAGCCTAACTACATCATTAAAGGAGGCGGAGCCTAAGGAACCAGTACATAGGGTTAATCCGTTATACTCACTGTCTACAATCTTTAAGAATCTGTCTAGGTTTCCTTCGTTTGTTATAATACGTGGAAGACCAAAGATACTGTAAGGTGGATCATCAGGATGTATAGCCATCTTCACCCTGCACTCCTCAGCTACGGGAATAATTTCCTTAAGAAAATGCTCAAGGTTCTTCCAGAGAGTTTCTTCATCTACGGATTTATATTTGTCAAAAACCTCTGCTAGCTCTTCCTTTGTATAGCTGGAGTCCCAGCCAGGAAGTGAAAGCTCCCCTTTAAGTGGATCCATTTTTTTAACATGGTCCGTATAATAGACTAGTGTAGTAGAGCCATCCTTTAAGGTCTTATCCAGCTGCGTTCTTGTCCAGTCAAATACAGGCATAAAGTTGTAGCAGATAACCTTCACTCCAGCCTCAGCAAGATTTCTTATATTCTGCTTATAGTTTTCTATATATTTGTCTCGTGAAGGTAGCCCCAGCTTTATGTCCTCATGAACGGGTACGCTTTCAATAACATCAAACTTAAGGTCTGCTCCCTCAACAGTAGCCTTTAATTCCTTTATCTTTTCTGGTGGCCATACTTCTCCTACAGGCACATCGTATATTGCTGTTACTATGCTGTACATGCTAGGTATTTGTCTAATATATTGAATTTTTACAGGGTCCTTGGTCCCATACCATCTAAAGGATAATTTCATTTTATTCCCTCCATATTGAATAATTTATTGTTGTCTTGTCAGTGATATTTTTTGTTATTTCCTCAAAGATATACTCATTAAAATATAATCCTATTATTTATACTTTTATAAGCTTTTATTTGATAAAATTAATACTAAATAAGGTATTTATTATAAGGAAATATAGCAGTGAAAGGTTAAGGATAAAATGAGAGATTTTTCAGAGATTAAAGACCTTAAACCTAAGAAAAGAAGTGCCTTGAGGGTTAAGGCCGGAAGGACTTATTATACCTTAAGAAGATATTTGAGCTGGTATGGAAAAAGAAATTTTGCAAAAGAAAAGAGCCAAAGTCCATTAGTGTACTGCTGTTTTAGCCACAAAACACCTCTCCTAAGAAGGCTTAAGGATGTGGATATGAAGTATCAGTATAATAAGATAGTGAATCTGAAAATAGCAGCTCCAAAGGTGGATGGAATTATAATAAAGCCTGGAGAAACCTTCAGCTATTGGAGGCTTATTGGGAGGGCAAGCTATAAAAAGGGTTATAAGGATGGAATTGTATTAAATAGCGGAGGCTTTTCCACTGCCGTAGGAGGAGGGCTCTGTCAGCTGTCTAACTTAATTTACTGGATGACACTACACACTCCTCTTACAGTGGTGGAGAGATTTAGACATACCTTTGATGTATTTCCTGATTCAAATAGAACTCAGCCCTTTGGAAGTGGGGCAACCTGTGTATACCCTTATAGAGATTTGATGATAAGAAATGATACTAATTCACTATTTCAGCTTAAGGTATGGGTAACAGAAGAGGAGCTCTGTGGTCAGTGGCTATCTTCCGAAGCACCTTTATACAGCTACAGAGTTATTGAAAAGAACCATACCATGAAGAGTCAATGGTGGGGAGCTTATACAAGACATAACGAGATTTATAGGGAGAAGTATGATTCTCAAGGAGCTTTTCTAGGAGAAGAGTACATTACGGAAAATCATGCACTGATGATGTATGAACCTTTCCTTGAAAGTGCAGCGGTCAATGAGATGGCGTCTAAATAGTTTAAGCATATATGATTTTTAAAAGGACTAGTAATTTATAAAAGTTTATTCTTGATAAATTACTAGTCCTTTATTATTTATTGATTTTTTATCTTTATTGAGCAGGGTTTAGTTTCCTAGCTGTTAACTATAACTTTTATGGTATAAGATACCTGTCCCTCATCCCAATATCCAATAATTTCGTAGATATAAGTTCCCTTTTCTTTAGGGACAATAATGGTATTATCATCAAAAGTATATGAATTATCCTTCACTGTACTCCAATCAACAACAGTAACCTTATTGGGTTTTCTTGAAAAGCTTAGCTTTAATTCTCCGTGGGAGGGGACTTCATTACCTTTCATTTTCTCAGCAATTTGATCAGGACTTGCTGAGTCTGCTATAACCTGCTTTAAAATAAATGGCCCAAGCTTTACAGTCCATTGATAGCCACCCTTTTCAACTGAAATATTTTCTTCATTGTAGGTTACCTTAAGGGTGGGAATATTTATTTCCTCTGAACTTTCTTCCGCAGTATTGCTACAGCCAGTAAGTATAAATGAAAATAAAGCTAACAAAATAATTATTACTTTTCTCATGATAAATCCCTCTCATTTATTGTTATACCTATAAGACGAAGAATCAAGAGGATTTGTTTCTTTATAAAGAAAAAATATACCTAAGAGCCCTGCTTATAGAAGCGATAACCACAGAGCCGTGGTTTTCTTCCGGGGCTATGTAGAGGCTACAGTTTTCCGTGAAGCCTTTTATCTTATCATAGATTTTCTCAGCTCCAGGAACCATATCACCTTCCTTTTCTCCTACCCCTATGAATATATTTTTATGGCAATAAGACAAGTTTGGAAGAGATAATAGCTCATCGTTATTCCACCATACAGAGGGGCTGAAGGAGATTATATTTTTATAGATACTCGTTCCATCTAATAAATCCCATAGGACATAATATCCGCTTAGGGAATGCCCTATAATTGTAAGATTTTCCTGATCAAATTTCACATTGGCTTTTAAGAGGGGAAGGAGCTCTTCTCTTATAAAAGAATTGAAGGCAAGGCCGCCTCCCAGGTCCTTTGGAATATTAAATTTATTGTGCTTTGGATGGATATATTCCTTTGCGGGAGCTGTAAAATCCAAAAATCTCTTTTCCTTCTTCTCAAACTCCTGATGAGCTATTCCTACTACTACAGAAGAATTAATTCCTGTCTTTTTAGATAAGGCGCTCTGCTGCTTGATGCAGCTCTTAACAATTTCAAAGTTGTTTCCACCATCTAAAACTATAATTAAGGGTAAGTAATTATTTTTAGCATACTCAGGAGCATAAAGCTTAATTTCGTAAAAGCTGTTGGTATGATTTGATTTCATAGTAAAATTATTCATAAATTACCTCCTGTTTGCTAATATTACATCATAGTATAGAACAATAAGAATAAAGGGTCAAGATAACTGAAAAAGAATAGCAATAATCCCAGTGACTATTGAAATTATATAAAAACAATGATATAACAGTCCTAAGAAATGTAAAAATATTTAGATAACTACAAGCTATAAATATAAAAAAACTTAGGAGGGTGGTAGTGTTATGGAGACAAGACCTTACGTATCATGGGAGCTTATTGGAGATTTTATGGCTTCAGCCTTTGAAAAGCTAGGAGTTCCTAGAGAGGAAGCTGAGATTTGTGCAGAGGTACTTATGGAAAGTGACCGTAGAGGAATAGAAAGCCACGGCTGTAATCGCTTTAAGCCTATTTATGTAGATAGAATCAATGATGGGATACAGAAGCCTGTAACCAATTTTGAAGTGGTAAGGGAAACCCCTACTACTGCTGTGGTTGATGGACATGATGGAATGGGAATGGTCATAGGAGTAAAGGCCATGAATATGGCAATAGAAAAAGCAAAGAAGTACGGCATGGGTATGGTGGCTGTGAGGAATTCCACCCACTATGGAATAGCTGGATATTATACTACCATGGCTACAAAGGCTGGGATGATAGGAATAACAGGAACCAATGCAAGACCTTCCATAGCACCTACCTTTGGCGTTGAAAATATGCTGGGGACCAATCCTCTCACCGTGGGAATGCCAACGGATGAAGACTTTCCTTTTGTATTAGATTGTGCCACCTCCATTACTCAGAGAGGTAAGATAGAATACTACGCAAGAAACGGTAAGGATACTCCTGCTGGTATGGTTATAGGCCGTGATGGTAGTGCCATGACCGATAGTGAGGCTATTTTAAAAGATCTAACCACTGGTAATGCTGCACTAGCTCCTCTAGGTGGAATTGGTGAAGAGCTGGCAGGTTATAAGGGCTATGGCTATGCTACCGTAGTAGAAATATTATCAGCAGCTCTCCAGTCAGGAAACTATTTAAGGATGCTCACTGGTATCAATGAAAAGGGAGAAAAGGTTCCTTATCATTTAGGACATTTCTTCATAGCTATAGATACAGAAGCCTTCATGGGTCTTGATGCCTTTAAGAAAACTGCTGGAGATATACTAAGAGAGCTGAGGGGCTCTGAAAAAGCTCCAGGAGAAGAAAGGATATACACTGCCGGTGAAAAGGAATATCTAGTATGGCAGGAAAGAAAGGACAAAGGAGTTCCTGTTGGAGAAGCTGTACAGAAGGAATTTATTGCTGTTAGAGATGCTTTAGGACTACCACATCATTTCCCTTTTGAAGATTAATATAAATCATTAGCTCCTATGAAGTTTATCATATGGAGCTTTTTCTATGGGTGTAACCACAATTACAGAAGTATCATAAATTATTATAAATACTATGATGAGGAAAGTATTAAATGGAGTTTTTTAGAGAAATGGATATTGACCAGGAGCCTTTTTTGAAATATACTCTGGTAAATTTAAACCTAAGAGAGGAAAAGTCTAGAGAAGCAAATGTGATAACAGTGATACCTGCAGGAAGTGCTGTGGAGGTGCTGGAACAGGATGATGAATGGGATAAGGTGAGATTCAATGGGCAAGAGGGCTATGTCTATCGCTATTACCTTTCAAAAAGTATGTACCCATGGACTAATGTAAACCTAAGAGAAGGAGATACCCCTTTAGCTAAGACTTATTTAATAATACCCCAGGGTGCCAGGGTAGAGGTTATAAATAATCTTGGAGATTGGAGTCAGGTTGTTTATAATGGCCTGTATGGATATGTTTTTAACTATTTTCTATCGGAGGATGGCTTGCAGCCAGGAACTCTGGATTATTCTGCTTTTTATACGGATATAAATAAGTTTGTTAATGATAATTCTATTAAAAGTCCCACCCCTTATCTCCTTATAACGGATCTTCGCAATAGGCTTACTTATGTTTTTATCAAGGATGCCAGTGGAACCTGGGCGCAGCTATACTCCTGGGAATGCTCCATAGGAAAGCCTTCAACACCTACTATCACAGGAATGTTCTTTATCAATGGCAGAAGGGCTTCCTTTGGAACCACAGCCTATCTAGTTAAGTATGCCACAAGAATTCAAGGCCCTTACTATTATCATTCAGTTCTTTATAACTCTACGGGAGAGTATATCAAGGATGGAAGGCTGGGTGAGGCTATAAGCCACGGCTGTATAAGACTTGCCACGGAGAATGCTCGCTGGATATATGATACGGTGCCTAATACTACAACGGTTGTTATTCATTAGAAGTAGTTAATAACCCATTCCTTAGAAATATTTAAAAATGGCTTCTTTGGAGGTTGTGCTTAATAAAGCATGGCTTGAAGAGGAGCTTTTTTAATTTATGATTGTACAATAGGAATTTTAGTAATGTTCGTGTTTTGTAGGATTATACAAAAAAATAATGAAAATTATGGCGATAAAAATATTGTAATTACGAATAATATATGATAAATTAAATATAAAGTTCGTTATTTTAAGATAATTAATTATTATATGAGTAAAGCACATAGGGTGATGGTCCTATGAGAACGCTTAAAATATTATCATCAGGTTAGGAGCTTATTTATGGAATTTTTACAGGATTTACTTGCTGCAATAGGGGTAGTACTCAATGGTATACCTCAAGGTCTTCTCGCTGCTTCTCTAGGCTTTGCCTCTGTACCCACAGCTTTAGGCTTTATAGTAGGAGCTATTGCCTGCTTTAGCTTAGGCTCTGTGGCACCAATATCCTTTCAGGCAGAAACTATAGTGCTGGCTGGGAGCATGGGGAAAAGCATGAAGGAAAGATTCTCCATGATTTTCTTTGCTGGTATACTTATGGCTGTTTTAGGAGGCTTAGGTCTACTTTCTACTATTAGTAATTTTGCTGGACAGGTTGTTTTAAGCGGTATGATGGCTGGTGTTGGTCTTGTACTAGCAAAGCTTTCTTTAGATATGGTAAAGGAAAATAGGCTTGTTGGAGCTATTTCTATGGTAACTGCAATTATAGTATATTTTTTCATGGGCAAGAATTTAGTCTATACCATAGTAATTTCTCTTGTTGTTTCCAGCATAGCTGCAAAGGTAGCTCATCAGGAAATAACCAGTATGATACCTAGTGAAAGACCCTTTAAGCTTACCCTTTCTAAGCCAGTGTTTAACATATCCGTTCTAAGAGGAGCTCTAGTACTAGCGTGCCTTACCATAGGAGCTAACATAGCCTTCGGAAATATCACTGGTGGCATCGCTGGAACCACTCAAAATATAGATCACCTCACAATATATTCAGGAATAGCCGACTCCATAAGTGCTCTCTTTGGTGGAGCCCCTGTGGAAGCTATAATTTCTGCCACAGCTAGTGCACCTCATGCTGTTACCTCTGGAGTAATCATGATGGTTATCATGGCGGCAATACTATTTACTGGTCTTCTTCCTAAGATAGGCAAGTTTGTACCAAGCCAATCTATAGCAGGCTTCCTTCTGATTTTAGGTGCTGTTGTAACCTTCCCGGGAGATGCAGCAATAGCTTTTTCTGGGACAAACCCCGGTGATTCCATAGTAGGAGGGGTTACCATAGCAGTAACAGCCTTTGTAGATCCCTTTGTAGGAATGGTTTGCGGAATATTATTAAAATTATTATTTGCTGCAGGAATAGGTATATAGAGAAAGGATATGACAATGAATAATACATATGAATTAAAGGTGGCGGGATTAAAGAGAGAGCTTCCAATCATCAAGCTATCCCCGGAGCTTTCCATAGCAAGCTTTGTTATTTTAGGAGATTGTCAGCTGGTTACAGAAGCTGCAAGGGAGCTTGAAGGCAGAATACCTGAGATTGATTATATAATCACCGCTGAGGCTAAGGGAATACCTCTGGTTAATGAAATCAGCCGTCTCAGAGGCTTGAATAAATACATCGTTGCTCGTAAGAGTATTAAGCCTTATATGAAGAACCCTATTATAGATGAGGTTGTGTCAATAACTACTCAAAAGCCCCAGCTTCTATGTCTCGATGGCAGTGATGCCTCTCTTATAAAAGGAAAAAGAGTAGCAGTAGTGGACGATGTTATCTCCACAGGGGAATCCTTAGAGGCTGTGTGCAGGCTGGCAGAAAAGGCAGGAGCGGAGATAGTGGCCAAGGTTGCTATCCTTGCAGAGGGAGCTGCTGCAGACCGTAAGGATATAATATTTTTAGAAAAGCTGCCTCTCTTTCCGGGAGAATAATAAAAAAATCGAAGATTACTTATAATAGCGTTATAAGGCTCCAATCTACTTAAGCTTAGATTGGGGCCTTTAATTATTTACTGGTAGTATTTACGCAGAAATATTACAAATATGTGAAAGTTAATATTAATTGATAATGATTATTGACAAGGGGAGTTTTATAATATAAGATTATCTTAAATTCAAAATATTAGAAATTAAGATATTTTATTCAAAGGAGAAGGACCTATGTCAGAAGGATGCAGCAGTGACCTCTATTTTCATTTAATGGAAGCCTCCAGGGCGATTCAGGATAGGGTAAGGGCAGAAGCCAGCAAGTGGAAGCTAGGAATAACTGAATTTTTTGTTTTGGAGACCTTATATATTAAGGGAAGTCAGACCATACAGCAGATAGCTGGTAATGTTTTTGTGAGCAGTGGGTCCATGACCTATGTAATAGATAAGCTAGAGAAGAGAGGCATTGTATACAGAAATCCCTGCCCCAATGACAGGAGAGTAATACACATAGAATTTACCCCTGAGGGCAGAAGCTTTATGGATGAAATAATGGCTAGGCATAAAGAAAATTTAGAGGATATTTTTCAGGTGCTAAAGCCTGAGGAGGCAGTTACCTTAATTAATATGTTAAGTAAAGTAGAGAATCATATAGAAGTTTTAGATATAAAGGAATAAAAGGAGGATATACATGTTTAAAAATATTAAAGGAATTCACCATATCACCTCAATAGTAGGTGATCCACAAGAAAATGTAGATTTTTATGCAGGAGTTTTAGGGCTCCGTTTAATTAAGCAGACAGTAAATTTTGATGACCCAGAGACCTATCACCTTTACTTTGGAAATGACATTGCAAGTCCTGGAACAGCCATAACCTTTTTCCCTTGGCCAGGAGCTTATCAAGGTGTCATTGGGGACGGACAGGTAGGAATAACCTCTTATGCAGTACCAAAAGGAGCATTAAGCTTTTGGGAGAAAAGACTAGAGAGCTTTAATATAGACTACACCAAAACAAAGCGCTTTGGAGAGGATTACCTTCAGTTTAAGGATGTCCATGGACTTAATTTAGAATTAGTTGAAAGAGAAGAGGGCAGGGAAAATCAGTGGTCCTTTGGAGGAGTGACTAAAGAGGTAGCAATCAAGGGCTTTGCTGGTGCTACACTTTTTTCCTCAGCTCCTGATAAAACCTCCGAGCTCTTAGAGAAGGACATGGGTCTTAAGAGGATAGGAGCAGAAGGAGAGTTTATAAGGTTTAAGGCTCAAGGAGAGACTGCTAACATCATAGATTTGAAGTCTGAACCTGGTATTAGAGGAAGGCAGGGAGTAGGTACTGTACATCATATTGCCTGGAGTACAGCCGATGATAATGAGCAGCTGCAGTGGAAGAGCCTATTAGAAGCCTCAGGCTATGGAGTAACCCCTGTACAGGATAGAAATTATTTTAATTCAATATATTTCAGAGAAAAGGGTCATATACTCTTTGAAATTGCTACGGAAGGACCTGGCTTTGATATCGATGAGCCTATGGAGGCTTTAGGAGAAAACCTTAAGCTGCCAGTGCAATACGAGCCCTACAGAAGCAGAATTGAACAGAACCTCCTACCTATCAAGGTTAGAGAGCTTAAGTAGTTAGTTTGAGGAGGAAGCTATTTTGATATCCATAAATACCGCTTTAAACAGTGAAAAAGATAATTATAAATTGCTCACAGGAAGTATAATACCAAGACCCATAGCCTTTGTTACCACAAGGTCCTCTCAGGGAGTGTTAAATGGAGCACCCTTCAGCTTTTTTAATGTAGTAGCCTCCAATCCTCCCATGATCTCCTTATCAGTGCAGAGAAAGGCTGGGGAGATGAAGGACACCGCAAAGAATATAATGGACACTGGAGAATTTGTGGTTCATATAGTGGATGAACAAAACGTAGAAAAGGTCAATGAAACCTCAGCATCACTGCCATCCTGGGAGAGTGAGATAGAATTAGCTGGCTTAACAGAGATAAGCAGTGAAAAAATATCTGTGCCTGGTATTAAGGAAGCAAAGGTTAGGTTGGAATGTGTGCTGGAGAAGAGCTTAGTTCTTGGTGATACTGAGGCTCCAGCCTGCGACCTTATCATAGCTAGGGTGGTGCAAATTCATGTGGCTGAAGAGGTCTATGAAGTGGGCAGGATAAATCCTAAGGTATTAGCTGCCGTATGCCGATTGGCTGGGAATAACTACGCCTCTCTAGGGGAAATATTTGTCCTTGAAAGACCTCTATAAGCTACTAAAAACGCATTTTTAAAAGGAGAAAAAGTATGAAGCATATATTTGAAAAAGGAAAAAATCCAGATAGCGGAACTCTTCTTTTACTCCATGGCACTGGAGGGAACGAAAGAGACTTATTACCCTTAGCAAGGATGATAGATCCAGAGGCAGCAGTGCTAAGCCCTTTAGGAAATGTTTCAGAAATGGGCATGGCCAGATTTTTTAGAAGGCTGGAAGAGGGTGTCTTTGATGAAGAGGATCTAATTTTTAGAACCAAGGAGCTAAAGGAATTCATAGATGAGTCCGCAAGAAAATATTCACTAAGCAGAAACAACATTATAGCAGTAGGCTATTCTAACGGAGCTAATATAGCTGCAAGCCTGCTTTTTCACCATAAGGCTTCCTTAAGAGGAGCAATTCTTCATCACCCCATGGTGCCAAGAAGAGGAATAGAGCTGCCAGATTTATCAAGAACTCCAGTATTTATAGCAGCAGGAACCAATGATCCCATATGTCCTAAGGAGGAGGCTCTTGAGCTTAAGGACATCCTTGAGAATGCCAGCGCAGCAGTTAAGCTTCACTGGGAGCATAATGGACACCAGCTCACCAGAGAAGAGATTAAGGTTGCAGCTGCGTGGTACAGGACGGCTTTCTAGGAAACTAGTGTCTGAAGCTTAGATACATTTACTGAAGTAAGTATTTAAGCTTTATAATAATTAATACAAAGGTCCTAATCAGAAGGATATTCTGGTTAGGGCTTTTATTATGCCATCACGCATCTATAACCATAATAAGTTATTAATGTAAAATATTTGTTTTAATCAGCGTATGCATGATAAAATAAATTATAAGATAATAATACTTTTATGGATGGGGTAGATGTTATGAGAAAAATAACTGTATCACTACTAATTATAACTCTCATTTCCCTTATAGTATCAGCTTGTGGGCTAGGTGATGCCCCTCCTGGAGAGGAAGCCTATGAAGCGGAGGAGGTTTCTAATTTTGACGATATTAATTTTTCTGTTTATGCAGGTAAGGCTTCTGAAAAGGTGAGCAGAATTGATTGTCAGTACTATCCCAGGAATTTTGGTAGCGGGGAAGATACAAAGGAAGCAATTGATTATGATGCTTTAGACGAGTATTATATGAATCTTATTTTTAATGAGGAGATAGATAGCCTCTTTATAACCTTAAATTACATGCCTGAAAATATGCACATTATAAAAGTTGATGATAAGGGTAAGGAGAGCAAGGTAGATTATAGAGTAGAAAGAGAGCTGGCACCAGAAGGAGAGAAGGGCTATGTATATACCTTTGCCTTTGATTTTACCTTTGGAGAAGACTTTAATCCAGTATATAAAGCTACTATTACTTATCCGGAAGAGAAGATTCTAGATCTTGCCTTTAAGATAAGAAATCCAGAACAAAAGCCTTTAACAAAGGAGGCCATTGATATTAATTTATCCTTAGAGAAGGAAGAGGAGGATAAGCTTTATCACTTTCTTTTAAATACTTCTGTCTCTTATGGTATTCATAGCAACTATATAAGGAACTCCTATATTCATGTTGAGGAGATGGAAACAAGCTTACCTGATATTGTAAGATTGTTTGCTATTATGATAGATGATAATGGTTACTTGGGTTATGGGTATATATTTAAAAATTCTATAGAAGAAATCTATGGTGATCCTACTATAGAACCTACCGCCTTTGATATAGATAAAGACGGACAAATGGAGCTCATATATATAACCAACTGGGGATCCGGTAACAGTTCTGATTTTATATATGTCTTTGATAATGAAGAGGAACGGGCTACCATGGCTCTTTATGGAAATCTGTGGCTTCAGATTCCCAAGGATCAGGGTGGAGAGCATTATCAGGTTATTTATCAGGGAGATGCACCGGCAACTAAACCAGAGCTAAGAGAGAATACAGGAACCGTACAGCTCCGAGTGAATTCTCAAGGGGAAAGAGAAGTATATATAGAAAAGGCCGAAGAAGATAAGTATACGGATATGGAGGCACATAGAGCTAAGTGATATAAAAGTACAGTATACAGCCTCGCCAAATAATTCTATATAAGCAATTATTAATATAAATTTATTCATATAAATTAAGAGCAGCTAACGATGATTATAAAAAATCGTTAGCTGCTTATTTTAGCTTATATAGTTTCAACAGCCTCACTGTTGGAGCTCTTTTTATTCGACTCTATTTTTGATATAAAGACAGCGCAGGTAGCATCTCCGGTAATGTTAAGGGTGGTACGTCCCATGTCAAAGATTTTATCTACTCCTGCTATCAGCGCAATTCCAGCTACAGGGAGACCAACGCTTTCTAGAACCATAGCAAGCATTATCATTCCAGCTCCAGATACTCCAGCAGTACCAATGGAGGCCAGGGTTGCCGTGATAACTATCATGCCCATCTGAGTAAGTGAAAGATCAACACCATAGCAGGAGGCTATGAATACTGAGGTTACACCCATATAGATAGCTGTTCCATCCATGTTTATTGTAGCTCCTAAGGGAAGCACAAAGGAAGAAACGTCCGGATCTGCACCCATCTTATTACAGCATTCAATATTAAGGGGAAGGGTAGCATTAGAGGAAGACGTGGTAAAGGCGCAGATCATAGCAGGAGCTAACCCTTTAAAAAATGCTAAAGGACTCATATTACTAAGAAATCTTACACTCAAACCGTACACTACGATTATATGTGTAATATAGGCAAGATAAGCTACTAAAATAACAATTCCAAGAGAGCCTACAATAGTTGGTCCATTTACTGCAACCACATTGCACATAAGGCAGAATACACCTATAGGAGTAATCTTTATAACAGCCATCATTACCTTCATTATAACCTCATAGAAGGAATTAACTATATCTCCTATAAGCTGACCCTTTTTACCAGCTAATAAAATACCTGAACCTAACAGTATAGCAATTACGATTACAGGAAGCATTTCACCGTTGACCATAGGGGTTAAGATGTTTGAAGGGAAGATATTTACTATAACATCCATAATCTTCGTGGTAGCTGCCTCATAGGAAGCATCGGCAGTTTCTAGAATAGGAAATTGGCCTTTAAAAATATTTGCAAAGGTCAAGCCAATTCCTACAGCTAAGGCTGTAGTAAGCATGTAGTATACGAAGGTTTTCCACCCTATAGAGCCTACTCTTTTTAGGTCCTGTAGAGATATAACTCCTCCGATAATTGAGAAAAGAACTACTGGAACTACGAGAAACTTTAATAGATTAATATAGATAGTTCCTATGGGTTTAATGTAGTTAGTGGTAAATTCAGGGTTGTCCAAAAATAATAAGCCTACAATAATACCTGATATCATGCCTATAAATATCCAGGCACTTAATGATAATTTCCTTTTACTACTATTCTCCATTTTTATTACTCCTTTCGTTTAATACTACTTTGCTAAATTGATTGTGATTAAATTGACAATATTTAACAGTTGGTTCATAAAGTAATGATATCATGGATACGATTACATTAATAGTAATT
This sequence comes from Alloiococcus sp. CFN-8, assembly GCF_049943125.1. Taxonomy (GTDB): domain Bacteria; phylum Bacillota; class Clostridia; order Clostridiales; family Clostridiaceae; genus JAEXZL01. The sequence continues at coordinate 1,793,965 of NZ_CP188040.1, forward strand.
TTATGGATATATATGTTATCGTGGATATTTTTGGGAAAATGTAAAAAATAGTAGGAGTTCTATAACAGGGTATTAATTATAGTACGTTTTAAAATATTTTGTTTGATGAATTGATAATAATATTTTCAGTATATAATTGCTATAGAACCATGACTTAAAGTCTCCAGCCCTGAACAATAAGCTCACTGGCTGGAGACCTTTTGTTAATATCCACTAGTAATTAATTTTGCTAAAATACTTGTTCCTATAACAATGATAAGCTGAAGTACTAACCCTACTATACTAGTAATTAGTCCTCCCAGGGCAAGTCCACTTCCTTTTTCACCTCTCTCTTCAATTTCTCTAGTTGCTATTCGAGATAAGATTATTCCTACAATAGAGGTGGCTAGTCCTAAATAAGTAATTAATAATGATATGATACCCAGAACAAGAGAAACGATGGCCTTGGTATTGGTTTTGGTATTAGCTTGATTTTCCATTTATCCCCCTAAATTTTAATTGTTTCTGTAAGCTTAAGATGTCAGTGCTACAGCTATTAATAATATATGTTCATATTGGGAGGTAAATGTTTAATTCTAATTATTCTAAAAGGGATTTATTAATGTAATAATATGGTGGTAAAATAGGAAATAAGATGGATAATTAAAATGTAAATAGCAAACGGAGGGGAATCAAATGGAGCTGATAAGGACCACAGAACAGGATATACCTAGTGTAATGGAGATCATTAGAGCTGGACAAAGATATTTTAGACAAGCTAACATATATCAGTGGGTAAATAATTATCCTAATGAGGATATCATAAAGGAAGATATATTAAAGGGTTATAGCTATGTTCTTGTCCATGAGGGTAAAATAGTAGCTACTGCAGCAGTGGCCTTTGATGGTGAACCAACCTATGAAAAAATATATGACGGTAATTGGCTTACTGATGAAGAGTATGGGGTAATCCACAGGATAGCCGTGGCAGAAGAGCTTAAAGGTCAGGGTATCGCAGGAGAGCTGTTAAAAAAGGTTGAAGAGCTCTGCAGAGAAAGACAGGTTAGGAGTATTAAAATAGATACCCATGAGGATAACAAACCTATGCAGAGACTAATGGAGAAAAAAGGATTTGTATACTGCGGAATAATCTATTTAGAGAGCGGCAGTAAAAGAATAGCCTTTGAAAAAGTTCTTAGATTATAAAAGATATAATAGCTATAAATATGTAGAAAAAAATATAATTTTAGAATATTCTGCTTACATCATACTGGCTTTTCTGATAAAATAGTCAGGTAGTTATATGAATGGAGGCGGAAGTGTATTGCCAGATATAGGTAGGGAGGAAGGCCTTATAGAGTATGATGCTATAGAAGAAGTGGAAATCAGCCCTTTAGAGGGCGAATCTGGGGAATATGTGAATGAAGAAATAACCGATGACTCTGTAAGGATGTATCTTAAGGAAATAGGTAGTATACCTTTATTGACTCCAGAAAAGGAAGTAGAGCTAGCCAGGAGAATAGAATCAGGGGATGAAACAGCCCGTGAGGAAATGATAAAGTCAAATCTCCGATTAGTAGTGAGCGTAGCTAAAAGATATGCTCGTGGAAGCAGCCTTAGCATTCTTGATTTGATACAGGAGGGGAATACAGGGCTTATAAAAGCTGTGGAGAGGTTTGACCATCATAGGGGCTATAAATTCAGTACCTACGCCTTGTGGTGGATAAGACAGGCTGTTACCAGGGCAATAGCTGATCAAAGCAGAACAATAAGGGTTCCAGTACATATGAGAGAAACCATGAATAGGATTTCAAGGGTCTCAAGGGAATTTTTCTTGGAGAATGATAGGGAGCCTAATACCAGTGAGATAGTAGACATCATGGCTATGGACGAACATAAACTAGAAGAAATAATGAAGCTTTATGGTGATACCCTATCTTTAGATACTCCCGTGGGAGAGGAAGAGGATACCCTTCTTTTAGACTTTATTGCCGATGATGAGCAGGGAGATCAATTTCAAAGGGCTGAGCTTAATTTTCTTAAAGAAGAGATAAAAGAAATACTTTCAACGCTTTCTGAGAGGGAGCAGAAGATTTTAAGCCTTAGATTCGGCTTTGAGGGTGACAGAATTTATACCTTGGAAGAAGTTGGACAAATGTTCCGGCTCACTAGAGAGAGGATTCGCCAGATTGAAGGAAGAGCCTTAACAAGGCTTAGAGGTAAAAAGGAAACAATATATCTCAGGAGTTACATAGAGTAGGACTATGAATTGCATGTCCTACTCTATTTTTAAGTTTTTTTAAAGGAGTCATAATAAATCCTTTAAGCAAGGAATATCACTAAGGGGGAGTGAACAATCCTTACTCTAAGGCACTATGATTTCCTTTATAAGAAACTCTCTTCCTCCTAAAAGCTCCCATTGATGGCTGCTGCACTTGGGACAGGTGCTGTTATTAGCTCGAATATTGAATACACTGCGGCAGCCTTTACACAGAGCATTCCCCGGAAGAATTTCAATTTTTAGCTTACAATTTTCTAAGAGAGTACCTTCTACTGCTGCTGGGTAAACAGCCTCTATATAGTGTGGTATCATGGCCGATAGCTCTCCAATCTGTAATACAAGTGTATCTATTACCTCAATATTATTCCTTTTAGCAAAAGCTTCAATGGAGTTTACTACACTGATTACTACTCCCAGCTCATGCAAAGAATTCACCACCTTAAGTCTTTTATTCTTCAATCCATTTTTTTGTTTCACTTCTCAGCCACTGAGCCCATTCTTCTATGCCTTCTCCGGTTTTTGCAGAGATAGGCATTATTTTTATATGGGGATTCAGGTTAAGAACTCTTTCTTTCACTGCTTCTAGATCGAAATCGAAATACTTTAACACATCTATTTTGTTAATTAACAATACATCTGCTATAGAAAACATTAATGGATATTTGAGAGGCTTGTCATCTCCCTCGGGAACACTGAGTATCATGGCATTTTTTACTGCACCAGTATCAAATTCTGCAGGACAAACAAGGTTTCCTACATTCTCTAATATAACTAAGTCTAAGTTTTTAGTTTCCAAGGCTTCAAGGCCTTGTCTAGTCATATCAGCATCTAAATGGCACATGCCTCCTGTATGAAGCTGAATGGCAGTAATTCCCGTTTTAGCAATGGTTTCTGCATCGATAGCAGAATCAATATCTGCTTCCATAACACCTATCTTAAGCTCTTCCTTTAGGTATGGAATCGTTTCTTTAAGGGTTGTAGTCTTACCAGATCCTGGTGAGGACATGAGGTTTAATAAAAAGGTTTTTTCTTTTTTAAGTCTTTCCCTGAGCAAGCCCGCTTGTCTGTTGTTATCCTCAAAAACACTTTCTTTAATTTCTAAGATTCTAACCATTATACAACCATCCCTTTTATTAAATATTTAACATAATCAATTACTATTTTTTACTTAAATTTATAAAAAGCTATACTATAAAGAGTATTTTCTTATTTAATTAGCAACTATTATAAAAATTATATCATTCCAAAAATTTACAGTCAATTGAATATTGTCAAAAAATTAACTAGTATGATGGTAAAGAGGACTCGATAATTATTTTTGTTAGTTCTTTAAAAATAGCAGTTTTCTCAATATTACAATTTCTTTACATTTACTTAACTATTTCTGCTATTATATAATATTTATCTCTACAGGATGTATAAAAAGGATATGAGGGGTAACTTTTGAAGATAATAACCTTATTATACATACAAAAGTAAAGGAAGGAATAGAAATATGACTCATATGGAAAACATAATCATAGTTAATTTTAAGAAGGAAAGTCAGGCCTATGAGGCTTATTCAGAGATCAAAAGAGATCCTTACAGCAGAAGCTGCTTGATTTCTCAGCTAATTCTTGTGGAAAAGGTAAATGGTCAAATATTACCCTGCGAAACCTTCCATACAGGGGTAGAAGTCAGTGAGGATATCTTTAAGGGAGGCTTATTAGGAGGACTTATAGGAATATTAGGAGGTCCTATAGGAATTCTATTAGGAGGAAGTGTAGGCTTATTGGTAGGTTCTCTCATAGATGCAGCACATGTTTCCCATAATAGCTCTATCTTAGAAAAGGTAGTAAATAATATTAAGGATGGAGAAATTGCTTTAGTAGCTCTTGTTCAGGAGACCAATACCAGCACCTTTGATGGAAAGGTTCAGGGCTATGATGCTGAGCTAACTAGGTATGATGCAGCTCTTATTCAAGAGGAAGTAGAGATAGCAGAGGAGCTTCATAGGAAAATAGAGAAAAGAGTAAAGGAAGAGGTTAGAGCGGTAAAAACCTCAGAAAGAAAAGAAAAAAAGGAAGAGATAAGAAAGATGATAAGAAGACACTTTAATGATTTAAAGAAGGATATTGAATAAGGGTAATAAAAAGGGATGGTACAGAATATAATGCTATATGCTTATTTTTGCACCATCCCTTATATTTTAGGGAAATCTATGCTATTGGGAGGTTTCTATGATATATCTAGATAATGCTGCTACTTCCTTCCCTAAGCCTTCAGAGGTTTATGAGGAGGTCTTATCTGCTATGAAAACCTATGGTGCTAACCCTGGAAGAAGCTCTCACTCTATGGGGATAGAGGCGTCCTCTGTAATTATGGATACAAGGTCTGAGCTAGCAGAGCTTTTAAATGTACCTAACCCCTTAAATATTATTTTTACCTCCAACGCTACGGAGGCACTAAACATTGCTATTAAAGGAGTACTTCAAAAGGGTGATCATATAATATCTACTTTATTAGAGCATAATTCTGTTCTAAGGCCCTTAGACTCCTTAGGTAAAAGGGGAATGAGCTACTCTCTAATAGGCACAGATGGAGAAGGTCATGTGGATTTATCTTCATTAAAGAGAGAAATAAGAAAAAATACTAGAGCTATAATAATAAATCATGCTTCTAATGTTTTAGGAACACTGCAGAATCTAAAAGCAGTGGGTGAAATTGCACTGCGTCATGGACTGACCTTTATTGTGGATGGTTCTCAAAGTGTTGGTGCAATAGATATAAATGTTAGAGAGCTTAATATTGACCTTCTTGCCTTTCCAGGACACAAGGGGCTCTTGGGACCACAAGGCACAGGAGGCCTTTATATACGGGAGGGCTTACACCTTGAAACCTTTAAGGAAGGTGGTACTGGTAGTAGCTCTCACTCTGTAACTCAGCCTAACTTCCTTCCAGATCGCTTTGAAAGCGGAACCTTAAATACCCCAGGTATAGCTGGACTGGGACAGGGGATTAAATTCATAAAGAAGGAAGGCTTAAACAATATAAAGGCAAAGGAAGATAGTCTCATAAATCAGCTCATAGAAGAGCTTTCTGCCTTAAGCTATGTTAAGCTATATGGTCCTAAGGATACAAAAAATAGAACCTCTGTCTTTTCCTTAAATCTTGAAGGCTTTGAAAGCTCTCAGGTAGGACAGAGGCTTAATGCCTTGAATATTGCTGTAAGAACAGGCTATCACTGCGCTCCCTTTGTGCATACTATTATTGATACAATGAATCGTGGGACTGTTAGAATAAGTCCAGGGTACTTTAATACTCCAGAGGATATTGAGGCACTGGTGAAGGGGATTATAGGCATTTATAGTGGTGGAATTTAAGAGAATCATTGAAGCCCTAGAGAGTTAATAACTACTCTAAGGCTTTTATTATAAAGAAAAGTATTCCTCTATAGAGGAGCATATAAAATCAAGCTCCTTTTCTGTTTGATAGCCGTGGATAGGGAGAGATAATACTCTTTCTCCAAGGGCTTTGGCTGTAGGACAAGGCTCCTGGAGAGCCTTAAGATAGCAAAAAGCCTTCTGCTCCTGAAGAGGTTTTTCGTAATAAATCATAGTGGGGATATCTCTTTCCTGCAGATACCTTTTTAGTCCATTACGTTCTTTTGCATCCTTAAGCTTGATTGTATATTGAGCCCAGCTGGAGGCTACGGATGATGGGGTTTTAGGCGTCCCTACTATGGAGGAAAGCCTCTTTGAATATATTTGGGCCATTTTTTCCATAGTTTTCAGCTCATATTCCTTCAGGGCTTCCAGCTTCGTAAGAAGAACTGCTGCCTGAAGAGTGTCTAACCGTGAATTATAGCCAAGCCTTACGTTGTCGTATTTATTTTTCCCCTGACCATGTGCTCTAATGGAATATAACTCCTCTGCCAGAGCGGAGTCCCTAGTGAATATGGCCCCTCCATCACCGTAGCAGCCCAAGGGCTTCGTGGGAAAGAAGGAGGTGGTAGCAGCGCTTCCAAAGGATAGGGCAGGGCGATTACAGAGGGTACTTCCAAAGCCCTGAGCTCCATCCTCTAGGAGAAGGAGCTCATATTTTTCTGCCAGTGGCTCTAGGGAGCTATAGTCCGCAGGAAGTCCGAAGAGATCTACGGAAATTATGGCCTTTGGTTTTAGACTACCACCTTTCAAAACTCTTATGATTGCTTCCTCCAGGCTCCTTGGGGAGATATTGAAGGTTTCAGGATCTACATCCACAAAGATGATTTCTGCTCCTAGTTTTGCAGGAGCCTCTGCCGTTGCGAAGAAGGTGAAATCCGGTACAAATATGCAGTCTCCTGGCCCTATACCATAGGCGGATAAAACCAGGGTCAAGGCATCGGTACCATTACCGCAGGTAATACAGTGATTAACTCCTATATATTCTGCTAAAGCTCTTTCTAGCTCTAAAACCTCCTGTCCTTGAATAAAGCTTCCTTCCTCAAGAATTTTTTGAAGCCTTGGAGCTAATCTATCCTTTATAGCAAGATATTGAGCCTTTATTCCTTTAAATTCCATGGTTATCCCCCTTTTTCTCTAGATAAGGATAAAGTATTCCTTTTTCTAAAAGATAGCTTTTGCCGCAGTTAGGACAAGTAAGCTTATGACTTAACCTCTCTCCACATTCACATACCCAGCCCTTCTGTTTTCCTGGGCAGCCTATGATAAGAGCGTAATCAGGAACATCCTTGGTCACCACAGAACCAGCAGCGATGAGGGAGTAGCTGCCAATTGTATGTCCACAGATAATGGTGGAATTTGCTCCTAAGGTTGCGCCTCTTTTAACAACAGTTTTTTTATAGGAGTTAGGGTCAATGGAAAATTCGCTTCTAGGATTAATAACATTGGTAAAAACCACCGACGGACCACAGAAAACGTAATCCTCCAGCTCTACCCCCTGATATACGGACACGTTGTTCTGTATCTTTACTCCTCTTCCCATGATAACCCCTGGCCCTATATTTACGTTTTGTCCAAGAGTACAGCCTTCTCCTATGGTAGCCCCCTTTTGTATGTGGCAGAAGTGCCATATGCGGGTTCCTCTGCCAATAGTACAGGGCGCATCTATATAGCTGCTTTCGTGGACATAGTAGCCTTCCATATTAAGAATCTCCTTTAAAGTCCAGGGTGCTTCCTGTTTTTAGAGGGAGGGTAACAGCCTTTTTTTCCTGAGAGGATTTATAAATTGCTAGGACAAGCTCTAAGGCATTTCTTCCAGCAATGGCATCTATATAAGTAGGACGATTATCTTTTATTGCAGCTATCATATCCTCGTATAATGGAAGATGTCCGAAGCCATATATATCAGGAGGATTTTCTCTGTATTTAAGCTCAGCTGTTAAGTCTTCTATGCGAATATCCTGAAAGTTCCATTCTTCTATAAGGTTTAAGGATTTTCCACCAACCTTGATAGTTCCTTTTTCTCCAAATATATATAAGGTTTCTTCAAGATTGTCAGGGAAGGTATTCACTGTACCTTCTATAAGTCCATAAGCTCCATTTTGAAATTTAATCATTGCAAGGCCTAGATCTTCAGCTTCTATATAGGGATGATTCATATTATCAATTAACCCCGTTACCTCCTTAATATCATCGCCCATCATCCACCGTAGCATATCTATATTATGAATGCATTGATTCATAAGAGCGCCACCATCACTGGCCCAGGTTCCTCTCCAGGAAGCTTGATCATAATACATCTGGTTTCTGGACCATAATATATGGGCAGAGCCATAGAGTATACGGCCTAAACGCTGCTCTTCTATCGCCTCCCTTACCTTTTGAATAGCCTTATTAAAGCGGTTTTGATGGCATACTGCTACTTTAACACCTTTATTTCTCGATGCATCAATGATTCTATCTGCTTCCTCTAGATTTAAGGTTATTGGCTTTTCTATTATTACATTGCATCCAGCATCTATGCAGTCTAGGGCTATTTTCCCATGGCTGCCACTATCAGTGCAGATGGCTATGATATCGGGAGGTGCCTCTTTTAAAAGTAGCTTGTAATCTGTATATTTTTTTACTGGAGCATAAAGACTGATTTTGTCATACTTTTCTTCTAATCTTTGTATATTTATATCACAAAGACAGCTTATTATAAGGCCGCTTTTAAATGCTGCCTTTAAATGATTTGATGAAATCCGTCCGCAGCCTATAATTCCATAGGTAAGACCATCCATTTTCGCACCTCCTACAAGATTTCAATATTGTCCCTTTCTTTAATGTCACCTTTGGTAATTTCTTCAAGGCCAGTATAACTTTTTCTTTTATAGATATATTCCTTTTTATTTAGTAGAATTTCCTTCAAGTTATTCACCGCTTTCGTATTACTTAGTAGCTTCAAATTAACTTCACCAACTTACCATTCATTATATTCACCTGAATAATAAGTGGCGCAGAAATTATAGGAATATAACCTTTCTTTTTTGATATAATTCTTTAGGACAAGTATTGTTTTAAGAGGTCGAACTGCGGCAGTGTTAAATAATTTAGCTGACGAGATAATTGAGGACTGCTATACAGCCGTATAGCAGTATCACGGACAATTGTTTAGTTTATTTGTCTATTAGATTACTTATATATTCTATTTCCCCTGATAAGACACCATCATAAAAGGATTGCTTGCCATCAATAAATTTAATGCAATCATTGATTTCTTCAAGCCTTTTTAATAATAATTCTTTTGTATTATAAAGCATCTTCTTTCTCTGAGGAATTGTTGAAGGACCTTCTAAACAAAGGTTCATATATATTTTCATATCCTTTATGCTCATTCCACATTTTCTTAAGGATTGTAAGCCCTTTATCCATGCAATATTTCTTTCGTCAAAATTCCGGTAATTGTTTTTATCTCTTTTCAGATTAGGAATCAAACCTTCTTTACAGTAAAATTTTAAGGTCTCATAGCTCATACCTACTTCATCGCAGGCTTCTTTCATAGTATACATAGCGGATCCTCCTAAAATATATTAATATTCTGAAAAGTAATTGCTCGGTACTTACTACCGACTTTTATAATAATATTGTAGAGCTAGTAAATATAAAACTCAAGGAGGAGCTATAAATGGAATTTGTAACATTAAATAATGGTCTTAAGATGCCATCTGTAGGATTTGGAGTTTTTCAAATTCCTGAGGGGGAAGAATGTACAAGAGCTGTATTAGATGCTATTAATGTTGGATATAGATTAATTGATACTGCACAATCCTATGGAAATGAGAAGTCTGTAGGTGCTGCAATTAATGAATCATCAGTACCAAGAGAAGAGCTTTTTATTACAACCAAGGTATGGATATCAAATGCAGGATATGAAAAAGGAAAAGCTTCTATTGAAGAATCTTTAAAAAAGATGAAGCTAGAGTATTTGGATTTAGTATTAATACATCAGCCTTTAAATGATTATTATGGAACCTATAGAGCAATGGAAGAACTATACAAGAAGGGCAGGATAAGAGCTATTGGAACCTCTAACTTTTATCCTGATAGATTGGTAGATATAACTTTGTTTAATGAAGTGATTCCTCAAGTTAACCAGGTTGAAGTCAATCCTTTCAATCAGCAGCTAGAAGCAGAGACTGTTCATGAAAAATATGGAATACAGATGGAAGCATGGGCACCTTTTGTTGAAGGTAAAAATGAAATATTTACAAATCCCGTATTAAAAAAGATTGGAAATAAATATGACAAAAGCAATGCACAGATTATATTAAGATGGCTTTTGCAGAGAGGTATTGTTCCCCTGGCAAAGTCTGTTAAGAAAGAAAGGATGGAGGAGAATATTAACATATTTGATTTTCAATTAACCGATGATGATATGAATAAAATATCTGAACTAGACAACAAGAAAAGTTCTTTCTTTGATCATCGAGAGGCTTCCTCCATTGAAAGGTTAGCAAGCTTAATTAGATAAATCATCATATACGATTATAAAATGCCAGCTCCTTTGAATAAGAGAAAGAGCTGGCATCTTTTATAAAAAATTCACTTACATTATTTATTTTAAAAGTGGTAAAATATATATATGAATTTCTAGCAAGATTAACTTAATAGAGAAAAAAATATAGAAATATTTTTATGCAGGCGAATATGTAAACGTTTACTTATGTAAAAGTAATTTTTTTATTATAAGGTTATATTTATTAAAAAAGGTGATGAAAGGAGAACTAAGGATGGATTTGATTAGTGAAAAGGTAGAGCATGTTTCTTTTGGTAAAGGAAGAATATTAGAGGTCAAAGAGGACAAAGTATATGTAAGTTTTCAGGATCAGAAGGAGACAAAGGCCTTTCAGTATCCAGAAGCCTTTGAAAAATTTCTTAAGGCAGAGAATCCAGCAGTAGAAGCAGAGGCTTTAGAGGAGCTAAGAGTTAAAAGAGCTCGTTTGGAGGAAGAAAGGTTGGCTGAAGAAGAAAGAAAAGCTAAGCTTAAACCGGAGGCGCCAGTGAAGAAAACCGTGGCTAGGAAGAAAAAGGCATAAGAAGTAAGAGATAGAAAAGCAAAAAGCAGCTAAGAGCTAAGAGGTAAGAAGTAAGAGTTGAAAGAGTAAAGAGAAAAGAGCAAAGGGAATAGAGAATAGAGAAAAGAGCAAAGAGCAGAAGATAAGAGCAGAAGATAAGAGCAAAAGATGAGAGAAGGGATAAGAGCAAGGAGTATGAGGACAAGGAGTGGGGATTATGTTTAGTGTTGGAGATTTGATTATTTATTCTTCTCATGGATTATGCAGAATTGATGAGATATGTGAGAGGTTGGATTTGGAAGAGGGAAAGAGGTAGTATGTTCTGTATCCCATAAAGGGGACAAAGCTTAAGATAAGTATTTCGGTAGATAATGGTAAAATAGATATATTGGAGCTTTTAAGTAGGAAAGAGGCAGAGAAGGTAATTTCTTTGCTGAGATTGCAATAGCACTTGATACCAAGAATGAGGATATAGAAAAAAGGCTTAACGAGATGATAGATAATAGTGAAGAATAAAAACTGAAAGAGAAGAGAGGGGTATTATGAATATTAATAATGAGAAGCAGGCTGCTTTGGAATCAGCGATGAAGCAGTTGGAAAAGCAGTTTGGTAAAGGCTCTGTGATGAAGTTGGGTGAGCATTCTAAGATGGATGTGGAAGCTATCCCTTCAGGGGCTTTGGCTTTAGATATAGCTCTTGGAGTTGGAGGATTGCCTAAGGGAAGGGTTGTTGAAATCTATGGACCAGAATCCTCAGGAAAGACCACTTTAGCACTTCATGCTGTAGCAGAGGCTCAAAAGAGAAATGGAGCTGCTGCTTTTATCGATGTAGAACATGCTCTTGACCCATCCTATGCAAGGAGATTAGGAGTTAACATCGATGAGCTTATAGTGAGCCAGCCGGACACTGGGGAGCAGGCTTTAGAGATTACTGAGGCATTAGTGAGATCCAATGCCGTTGATGTTATAGTTGTGGATTCAGTAGCAGCTTTAGTTCCTAGAGCTGAAATTGAAGGGGAGATGGGCGACTCTCATATTGGTCTTCAAGCAAGGCTAATGTCTCAGGCTCTCCGTAAGCTTACCTCATCTATTAATAAATCTAAATGTATCGTGATCTTTATTAACCAATTAAGAGAAAAGATTGGTGTTATGTTTGGTAGCCCTGAAACAACTACTGGAGGACGAGCTTTAAAGTTCTATGCTTCTGTGAGACTTGATATAAGGAAGATAGATACTATAAAGGCTGGAGATGAGTTCTTAGGAAGCAGGGTAAGGATAAAGGTTACTAAGAATAAGGTTGCCCCTCCCTTTAAGCAGGCTGAGTTTGACATAATGTATAATGAAGGAATCTCTAGAGTAGGGAATATAATAGATGTAGGAGTTAAGGAAGAGATAGTAGATAAAAGTGGAGCTTGGTTTGCCTACAAGGATACACGTCTGGGACAGGGAAGAGAAAATGCTAAGGCTTATCTTAAGGAAAATCCTGAGCTTGCCGTGGAGATTGAAAATGAAATCAGAAGGAAATACAACCTTCCTACAGTAGGTCTGTCACAGGAAGGAGAGTCAGCTTTAGAAGTTGGACAAGCTGAAGAGGGGGACGTGCCCCAAGAAGCTCAGGCTGGCAAAAAAGTAAGGACATCTAGAAAAGCTGCAAAAGCTAAAGAAGAGATAGCAGAGGAGTCTACTGAAGCAGTGATAACATCAGAGGAAACAGTGAATACTTCAGAGGAAGAATAATATCTTATATAAAAACAAATAAATATAGTAAGCTTATCTAAAGAGAGATATTAGGGATTATTTATAGGATAGTGCCCTTATATCTCTTTTTTATCTGTTACCTAAGATTAAAAAATCCTATATAATGTAATCAGATTTAAATTTATCAGGAGAGGTTTTTTTATGGCGACTATGAAAAGAGTAAATGAAATTTTCAGCGACTATCCTAGCCGGGGAAATATAACAACTGCCATAGTAGAGTCTGCAGTTCTTAATAAACGAAATAGAACCATAGAAGTTAAGCTTTCCTCAGATAAGTACATAGAGGTAAGAGAATTTGATACCCTTAGAGCTTTCATTAATGAAAGATTCTCCTTAGAGGATGCCATTATCACGGTAAACTACCAGGAGGGTGTTGAGAGAAAGCCTATGGAGGAGGAGCTTAGGGATATAGTTTTTATAGTAGCAGAGAGATATCCTGCTTTAAAGGCTGTCCTCACCAAGGATTGTAAGTTTTCCCTTGAGGGAAGCTCTATTAACTTTACCTTCAATATGGCAGTTTCAGGCTTTTTTAGATCCATGAAATATGATTTAAGAATACAGGAAGCTATAAAGGGAATTTATGGTGCCACCTATAAAATCAACTTTATTGATGCTATAACTCCTGAGGAGCTCTTCAAGCTGCAGGAGGAACAGAGGACTAAGGAAATTCTTATGATTCAAAAGGAAATTAAGGAAGCAATGAGTAATGCTCCTGCACCTGCACCTAAGGAAGCAGATACCTCTGCTGGTGGTGAAGGAACTAAAAAGGGTGATCCATTCCTTATCATGGGAAGAAGCACTAATATTAAGCAGCCTATTATAAAGATAACTGACATAACTCCTGATGAGGGAAGAGTAGCCCTTCAGGGAGAAATATCAAATATAGAAACCAGAGAGCTAAAAAGCGGAAAGACTCTTATTTCCTTTGATTTATACGATGGCTCCAGCTCCATGACCTGTAAGGCCTTCTGTAAGCCTGGAGAATTCGAAGAGGTTTATAGCAAGCTGACTAAGGCTAAGGGAGTGAAGCTGGTAGGTAGCTCTGGCTACAGCAAGTTCTCCGAGGAGGTTGAGCTCATTGCCAATACCATCGTAGAAGCAGAGGGAATTAAGAGAGCTAAGAGAATGGATAGGGCAGAGGTTAAGAGAGTAGAGCTTCACATGCATACTCAGATGAGCCAGATGGATGCCATGTCCAGTGCTAAGGATTTAATCAAGAGAGCCATGAGCTGGGGAATGAAGTCCATAGCTATTACGGATCATGGGGTAGTGCAGGCCTTCCCTGAGGCTCACAAGCTCTTAGGTAGAGATAATCCTGATATGAAGGTTATCTATGGAGTGGAAGCTTATCTCGCTCCAGATAAGAAGCCATCGGTAACGAATCCTAAGGGTCAGGACATAGATACTACTTACTGCGTCTTTGACTTAGAGACCACCGGTTTCTCTGCTGTAACGGAAAAAATCACAGAAATAGGTGTTATGAAGGTTCAAAATGGCAAGGTAATTGATGAATTTGCCTGCTTTGTAAATCCTGAAAAGCCTATCCCTGCAAGGGTTGTAGAGGTAACAAACATCACCGATGATATGGTTAAGGATGCAGAGACCATAGATAAGGTCTTCCCTAAGCTTTTAGATTTCATAGAAGGCAGCGTTCTAGTAGCCCACAATGCAGAGTTTGATATCGGATTTTTAAAACAAAATGCCAAGGTATTAGGCTATGACTTTGATTTTACCTATGTAGATACCTTATCCTTAGCAAAGGATCTTTTCCCAGAGTATAAGACCTATAAGCTGGGTAGAATTGCAAAGCATATGGGAATAAAGGTAGAGGTTGCCCATAGAGCCCTAGATGATGTTAATACCACTGTTCAGGTATTCAATGTTATGCTGGAAAAGCTCAAGGAAAGAGGAGCAAAAACCCTAGAGGATATCGATGTCTTTGGTTCTGATGAGGAGTCTAAAAAAGAAGAATACAAAAAGCTAAGAACCTATCATGCCATTATTCTTGCCAAGGACTATGTAGGCTTAAAGAATTTATATAGACTTGTATCCCTATCCCATGTGAACTACTTTTATAAAAAGCCACGTATTTTAAAGAGTCTTTTTAAAAAGTATTCCGAGGGACTTATTATAGGAAGCGCCTGCAGTGATGGGGAGCTTTATCAATCTATCCTCTTAGGTAAATCTGACGAAGAGATTGAAACCATAGCAGAGGATTATGATTACTTAGAGATTCAGCCTCTGGCAAACAATGAATATTTAGTGAGAAAAGAAGAGGTGCCTGATAGGGAATACCTGAAGGTTATAAATAAAAGGATTGTGGCCTTAGGAGAAAAGCTCAATAAGCCAGTGGTAGCTACTGGTGACGTGCACTTCTTAGATCCTGAGGATGAGATTTATAGACGTATATTAGAGGCAGGCCAGGGCTTTAAGGATGCGGATAATCAGGCTCCTTTATACCTAAAGACCACCGATGAGATGCTGGAGGAGTTTTCTTATTTAGGAAGGGATAAGGCTTATGAGGTGGTGGTTACTAACACCAACATGATTGCTGATATGTGCCAGCAGATAAGTCCTATATCACCAGAAAAATGTCCTCCTCATATAGAGGGCTGTGAGCAGACTATTAAGGACATTGCTTATGGAAAGGCTCATGAGCTCTATGGAGATCCCCTTCCAGAGATTGTACAGAAGAGACTGGATAAGGAGCTGGATTCCATAATTAAAAATGGCTTCTCCGTTATGTATATCATTGCCCAGAAGCTTGTTTGGAAATCCAATGAGGATGGCTATCTCGTAGGCTCCAGAGGCTCTGTTGGTTCCTCCTTTGTGGCCAACATGACTGGAATCACTGAGGTTAATGCCCTACCACCTCATTATCGCTGCCCTAGCTGCAAGTATTCAGATTTTGAAGACCATGGCTGTAAGATAGGCTTTGACCTTCCTGATGCCGATTGTCCTAAGTGCGGAACTAGGATGGAGAAGGATGGAATAGACATTCCCTTCGAAACCTTCCTGGGCTTTAATGGAGATAAGGAGCCGGATATAGACCTTAACTTCTCAGGAGAATATCAAGCTAAGGCCCATAGATATACAGAGGTTATCTTTGGTAAGGGAACCACCTTTAAGGCAGGAACCATTGGTACCATAGCAGAAAAAACTGCCTTTGGTTATGTGAAAAAATATTATGAGGAAAAGAACATCTCTGTGAATAAGGCAGAGATACTTAGAATATCCAAGGGATGTACAGGAATAAAGAGAACCTCAGGACAGCATCCCGGTGGAATCATCGTTGTGCCTAAGGGAAGGGAAATCTATGAATTCTGTCCTATACAGCATCCAGCCGATGACCCTAATTCTGATATAATAACCACGCATTTTGATTACCACTCCATCGACCAGAACCTTCTGAAGCTTGATATTCTGGGTCATGACGATCCTACGGTAATCAGAATGCTTCAGGACCTTACAGGGGTAGATCCACAGAAGATACCTTTAGATGATAAGGAGACCATGTCCATATTCTCATCTACAAAGGCTCTGGGAGTTACGCCTGAGCAGATAAACTCTAAGGTAGGTACCTTTGGAGTTCCTGAGTTTGGTACAAAATTCGTAAGAGGTATGCTTTTAGATACTATGCCTACTACCTTTGCTGACCTTATATGTATCTCAGGACTTTCCCATGGTACAGACGTTTGGCTGGGTAATGCTCAGACCCTCATTGAAGCAGGCACCGTAACCCTTAGTGAGGCTGTGTGTACAAGAGATGATATCATGACTTATCTCATAAAGATGGGTCTGCCACCAAACTCAGCCTTTAAGATCATGGAAATAGTCCGTAAGGGTAAGGCTCTTAAGGATTCAAAGTGGCCGGAATATGAGCAGATGATGAGAGACAATAACGTACCGGAATGGTATATTGACTCCTGCCGTAAGATAAAATACATGTTCCCTAAGGCCCATGCTGCTGCTTATGTTATGATGGCCTTCAGAATAGCCTGGTTCAAGGTACATATTCCGAGAGCCTATTATGCAGCTTATTTCTCCATAAGAGCAAAATCCTTCGATGCAGAATACATGATCTTTGGTAAGGAGAAGGTAATAGCCAAGATGAAGGAGATTCAGGCTATGGGAAATATGGCTACTCCTAAGGATAAGGATATGTATGATGACCTAGAGATTGTTCTGGAGATGTATGAAAGGGGAATAAAGTTCCTTCCAATAGATCTCTACAAGTCTCATCATAACCGCTTCCAGCTGGAGGAGGAAGGCTTAAGACCGCCCTTCAACAGCATAGCAGGTATGGGAGGCATCGCAGCGGAAGCTCTTTACAATGCTGCTCAGCACGAGGAGTTTAATTCCATCGAGGATATCAAAAAGAGAGCTAAGCTGGGTAACTCCGGTATAGAGCTTTTGAGAAAGTTTGGTTGTCTTCAGGGACTTCCTGAAAGTGATCAGATGTGTTTCTTTGATGCTATATAAAAAAGATAATTTAATGCAGTTTATTAATTAAGATTGCCAGCTATTTTCTTAGCTGGCAATTATTTTTTTAGTATATAAAAACTCTTAAGAATATAAAGAAAATTGTCGAAATAATAATTTACAAGTCGAATTTGCTGTGATATATTATTAATGGAAAAACGTTTTCGGGGGTTGTGTTGTGAGAAGAGTAGATGGACTTATCAGAATCATTGCAGCCTTTATTGACTATATTATAGTGTCTCTTCCAGTGTATATCCTGATAATTGAAATCTTGAAAATTCCCTACTCTCAAGGAGAGGTGCTTCTGAAGCTACTCTTAGCGGTTTATGGAACACTTTTTATGGAGCATATGAATGGTGCTACCCTAGGAAAATCCTTAGGAGCCTGCAGGGTTAGAGGAAAAGAAGGGACCAAGCCAACTCTAATAGAGCTGGGTATGAGAGAGCTTTTTAAGAGCTTTTATTTTATTCCAGTTATAGGTTGGGGGCTAGGAATAATCAGTGCTGTTCAGCTATTTGTAGGAGAAGGACTTACTCTTCATGATAGGATAGCTGGAACCAGAGTGGTATATGCTTGGGTTAAGGAACAAGAAGGAGAGCATTATGAAAACCTTGATGGATTACACCAGAGCAGAGGATTGGGTAATAGCAGAGAAGGCCTTTAACAGTGAGCTTTTAGATAAAGTTGAGGCAATCATGTCTCTGGGAAATGGTTATATGGGCTTAAGGTCAGCAACGGAGGAAAGATATCTCAAGGAAACTAGGAATCTTTTTGTGGCGGGGACCTTTAATAAGTTTCATGAGGATGAGGTTACAGAGCTTCCCAATGGAGCAGACCTTATTTCAATAGAGTTTTTTATAAATGGTGAGTATTTTACCTTAGACAAAGGAAGCTATAGAGACTATAGAAGAGAGCTGAATATCAGAACCGGTGAGCTTCACAGGTGCTTCATATGGATATCTCCTAAGGGGGATGAAATAGACTTTCATTTCTACAGAATAGTGTCCTTAAAGGATATTCATGTGATAGCTCAAAGAGTTGAAGTAAAAGCCATCAACAAGGATCTGGACATAAAAATTCTATCTGGAATAGATGGAAGGATGACTAACAGCGGTTCTCAGCATTTCACCGATGGGGAGAAGCGTTTTTATCATAAGAAATATATGCAGTTTATCCAGAGCACCACGGAGAGCAATATTGATTTTGTACATACCAGTACCTTAAGCTTCTTTAAGGGAAATATGTCCTTTGAGCCAGAGAGCAGCACCATTATGGATAGAAGAAGGATTTACAGCAGCTTCAAGGTAAGTCTTAAAGCTGGAGAGGGTATGACTATAGAAAAGGTATCTAATGTTCATACCTCAAGGGATTTAGATAATCAAGGACTTTCCCTTGAAGAGCTACAGGACAAGGCCTTAAAGGAGCTGAAGTCTGCAGAGGCTAAGGGTTATATATCTCTAGCCCATGAATCAGCAAAGGCCTGGGAGGAAACGGTATGGAACAGCTGTGACATTAGCATCTCTTCGGCGGAAGCCTTTGATCAGCTGGCTATCCGTTTTGCTCAGTATCATTTAAGGATTATGACTCCTTACCATGACAATAGGATGAGCATTGGTGCAAAGGGGATTTCCGGTGAAGGCTATAAGGGTCACAGCTTCTGGGATACGGAGATATTTATACTTCCCTATTACATCTTTACCAATCCAAAAGAAGCAAGAAGACTTTTAGAATATAGATATCTTACCCTGCCGGGAGCAAGAAGAAAGGCAAGAGAAAATAATTACAGGGGAGCAATGTTTCCCTGGGAATCAGCCTGGCTTGAGGATGGAGAGGTTACTCCTGTATGGGGCTCTGCTGACATAGTCACGGGAATGCGTACTAAGATATGGTCTGGTTTTATAGAGCAGCATATAAGCGCCGATATTGCCTTTGCTGTATGGCAGTATTACATGGCCACTGGGGATCAGGAGTTCATGGATACCTATGGCTATGAAATAATTTTTGATACTGCTATCTTCTGGACATCAAGGCTGGAGTATTCTGAGGAGGATAAGCTGTATCATATCAATGATGTGGTAGGCCCTGATGAATACAAGGAGCATGTGGATGATAATGCCTTTACTAATTACATGGCCTACTGGAATATAGAAAAGGCCATGGAGTATTGTGATCATATAAAGGCTAATAGCAAAGAGGTTTATCATAGGCTTGATAAGGTTCTGGACCTTCGGGGAGCCTATAGAGAATGGCTGGATAAAAAGGATAAGATATATCTTCCAAGGGCTAGAGAAGAGGATGGGGTAATGCCTCAGGATAAAACCTATCTGACCCTAGAGGATATAGATTTATCAAAATACAAGAAGCAAGAACAGGTTGGATTAATGTTCCTTGATTATAATCTGGAGCAGGTTAATAAGCTTCAGGTTTCAAAGCAGGCAGATATAATGATGCTTTTCTTCCTTTTAGAAGGAAGGTTTTCTATGGACATTAAAAAGGCAAACTGGAATTATTATGAGCCAAGAACTCTCCATGATTCCTCCTTATCCCTTTCTACTCACTGTGTACTAGCTTCTGATATGGGAGATAGGGCTTTAGCTTATAACCTATATAAAAGAGCCTGCAGGATAGACCTGGGAGAAAATATGCACTCCTCAAAGGATGGAATCCATGCAGCTTCTATAGGTGGCATGTGGCAGTGCATAGTATATGGTTTTGGGGGAGTGAGAATGGTGGATGGCCACTTGAGAATAGAACCCAGGCTGCCAGAAGCCTGGAGGGAGCTGAGCTTTACTATAGAGTGGAGAGGACAAGCTCTCAGGCTTACCATTGATAAACAGAAGCTCATAATAGAAAATCTCACAGGAAAAGAGGAGGTAACCTTCCTCCATGGGGGAAGAACCTACAGGCTGCTACATAAGCTTGAGCTTGCTATGAATGATAAAAAGTAGCTACAATTGAGGAATTTATACACTTATAATTCGGAAAATTATGCCTATTTATGTGCTTTTAATATATGAAGTACTTTAAATAAGATAAAACAAGGGAGTTGTGACAATGAAAAAATTACTAGTATTGGGATTAATCTCAACAATGCTTCTATCCTTTACTGCTTGTGGTAATAAGGATAAGGCTGATGCTGGAAGCACTGAAGGTAAAACCCTAACCGTAGGAATATGGGGAGGAAATGATGCAGAAGCTGCTGCTCTAGATAAGGTGGTTTCTGACTTTGAAGAAAAAACTGGAGCTACTGTTGAGCTTAAGACTTATACAGACATAAACACTCAGCTTCAAGCTGATTTTATAGGAAAAACAGCACCAGATGTATTTTATGTAGATGGAAGTATGTTCCCTTTCTATGCTTCCTTAGGAGTTCTTGAAGAGCTTGATAAAGAAGAGATGGGAACAGACAAGTACTATGAAAATCTATTAGCTGCATTTACTGCAGAGGACGATAAGGTATATGCAATACCAAAGGATGTTTCTACACTAGCAATGTATGTTAATACAGACCTATTAGCTGAAGTGGGAATGACCGTAAAGGATATTCCTGGTTCTTTAGAAGAGATGGTTGATTTCTTACCTGAGCTTCAAAAGAAGCTTGATGATAAATTCGGTGCAGGACAAGTTACTGCTATGACCTACAATCAAGATTTAGCTAGAAATCTTCACCTTTTTGAAAGAAATGGTGGAAGCGTTGTGGATGAGAATGAAAATTCAACCTTAAGTAGTGCAGATACTCTTAAGAACATAGAATTCATGATGGATTTAGTAGCTACTGATGCTTATAAGACTCCTGCTGAGCTAGGTCTTGGTTGGAATGGAGAAGTTTTCGGAACTGGTAAGGCTGTTATCATGGAAGAAGGAAACTGGGTTTATGGAAATCTTGTACAGAACTATCCAGAAATAAATTTTGAAGTTATAGATATGCCATCCTACTTAGGAGAAAAAAGCTCCATGTCCTTTACTGTTGGATACGCAATATACAATGGCTCTGAAAATAAGGAATTAGCTAAGGAATGGATAAAATATGCTACTGGTGAAGGAATGGCTACCTGGTGCTCCGGTGCAGGAGTATTACCTTCTAGTGCAGAAATTGCAGAGGTAATGGATGTAGAATCAGATCCAGTATGGAAGGTGCATTTAGATCAAGTAGAGTATGCAGTTCCATGGCAGAAGGGAACTACAATATCAATAGTTAACTCCGCTTACCAGAATTTCATACCATCAGTTGTTAAGGGTGAAAGAACTCTTCAAGATGCTATGGAGGCTTCAGATAAGCAAGCCAACGATGAAATAGCAAATTCAAAGTAAAATATACTAATGTGCCTTCTTAGTAGTTAGTTGCTTGAGGGCACATTTTACTTAATAGGAAAGGAGCGAATATCGTGGCACAGACTACTTCTAATGAGGTGGCTATTAAGAGGAAAAAGACTACAGCAAGTCAAAAAAGAGAATATACACAAGCCTTTGCATTCTTAACTCCTGCCGTTATTGTTACGGGAATATTCATAGGACTGGCTATTCTTTTTGTAATATATCTATCCTTTCATAAGGTGAATTTATTTACAGGAGAATATACCTTTGTAGGGCTTGAAAATTATCTCAGGGTTTTTAAGGATGACACTGCAAGGATTGCTCTGAAAAACACCCTGACCTTTTCCCTTATAGTGGTTCCAATACAGACTTTTTTGGCTTTGGTTATAGCATCAATTTTAAACAGTAAATTAAGAGGAAAGATGTTCTTTAGAACAGTATACTTCCTGCCAACCCTGACCTCTAGCTCTGCCCTTACACTGATTTTTATGTTTATGTTCAGCGTAACAGGACCTGTAAATGCCATGCTGCTAAAGGCTGGTTTTATAGATAGCTCCATAAACTTTTTGCAGGACACAGATTTTACCCTGAAGGTAATAATGATGATGAATATATGGTCTACGGTACCTTATTATATGACCTTATATCTTGCAACTCTTCAGGATTTACCAGCAGCGATGTATGAGGCTGCAGCCATTGATGGAGCAGGACCCTGCAGAACCTTCTTTTCAATTATCGTTCCTTACCTTAAATCAATGACAACCTATGTTTTATTGACAGGTATAATAGGTACCCTTCAGATGTTTGACCAGGCTTATATTTTCTCCAATGGCTCTGGAGGACCGGAAAATTCAACCTTAACGGTATCTCTCATGGTCTATAGATATGCCTTTGGAACACAAAATGCCATGGGCTTTGCAGCAACCCTTGCAATTATCCTGGCTGTGCTGATATTTATTATATCTGCTCTTGCTCAAAGGGCTAATAAAGCAGAAAGTCTTTATTAGAAAGGAGATATAAGATGAATAAGAAATTTACACCAGGAAAAATCCTGTTATACCTAGTGCTGATTATAGCAGCGGTAATGACTATTTATCCATTCTTATGGATGATATCAGCTTCCTTTAAGCCTTTAAGGGAAATTGTCAGCGGCAACATGTCTCTTATAGGGGAGAATATGTCCCTTGATAACTATAAATACATCTTTGGAAGGTCATCCTTATTTCCAAAATGGTTTCTTAACTCCTTCATGGTAGCTACCATAGGAACGGTGATAAATCTGTTTATTAATACCATGGCTGGCTATGCCTTAGCAAGGCTAAGCTTTCCAGGCAGAAATAAGGTGTTTTACGGGCTCCTGGCAATGATGATGATACCAGGACAGGTTCTCTTAATACCTAACTATCTCATTATGCTTAACCTAGGAATGCTGGACAAGTTTTCTTCCTTGATAATTCCTGCAGCAGCCAATATAGGAAACATATTTATGATGAGACAGTTCTTCATGAACTTTCCTAAGGATGTGGAGGAAGCAGCCTCCATTGATGGCCTCAGTAGGTATGGTACCTTCTTCAGGATAGCGATGCCCCTGGCAAAGCCTGTAATATCAACTCAAGCAATATTTATCTTCATGGGCTTTTGGAATGAGTTTACAAAACCTATGCTTTATATCAAAACGGAAGCCTTATACACCTTGACCTTAGGACTACAGACCTTTTCCTCCAGGGACGCTGGAACCATGTGGAATCAGGTAATGGCAGCAGCCTGCATATCAATTCTGCCTATAGTAATCATATATCTTATATTTAATAAATACTTCTTGGTAGGCGTTAGAATGGACGGAGAAAAGTAGGTACAAGGAATTTATTTTAGGTTTAAAATTAATAATAATGGTATGAGTAGAATACAGTAAAGTATAGAGCTCATACCATTTTCTTATCCACAAAGTTATTGAATATTTAGAATGGTACTGATGAAATTTAAGCATATGGATAAATTTGTAAAATCAAAAGGGATTGAGGCTATCTAATCGGGAAAAACAGCTTCCCTGCAGAAGCTGTTTTCTAATATAAAAGGTGAGAGGAAGAGATGCATCAATGAAGAGGTTTACTAAAAAGTGGCTAGCTATTTTAATGACTTTTGCCATGGTCCTGTCCTTAATGGCTGGAATACCAGCTTATGAGGCAAGTGCTGAAGAAGCTACAGCTAAAGCAAAGGATATAGTAGTTTTGTATACCAATGACATACACTGTGCAATTGAAGACAGTGACACTACCGATAAGACAAATATAATAGGCTATGATGGTCTTGCTGCTTATAAAAAGGAACTAGTGGCTGCAGGAAAGGACGTTACCTTAGTAGATGTGGGTGACTTCGTTCAGGGTGGAGCTATAGGTACCTTATCTAAGGGAGAGTACATCATAGATATTATGAATTATGTGGGCTATGATTTAGTTACCCCAGGAAATCATGAATTTGATTATGGTATGGATCAATTCAATAAGCTTGTTGGAAAGTCTAGCTTTAAATTTGTATCTAGTAACTTCATGGATTTAAATACTGATAAGCCAGTTTTTAAAGGCTATGAAATAATTGACTATGATGGTGTAGAAGTGGCTTATGTGGGTATATCTACCCCAGAAAGCATTACTAAGTCTACACCAACCTACTTCCAAGACTCTGCTGGGAACTATATTTATGGCTTCAAGCAGGGGAATAATGGTCAGGATCTTTATGCTGCTGTTCAGGCTCAAATAGATGCAGCTAAGGGAGCTGGTGCTGATTATGTTGTAGCCCTTGCTCACTTAGGCATAGATAGTCAAAGCAAGCCCTGGACCTCCTATGAGGTTATTGCTAATACTACAGGAATAGACGTAATGCTTGATGGTCATTCTCACAGCCTTATTGAAAAAGAGATAGTTAAGGATAAGAACCAGGAAGAGGTTATTTTAAGCTCCACTAGTACAGCCTTTAAGGCTATGGGTGAGCTCACTATAACAACTGATGGTAAGCTTTCTACCAGACTGATTTCTGATTATACAAAGAAGGATGCTGAAACAACAGCTTTCATAAAGGAAATAAAAAGTCAGTATGAAGAAACCCTTAATAAGGTTGTAGCAAAATCTGATTTTGATTTAGTAACCTATGATCCAGCAACAAAGAAGAGATTAGTAAGAAGCGGGGAAACCAATTTAGGAGACCTTTGTGCTGACGCCTATAGAACTCTTTTAGGTGCTGATATTGCCTTTGTAAATGGTGGAGGTATAAGAGCAGATATACTTAAGGGTGATATAACCTATGGTGAAATTATAAACGTTCATCCTTTTGGAAACATGGCCTGTTTGATTGAAGCTACTGGTCAGCAAATTTTAGATGCTCTTGAATTTGGCTCTAAGGATTATCCAAATGAAAATGGAGGCTTCCTTCATGTTTCAGGACTTACTTATGAAATAAATAGCTATATCCCATCCTCTGTAAAGATGGATGCTCAAAAGATGTTTATATCCGTGGAGGGAGATTATAGAGTTAAAAATGTTATGGTAGCAGGAAAGCC
Source organism: Alloiococcus sp. CFN-8 (assembly GCF_049943125.1). Classification (GTDB taxonomy): domain Bacteria; phylum Bacillota; class Clostridia; order Clostridiales; family Clostridiaceae; genus JAEXZL01. Next base: position 1,818,810 of record NZ_CP188040.1, read on the forward strand.
TCTTGATGTTAACAAGATATATACTTTAGCTTCTCATAATTTTATGCTGAAGAATTCCGGTGATGGCTACACCATGTTTAAGGGAAATAAGATTCTTCAAAATGAAGTGCTTATAGACAATCAAGTGCTTATAAACTATATTGTAGATGAATTAGGCGGTACTGTAGGTAAAGAATATTCAAATCCTTATGGTCAGGGAAGAATAACCGTTAAGACCTTCTTCAACAAAGAAGAGCTTCAGGAAGAAGTAACTTCCGCTGGTACTCTTAAAGAAGCAGATTATACAGCAGAAAGCTGGAAGGCTTATCAACAAGCTCTGACAGCTGCAAAGGCAGCTCTTGCTAATGAGAAGGTTACTCAGGCAGAGGTAGATACAGCTCTTGCAGCTCTCAAAACTGCCAAAACTGCTTTAGTAAAGGCTCCAGTAGCTGCACCAGTAAACAAGGAAGCCCTGAAAAAGGAAATAGCTGCTGAAAAGACCCTTAAGGAAAAGGACTACACCCAAACAACCTGGAAGGCTTATCAGGATGCCCTAAAGGCCGCAGTAGCAGTAGATGCAGATCCAAATGCAACTCAAGCACAGGTAGACACAGCCCTTACCAAGCTCCAGACTACTAAGAAGGCTCTGGTAGCCGCAAACAAAGGGGACAACCCTAAGACCGGTGACACCGCAAATCTTTCTTTCTATGCAATCCTAGGAGTTGCTTCTATAGTGGGAGTGATATTCCTTACTAAGAAGGAAGAGAAGAGGGGGGCTTAAGGCCTTAGATAAGATATATGGTAATTGGTAATAAATTATAAGAATAGAGGGTATAAGCAAATCCCGAGGAGGAGGCTTATACCCTTTTTATTAATATACTCTATAGTAAATACTCCTGATAAGAAGCACTAAGTTTTTCTTGAAAATCTTTAAGATAGCTCTCTTATTTAATTTCAGTTCCACCCCATTCTACCACTGTGAAGCCGCTTCTGGTAAAAGGTTCAATGAAAGGTTCTTCAACGGTAACTGGTTTCTCTAAAGCTTCATAGGCCATAAACACACGAAGTATAGAGTCAGGTTCCGGAGAAATCTTTAAGAGGGCATTTTCTGTGTAGACATCTGTCTGGAAGGTGATGAGGTTATACGGATTTTCCTGCATTTTAGGCAGCCAATATACTATGAATTCATTATATTCCTTAGGTGTAAGCCCCATTTCCGCTAAGATATTCTGGAGAAATTCAGCGGTATCAGAGCCTTTTACCACATAGCCATTACTCATATCGTACTTTACCTCTGAAAGACCTTCCCAGAAGAGGTATGAATACTCCTTTTGAGTCGCTATGTCCGTTAATGTTCCATCAGGCTGAGCAGCCACATGCCAACCATTCTTATATTCTGGATAGGTACAGGTTAACTCACCTTGATATTCCAGCTTTACACTAACTTCTGTTGTTGTTTCGGGATATAGGTAGATTACGGGCTTAGCATCTACATTTTCATCAGGATCGCATCCTGGCAATACTAAAATACATACCAATGATAGAAACAACATAAAATATCTTTTCATTTTACACCTCAATTATTAGAAAATTATGGTAATTATATTATATCAAATAATACTTATAATTTGATGCACACATGAAAAATATATAGGAAGAAATAAGCTGGCACTACAGTTAATAGAAGGGGAGTATAGTTAATAGAAGAGCATCTCTTTATATAATCTTTTGCTATAATATAACTATATTACTTAAAAGGAAGTTATTTATTTTCTATCTTACAAGTAGAAATAAATTATCTATGATAAGGAGGAAGTGCTTTGATAAGGGTTTTGTTTGTGTGTCATGGTAATATATGCAGATCACCCATGGCTGAGTTTGTTTTTAAGGATATGGTTAAGAAGAAGGGCTTAGAGGATAAATTTTATATTGCTTCTGCAGCCACTAGTACTGAGGAGATAGGAAATCCTGTTCATCCTGGGACTGTTAGAAAGCTTAAGGAGGTTGGGATTTTCGTGCATGGGAAGACTGCCTTTCAAATAAAGAAGTCAGACTATGATAGCTATGACTATATCATAGTCATGGAGGAGTATAATATTAGAAACCTTAAGAGGATAATTAAAAGCGATCCTGAGAATAAGATAAACAAGCTTCTTGATTTTACTTCCACCCCTGGAGATATTGATGACCCCTGGTATACTGGCAATTTTGATATAACCTATGAAGAAATTTATAAAGGCTGTGAGGGGCTTTTGGAACATATTTTAAAAGAGCATAAGGAACTATAGTTATTTTCTTTTTGCTCACATGTGAATTTGAGGAAGGAGAGAAATAATGGAGTTTATCATAAAAAGATTTGAAGAGTTAACTGTAGATGAGTTATATGAAATTTTAAAGGTCAGAGTTTCTGTTTTTGTTGTTGAACAAGAATGTCCCTATCAGGAAGTGGATGAAAAGGATAAAAACGCATATCATGTTTTTATTAAAGGTAACGAGGGAATAAAAGCATATTTAAGAGTTTTAGATAAAGGAATATCCTTTGAAGAAGTATCCATAGGAAGAGTATTAACTACGGAGAGAGGCATTGGACTAGGCGATAAAATATTAGAAAAAGGTATAGAGGTAGCTAAAGAAAAAATGAATGCTGATAAAATTAGAATCGAAGCACAGTGTTATGCTAAAGGATTTTATGAAAGGTTTGGCTTCAAACAAGTATCAGATGAATTTTTAGAGGATGGAATACCACATATTGAAATGCTGCTAGAATAAGTTATTCCTGAAATTACATTAATATATTTTTTCTGTTAAGCAAATCATTGTATTGGAACTAAATAAAATATATAGAATAATAAGTATATAACTTAAATCTATGTGACCTTTAGGAGGAAACCAATACTATGACAGATACCCAAAGAAATATCCTGGTGGCTTTAATTTTTGTTTTTATTCTTGGAGCACTTTTCATTTACGAGGAAAAACCCTTTAATAGGGATATTATTACTCCTACTATTTCTTATAATGGAAATGAGTACGAGCCTTATATGCTGATATATTCCTACAGAAGTGCTACAAAAAGATCATGGAATAAGCATGCTAATCAAGAAGCAGTAGAAGACTTGGCTGAAGCTCATCCCATTGAGGTGCATCCTGGAGATTCTGTAGAAGTTATTTTTGATAGCGATAACTCCTCCGTAAGTGTTAACAGGCATTATTATTTTAAAGGTAAAACCGTTTCTGGTGACAGAAGCGAAGCAATATTATTTATTACAGACAGAAATAAAGAAGATAAAATACAGTTTACTGCCAAGGCTGAGGAGGGGACTTATTTATATTTTCTAACAGCAGATGATGGCCAGGGCAACGGTAGCTATTATTTTGCTTTGAAGGTAGTGGAATAACTCTGAATTTATAAGTTATGAGCTTGAAGTCTTAATCAAAGAAAAAATTTCTTAGAAATGAACTTACACCTGCCTATTTCGTATTAATTATTAAAGTAGATTAATAGAGATTTTTGCTCAATAGCTTTGGAGGAAAGGTATGAAAAGTTTATTAAAAGGATGCCTAACTTTGTTATTAATTATAGCTGCAGCGGGTTTAACCTCCTGTGTGGCAAAGGATGAAAATAATATCGGTGATGATAAAAATAATCAAAATATAGACCTTCCCACAGAAGAGAATGGCTATATTGTTAAGGTAGTCCCAGGGGAAACTGCAATCATTGATTTAAACGGTGATGGAGAAGATGAAATTATTAATTATACTCTTATGAGTGCTGCTAACGATAATAATGGCAATTATACAGTGAAAAATTTAAGTATATCAGGAGAGGAATATGCCAGGGCAAGTGATGATAATCCATTGATATATTTGGGAGCATCCATATATTATCCTGATGATCAGTGGTATTTTATTGTAGATATAGACACCTCTGATGACTATAAAGAGCTTGCCATAGCAGATATAGGAGCTAGTGAGGACCTTACCACTAGCTATTTTAGATATGATGGTGAGGGATTAGAGTATATAGGTTATATTACTGGTTTTCCTGCAGATGAAACCTATTCCATGGATGGAAAGGGGACAATTAAATCACAGGGAAGATTAGACTTGCTTCAATATTGGACAACGGTCTTTGCTTGGGAGCTTAGCAGCGAAGGAAAGCTTGCTACCGTAGAAGAGGATTTATATACTCCTATAAGCTACGACTATTATGATAAAGAGCCTGTGATATTAAAGGAAGAAATAACAGCTTATGCAGAAATGGATTTAAACTCAAAGGAAATACTTATGGAGCCTTCAGAGGAGGAGATAAGCTTCCCTTTAACGGATAATAAAAATTGGGTGCTTATGAGTAAAGCTGATGGAACGCAAGGCTGGATATATATTGAGGATAGGCAAAATATAATATCGGCTAATAAGAAGCTTCCTTGTACTGATGTCTTTGACAACCTATATTTTGCTGATTAAGCTAGGTGCACACTAGAGGATAGTTAAACTAAACTCTTGAGGTGTACTTTTTTGTAAATGTCCTACTGCCCACCTTCAGTCTCAGGTGCTATAATTAAAGGATGAATTTACTGATTTTCTTTTATACAAAGAGAAATGAAATGGAGGACTTAATTTGGCAAAGACGAAAGAGAAAAGGGATATTTCACAGGATTTAGCTACCCTGCCTGTGGGAAGGCTGCTTTTAAAGCTTGCTATACCTACAGTGGCAGCGCAGCTGGTTAATCTTTTGTACAATATCGTAGACAGAATTTATATAGGTCATATGCCTGAGGTTGGGAGCATTGCTCTTACGGGGATAGGCCTTTGCTTTCCGGTTATTTATCTCATCACTGCCTTTACAATGCTCATAGGTCAGGGGGGAGCGCCTAGGGCAGCTATAGAGATGGGAAGAGGGCATGATTCTGAGGCGGAGAGGATACTGGGAAGCTGCTTTACAGCACTTATAATCATAGCGCTTATTTTAACCGCAGCCTTTAATATCTGGGGTGAAGAGCTTCTTTGGCTCTTTGGAGCTAGTGAGAATACTATTATTTATGCTTATCCTTATATGAAGATATATGCTTCTGGCTCCTTATTTGTGATGCTGTCCTTGGGTCTCAATTTATTCATTACAACCCAGGGCTTTACCAGCTTCAGCATGCTATCTGTAGTCATTGGAGCTGTGGCCAATATAATACTGGATCCTATATTTATATATGGTATGGACATGGGAGTGGAAGGAGCAGCCTTAGCTACTGTCATATCTCAAGGAATCTCAGCAGCCTTTGTACTATGGTTTCTTACTAGTAAAAAGACTAAGCTTCGTATAAGAAAAGAGTATCTAATGCCTAAAATGAAGGTTTTACTTCCGGTGATGGCCTTAGGCCTGGCTCCTTTTATCATGCAATCCACAGAAGCTCTTATAAACATAGGCTTTAATTCCTCTCTTCAGAAATACGGAGGAGATATAGCCGTAGGTTCTATGACCATAGCCAGCACTATTTTACAGATGGTTTGGATTCCTGCTCAGGGTCTAGGACAGGGAGCTCAGCCTATTATGAGCTTTAACTATGGAGCGAGAAATCCTCATAGAGTAAAGGAAACCTTTAAGGTGATGCTGTCAATATCCTGTGCTTTTCTTGGAGGCTTCTGGATTTTGGTTCTGCTCTTCCCTGAGTTCTTTATAAGGATATTTAACTCCTCCCCAGAGCTTATCTCAGAAGCAACCTGGTCCATTAGGGTATACATGGCTGTTTTAGGCTTCTTCGGCATACAGATGGCTATTCAGCAGACCTTCCTATCCATAGGAAATGCTAAGGCTGCCTTATTTATAGCTATAATGAGGAAGATAGTTTTACTATTTCCTTTGATTTATATACTGCCAAACTTCTTTGAGAATAAGGTTTTTGCAGTATTCCTAGCAGAGCCTGTATCAGATACTTTATCCATATTAACAGCAATAATAGTATTTTCTATCACCTTCCCTAAGGCCATGAAGGCCATAGAAAGCCATAAATAATAAAAGCGACGGTTTTGCCGTCGCTTTTATTATTTGGTATTCAGTGGATTCCACGTACCTCTTAGGTAGGTGAAAAAGTACAGTACAAAGAGAAACAGGTTGTGAGCAATCATGCAGGCCCAGGCAGAAACTAAGCCCATGCCCAGGAGCTTTATGGATATGAAGGTTCCCACAATACGGATGCACCACATTCCAATGATATTGTACAGGAAGGGCTCCTTAGTCTTTCCTACCCCCAGCATCATCCCTTCTACAATGATGGAAAAGCCATATATAGGCTCTGAAATAGCCACCATTCGGAGAACTGTGGTGCCTAAATGGATAACCTCAGGGTTAGAGGAGAAAAGCCCTACCAGTGTCGGTGCAAAAATAAATAGTGCAGTACCAGAGAGGAGCATCAGCAGTACCTCTATGGGAATAAACATTGAGGATAGAGACTTCATTCTTTTTTTATCACCAGCACCATAGGCATTGCCTGTGAGGGTTGCTGCAGCAGTCTGCATACCGTAGCCAGGGATGTAGAAGGCAGATTCTACCGTATTGGCAATGGTATGAGCGGCGGTGGATACCTCTCCTAGAGAATTGATCATCGATGCAAAAGATACGAAGCCCAGGGAAGTCCCGAAGCGCTGAAGAATATTAGGGAAGGCAATCCTCATACAGGGCTTTAGTATACTCATATCAGGACGAAGGCTTGTACCGCTTGGAGAAACCATGGGATGCTTCCATAATACATAGGTAATATGAATTCCTCCCCAGAAGAAAGCAACAGCACTGGCAATGGCAGCTCCTATTACTCCAAGACCTGCTCCTGGCAGGGTAAAGCTTAGAGAAAAAAGAGACACAGTGCGAGCTTCATAAATCAGTAAAAAGTTCAGAACAATATTAATCAGGTTTACAATTATACCTACCTTCATGGGTGTCTTAGTATCACCAGCAGCACGGAGCACCGTACCAAAAATGGTACTGGCCGCTCTTGGGAGCATGGGTAAATACAGTATGAAGAAGTAGGTAGAAGCAAGCTTTTCAATACCTTCATCCACCTGCATCCACACTGGAATTCTGCTGCTGAGAGATAGGGTAAGCAGGGTATAGAGGCTTCCTACCACCAGGACTACCAAGACCGCTTGAGACACTGCTTTTTGAGCCGCAGTCTTATTATTAGCACCACAGGCACGGGCGATGAAGGAAAGAAAACCGACACTTAAGGCAGAGATTGTACTGAAAATAAGCCATCCCACAGTAGTGGTAGCACCTACGGCAGCGGTGGCATTTGTTCCTAAGGAGCCAACCATCGCCGTATCGATGTACTGTACCGCAGTCTGCATGGCCTGTTCAATAATTGTAGGCCAGGCTAAGCTTAAAATTATAGCAGCAGTGGCCAAGGACTCTTTATGACTTGTTCTAAGGTTCATGAGCAAGTTCCTTTCTTATTCCTTTTAAAAGGCTTATATCAACATAAATTCATTTTTCAAGGTAGTATAGCAGATATTTTTCACCATGTATATATAATTATATTTTATAGCAGGAGAGAGCTAATCACCATTTATCTACTTAATAAAAAAAGAGCCATAGCTTTATTGCGTTATTAACAAAAAATGGAGAAAAATGAAAGATGATTTTTATAGGTGTATATTTTTTGTTAATGTATAATAAATATTAACAGTTTAGTGATTATTTAGAAAAAATTATAAAGAAAGCAGGTGTTAAGTAGGTATGAAAGGGTCTCCTAAAAATAGTGCTATAGCCAGAATGATAAAAAATATAGTGGAGAGAGATAAGGGATTATTTAGTCTATGTTTTTTATATACTCTTTTGGCTACGGGTATTCCATTTATTTCAGTACTGCTTCCTAAGTTTTTGATTGAGAAGCTCACAGTGCCTAATCCATCAGTATCAGATGTTATGACTATTGTAATTATCTTCTTTGCAGTAGGTGCGGTAATATACTTTTTTAAAACCTTTATAGGAGATATAGCTAACCCTAGAATTACGAACCTGCGCATAGATTATGTGAAGGATTTAGGGGTAAAGCTATTAAAAATAGATTATAAATACACAGAGGACTCAACCTTTTCTGAAACCAATGAAAGGGCTTTTGCTTCTATATCCACTAATAGTAATGGAATAGAAGGTATTTATCACAAGCTTTTTGAGCTTCCAGCTTCTGTGATGATAGTTTTAATATTATCAATTTTTGTAGCCTTTAAAAGTCCCTGGATTCTTTTAGCTATCCTGGTGAACATAGCTGCTACTACTCTTACAGCCTTGAAGGTGCAGAAGATTAATTATTCCTATAAAGAGAAGCTATCGAAGCATAAGAGAAGGGTTGGATATTATTCTGACACCACCCAGGATTTTGCTTATGGAAAGGATGTAAGGATATACGATCTTAAGAACAGAATAATAGATAACTTTAATTTTGAAATTAAAGGCTACCTTGATGTATTTAAGCTTATAAAAAATAAAGAGTATGGCTTAAGCTTCATAACCCTAATAACTCTACTGATATCTGATGGAGTTACCTATGGGATGCTTATATATCTAACGGTTCAGGGAATGTCCATAGCAGACTTTTCTATGTATCTCGTTGCAACTGCCAGGCTTTCACTAGAGCTTAATACCTTATCGGGCTATGTGACCTTTATCCTAGAGGAATATATGTATGTTAAAGATTTTTACATGTTCATGGACAAGGACTATGGAGAAAAAGGGGGAGAGGCTCTCGCAGTACCTAAAGGTGAGACCTTAGAGATAGAGTTTAAGAATATCTCCTTTAAATATCCTAATACCGATAAAAATGTTTATACTAACTTTTCCTTAAAGATTCCAAAAGGACAGAAGCTAGCCTTAGTTGGAATTAATGGGGCAGGTAAGACAACCCTTGTGAAGCTGCTTACAGGTTTATACAAGGTGGATTCAGGAGAGATAATTATCAATGGTATAAATGTTAATGACTACAAAAAGAGCGAGCTTTTTTCTATGTTTTCCGTGGTATTTCAGGATGTAAATATACTAGCCTATACCATAGCAGAGAACATAGCCTGCACCTCCGAGGATATAGACTATGATAGGGTTAATCAGGTGCTTAAAAAGGTAGGCTTATATGAGAAGGTAGAGAGTCTTCCCAAAGGCATAAACAATCTGATGCTCAAGGTTATAGAAGAGGATGGGGCAATATTCTCAGGAGGTGAGTCCCAGAAGCTTTCCATTGCCAGAGCTCTTTATAAGGGAGGAAATATGGTGATAATGGATGAGCCAACCTCTGCCTTAGATGCCCTGGCAGAGGCAGAGATATATTCAGAGTTTAACGACCTTACAGAAGGAAAGACCTCCATATATATATCCCACCGCCTTGCCTCTACTAAGTTTTGTGATGTCATAGCTCTTATAGATGGCGATGGCCTCAGAGAATATGGTACCCATGAGGAGCTCATGGAAAAGGGTGGAGCATATTACGATATGTTTATGACCCAAGGGAAATATTATCGTGAAAGTCAGGAGGAGTGCTCAGCATGAAGATAAGAAAAAAGCTAATTTTAGTTTCTAAAATCACATGGGATATATGCCCCTCCTACATTTTTTTATTGCTCCTTAACAGTATTTCCTACGGAGGTCAGATAATCTGCAATGTAATATTGCCTAAATATATTATCGATGAGCTTATGGGAGGAAGAGAGGGTGATAGACTTATACTCTTTGGCAGCCTCATAGTAATATCCAATGTATTTTGGTACTTTCTTGGGAAGACCTCTAAGAGGCTTTTAGATGTAAGAGGACAATTAGTACAAATGTCCTTAGATAGAGTATTGGCAGAAAAAATAATGAACATTGAATATAGTCATTTAGAGGATCCTTATTATCTTGATCTTAAGGAAAGAGCAAGGTTTGCCATGACCAATCAAAGTGCTGTCCCTGGTCTTATTCAGAGCATCACAGAAATATTGAGACAGGGGGTAACCCTTATTGGTCTTGTGGTTATTATGCTTCAGCTTTCCTGGATTCTTGTGGTGGTGCTTCTTATTACCATAGCCTTGATGCTTTTTATACAGGCTAGGTTTGCTAAATATCAGCAGAAGTTTTTTCAGGATATCATCCCTGTTAATAGAAAATATGGTTATTACGTAGGTCTCTGTTTCGCTGACTTAGGCCATAAGGATATTCGCCTATATAATATGAGCGATATGATAGGGAATAAAATTATTGAATTTGATAAGGAGTTAGTGGCTTGGTTCACTGAATACCGACATAAATCAGCCATTTATATGGGACTTTATCAGGTGATAAATGTCCTTCAAGTAGTGTTAGCCTATGGCTATGTGGGTATACGCTGCATCGTGGATTTTGGAGGAGGACTGATTTCCATTGGTAGTCTTACCATGTATGTTAATTCTGCCATAAACTTTTCCCTTGCAATTTTTGAGATGGGAACAAATGTTGTTACTATCAATCAGATGCTCAGCTATCTAGAGCCATTCCTAGAGCTCATGGAGCTTCCTGAGGAAAAGGAGATAAGTGGCAGTGAAATTCTGAAGGAGATTGACTCCATCCGCTTTGAAAATGTCACCTTCTCTTATCCTAAGACTGATAAGAAGGTTTTAGAGGATATATCCTTTGAGATTAAAAAAGGTGAGAAGATAAGCATCGTTGGCTTAAATGGAGCAGGAAAGTCCACCATTGTTAAGCTCATCTGCCGTTTATATAAGCCTGATAGTGGGAAGATTTATATAAATAATAGGGATATATACGATTATGAATATGATAGCTATAACAGCAGCATGTCTGCAGTTTTTCAGGATTTTAAGCTCTTTAATTTCTCCATTGAGGAGAATATCACCTGCAGAGCTGCTCTTAAGGATAAGTCCCTTGTGGAAAAAATCATTGATGAGGTAGGGATGACAGAGAAGATAAAGAGCCTGCCTAAGGGACTGCAGTCCTTGTTTGGTAAGGCCTATGACAGTGAAGGCATAGAGATGAGTGGGGGTCAGAGTCAGAAGATAGCCATAGCCAGAGCTCTCTACAAAAATGGCTCCTTAATAATCCTTGATGAGCCTACCAGCGCCTTAGATCCCATAGCAGAGGCAGAAATCTATGAGAGCTTCAACAAGCTGGTGGGAGAGAAAACGGCTATTTATATTTCCCATCGTATGTCCAGCAGTGTCTTTTGCGATAAGATACTGGTGATTAATAAAGGGAGGATTGAAGACTTCGATAGTCATGAAAATCTCATGAAGAAGGAAGAGTCCACCTATCAGAAGCTTTTTCAATCTCAAGCGGTAAATTACTCATTATAAGATATTTCTGAAGTCTTAAATTTATAATCTCGTAGTTTAATGATGCTGTATAAATAGAAGAGGCAGAGAAGAAAAAGCTAGTGGCTTATTCTATCTGTCTCTTATTTTTATAAATTTTCATAAGTAGCTTTTATAATAGTATGATATTTTCTCTGCTTTTTAAGCTTCCCATAGCATTTTTAGTATCTAGTATTAATTTAGAGTTTTCTTGGATAAAAGCATAATCTATTATTCTATGGCTGGTAGTAATTATTGTTAAGTCTGCTTCTTTTAGTGCTTCTGAAGTAAGCTCTTTAATGCCGGTAATTATTTCACCTTTATATAAGTATGCTTTAATATATGGATCGTAATAGGATACAGAGGCTCCGTGTTTTATTAGAAGCTCTATAACCTTCAATGCGGGACTTTCTCTATAGTCATCTATATCCTCTTTATAAGCCACACCTAACACAAGAATCCTTGAGTCTTTAAGAGGCAGCTTTCTTGAATTTAAAGCCATTGCTGCTCTCTCTACACAGTATTCTGGCATCTTATCATTAATCATCCCTGAAGCTTCAATCAGTGAGGTGTGAAAGCCATACTCCCTAGCCTTCCAGGCTAGATAATAGGGATCTAAAGGGATACAATGTCCTCCTAGACCAGGACCAGGATAAAAGGGTTGAAAGCCATAGGGCTTTGTTTTAGCAGCCTCTATAACCTCCCAGATATTTATATTCATCTTATGACAGAGGATTGCTAGCTCATTGACCAAGGCAATATTTACATTTCTATAGGTGTTTTCTAGAAGCTTTTCCATTTCCGCTACTTTAGGGCTGGATACTACATGAATATCACTTTGAAGCACTTCTCCATACATAGCAGAAATAACCTCAGCAGCCTCTTCTCCTATGGCTCCTACTACCTTGGGGGTGTTCTTTGTTTTATATTTAAGATTTCCTGGATCTACTCTCTCTGGAGAATACCCTAGATAAAAGTCTCTGCCACAGACAAAGCCAGAGCCATTTTCCAGTATAGGCTTAAGAAGCTCTTCAGTAGTTCCAGGGTAGGTGGTAGATTCTAATACTACCATGGTATTTTTCTTCATGTATTTAGCAACGGCTTCTGCAGAGCTCTTGATATAGCTCATATCTGGTTGTTGATATTTATCTAAAGGTGAAGGGACACAAATAGCTATAAAGTCTGCCTTAGCTATATCTGAGTAATCTGTAGTGGCGGAAAGGAATCCTGAGCTAACTAATGCTGAAAGCTCCGAAGATACCACGTCACCTATATAATTGTAGCCTTTGTTTACCATAGCTACTCTTTTTTCCTGTATATCAAAGCCCAGGGTTTTAAAGCCTGCCTTTGCTTTTTCCACAGCTAATGGAAGACCTACATATCCAAGGCCCACTACAGCAACTATTATTTCTTTATTATATATTTTATTTAAAAGTAAATTCTTCAAGCTGCTCACCTTACTTTTCATTAGGATATTTTGTTACACTTTATAATATTCATTTCATAGGGGCTTGGCACAGAAATAAAGGAATAAAAAGGAATAATCAAGAATATTATTTCTTGAGGATATTATTATAATGGAGGGAGCATATGCTTAATAGTTATCATAAAAGCGAGCCTAAGAGTCCTGTAATTGTAAAAGCTGCAGGAAAGGAGCATTGGTTTTTTCTATTAGAGGATAGCGAGGGGGATAAATCAAGAACTCTATATCATAGATATCCTTATAAGGATTACTGGAAGGAAGAAAAGGTTGTTGAGCTTCAAGGAGAGTATTATATGTCCTGCTATAATCATGAGATTTATATTCTATATTGCAAGGATGAAGCTAGAGGAATATATAGGATCCTAAAATATAGTCATAAGAAAGTATGGGAAATTTTCGAAAGAAACCTTCTTCTTAAAGATGTACATAGTATCAGCTTTTTTATTTCTCCCAAGGGCTTAGGTTTTATTCTTTTCTCTAAGGAGAAAGAGGAAGGTAGGACTCAAGGGCTATACAAGGATTTTAATTATTCTTATTTTCCTTGGTGCTATGAGAATTTTTTTAATCAAAGAGACGGATTTTCAGCTGATATTGTTATAGAGCAAAGACAATTTGTATATGAAGAAGCTTTATATGGAATGCTTTCACGAGAAGAGCTATCCAGACCTTTAACTGATAAGGAAAATAATAGTCAGAAGCCATATAAGAGCATATTAATGGATATTTCCAGCTATTATGAGGAGGTTATTTATAACCTTCAAGAAAAAATTGAACAGGTTAATGAAGAAAAAAATCAAAGAATAAGAACTCTCTTAAAGGTAATTGAGGAAAAGGAAAAAATAATCGATAGATTATATAATTTAATTAAATTAAAAAGGTAGCTATTTATGGCTACCTTTTTAGAAGCTAAGAAACTAATTACTATCCTAAGAGGTTACTATTGTTATTCTACTGGTGGTGGTGGTGTTGGTGGTGGGCAGTTTCCTAACAGAGAATTAAAGGTTACTTCAAATTGAATTGCCTGACCATTACCTCCACAGGTTTCTACTAAGGTTGAAACTAATCCAACCTGTATATTGTTGCAGGTAAGAAGAGCTGTATTATTGCATATTGCCAATGCTTCTGGAAGAGTAGCATATATTCCTATTCTTGAGTTTACACAGAAGGTATCGGAACAGCAAATTCTTGTGGTACCTGGAACAGCTTCACAGGTTACAGGGGGCACAGCTACAGGGCCAGTAATCCCGGATACATTGACGATGTAAGGTATACAGCCTGATAATCTAACCTCAAATACTGTAACATCTATTGGTGTAGGACAATCGGGAGGTGTACAGGATATGGTAGTAGGATTTACAAAACAAGATAGCTGAGTAGTGGTAAAAAGTATATTTTGATTAGTAACAGGTATTGTTGGATCTACAGGAGAAGTTACAGGAACAGTGAATTCATTGGGTACAGATACTATACAGCAGGAGGTTCCTAAAATTGGATCATTTAAAGCTGCAGGCTCAGCATTTATAATATTTGCCAGCTCTTCCTCAGCTCTTTCAGGAGTTAGGGGCTCTTCATTAACTGTAGTAGCCACATGCTCACTGATTTTTTCCATTTCTTTTATGATTTCTTGAATATTTTTCATTATGTCATCCCCTTAACAATCTTAATGAGGTTCTGTTTTAATATTATTTTACTCTTATAGATTTAAAGTGTTACTGATATTAAACAAAAAAATATATTCAAAGAAAGGTAAGAAAACTAGAATATTCAAAGGGTTTTCCTAAAGATTAGTTATAAGATTTGCACCTTCAGGCATAACCTATAGTATATAATCCATTAAAGGGGAAGAGATGATGATAGAGGTTAACAAGGATTTTTATGTTATAGAAAGGAGCAATGGCACTCTTTGGTATATAAACCATGAAAAGAATAAAGGGATTACTTACAAGATTATCAAAAATAGGGTAGTTATAAATTCAGGCCTTCTCTTGAAGGATGTAAAAGAAGGCTTTTCCTTAGAAGTTCTTTCTAAGGAGGTCATGGCAATTTTCTATGAAGACCTAAAAGGAAATCTTATTCTTCATCTATTTAATGAAATAAACTGGAGAGTATATCCTCTTCTTAATAGAGAAGGAAATGGAGAAGTTAGCTTATATTATAAGGCTGCAACTTATAATAGCCGATTATATCTTTTTTATAGTATTTATCGAGAGGATAGTGGAAAAACTCTTCTTGTTTATCATACTGTGGATGGAAATGGAGAGCTTTCAAGTCCCAGAATTATTGATGAACTAAATTTTCAATACGAAATGCCTTTTTATGTATCAACTTCAGAGGATAATAGCTTATATATTTTATATCAAAGATTTAATGACGATCATGAGCTAGGATATAGAGTTTTAAAGGATAATTCCTCTTACTGGTCAGAATTATATACCATAGATAGGAATGTCAAGCCTTTTATAGATTTATCGTTGTTAAAGCTTAAGGATAAGATTCATTGTCTATATTTAATACAGGATGAGTATAATCTAGTTCTCTGGATAAAAGATGGTGAAGAGATAAGAAAGCACTTATTTATCTCCGAAAATAATATTTCCTCAGGAGTTCTTTTTTTCCTTGAGGAACAACTATGGGTGCTGTGGATTGAGGGGGAGTATATATTTGCCACTTTTTCTTTAGATGGTGGAGAGTATTTTAATTTGCCTCCACAGGGGGAGTGCCTAAAGGAAAATAAGGTTTATAAGGGAATGTGTAAGCTTAAGGCTATAGGGGCAAATAAAGATTTATACATAAGAGAAATTTTTTTTGCCGATAGAGAGGAGACTACAGCTCTAGTTTTGGATGATATAGCAAATATATTTACTCCGGGAAGAAATGACAGATATACCTTTTATAAGAAAAATAGTATTCAGGAAATAAAGGCTAAAATGGCTTATAAAAAGGAAATGGCAGATAAGGATATATTGATAAAGGAATTATATAAAAGTATAGAGGAGCACCGTCAAAGAGCTGAGAGCTATGAAAAGAAGCTGAAAAATGTTGCTAGTACTATAGAAATTTTTAATAAAAGTAAGGAAGAGCTTAATGAAGGGGTTACCTATCTTCAGGATAAGGTAATAACGAAAGAAAAGAGGTTAAATGAACTAGAATCTCTATATGTTGAAAGAGAGGAAGAACTAGCTAAGGTCACTGCTAAGCTTGAAGCTATGGAAAGAAAGCTAGAGAGAGAAGGAAAATCTTCCTCTAAAACTCCATTAAGGGAGTTGTTTTCAGCACTCTTTGATAAAAATAGAGAATAATTAGAGATAAATCTGCCAGGATTTTTAAGCACTGATATTATAATTCTTCATAAATATATAATATATTTATATTGTATATTTGGAAGGGTGATGAGACCTGTGAATGTTAATGAAAGTCAGTACATGTTTATATTTAATTCTACCAATCAAGGAATGCTTCTATACAATGAAATGAAGAAAGAAGGGTTAAATCCATTAATGACTTCAACGCCCTGTGGTCTTAGAAGGGGCTGCAATCAATCAATTATAATTTCTTTAGAACAAGTAGAAAAGGTAATAGAGCTTGTAGAAAAGAAGGAAATTAAGGTTGTAAATATTTATAAGATTGTAAAGAAAAATAATCAGAATACCTATGTTCCAATAAAAAAGATTATTAGTTCTACAAAAAATTAGAGGCACTTTATAACTTGTTTTTAATTGTATGTGTCAGATTTTTATCAAAAGCATATATTGTACTAGGATGTTAATCCTTAATTTGTTCACAGGAGATGAAAATCATGGCATTAACTATTAATTTTGATACCCCTCAAAGTGGAAGCTCAAGGGTCATAGTGGTAACAGGAACTGTTGCAGCTAATACTACTGGATATCTTTTTATAGACCTTGATGTAACTAATGCTGTTACACCTACTAGAGATAGAAGTTTTTATAGGGTTGTTGTGTATGATAATTCTGCTAGCTCTACTCCTTTAGCAGTAAGTGCGACCTATGCTATGGCTATAGTTCCAAAGGTATTTGGATCCGATACGGTATCTGTTTCAGGTGCATGGTCATACGTTTAATATAGCTTAAGAAATTTGGCATGGAGCTTATGGCTCCATGCTGTTACTTAAGAATAAAAAGAGGTGATGACCTTGCAAAATATTATGCTTCCAGCAATAAAAAGTTTAACAGTAACCAGTAAAATTCCCAATGGAAATATAAATGAAGGAGAGATATTTGTAGGAGGGGAAGACGGTTATAAATACGTAAGCTATTTGCTTTTTGATATTTCTACAATACCAAGTAATGCTTCAATAATCAGTGCTGAGGTAGTTTTATTTAAAACTAATAATTTTAGTGATACTCCACCTTCCCAAGGAATATATATATATCCATTAATGGAGTATTTTAGCAGCTATACTACCTTTAATGAATCTCCAGGGGTTACTACACTTACAAGCTCTATTCTAAACCCAGCTACTGCCAAGGTAGCTGTCAGTGCTGATTTAACTTTTATAGTAAGCTTATGGCACTTGAATAAGCTTCAAGTACCAGGTATAGCACTTATTCCTAGAGATGACAATATCCTTTGGAGCTTTGGTTCTGCAATATCAAATGATACCTACCTAATTCCTTTTCTTAAGGTCGTATTTAATTCCATTGAAACCTCTTCTTGTAATATTCATTGTCCTGCAGTATCAGGGAATGTTGCTGTGACAAAAGAAGTGAGGCTTATTGGCACTGTTGCGGCAGCTTCTAAATATGCATCAGTGATAGATGTAGAGGTAGAAAGAGTAGGTACAGGAATAAAAGATAGCTATTACGTAACAGATGAGTTTGATAACAGTTTAAGTGGAAACCCATTGCCTGTAGATAAAACCTACAATATAGCAATAGTCCCAGGACTTAAGCCTGGTGACACAGAAACTGTGGAACATTACGGCTCCTATAGAGGCTTAAATTAAATAAGATAAGGAAGAGCTTTCAGTTATAGGCTGAAGGCTCTTCTTTATGATTAATATAGTTTTATTTCATTAATATTTCTAGTCCTTCTCGATCATAACAATCAAAAAGCTGTATCGATCTTTTGATTTCAGTTTTTGCATAGTCAGTATATCCAAGGCTATGATAGAGCTTTCCTAAGGCTAGTAATATATTTTTGTTATCAATAAGTGTTAGTAGCTTAACTGCAGCTTCAAAGATGTCATATAGCTGATTCATTAGTAATATAGAAAGGATATCGATGATTATATTAAGATAATCCTCTTCCTCTTTTATAGTGGAGATATCCTCCGTGGCCTCATCAGTTAATAAAGCAATTAGGCTTTCATATACTTTAATCTGCTTTTGTTCTGTAGCTGAAGGAGAAAAGCTGGAGCAGTGACTTAAAAGGTTCTTAGCGCTATCATATTCTCTTAAAATAACCAATGCTAGAGCCTGATTGAGTTTAAGGATTATATTAGATTTCTCAGGAGAATTTTCATTAATCCCTTCCAGTGCTATACACTCCTCAAAGCTACCGGATCTCAACAAGGCTGAGAGCCTAAGGTCTAATAGTTTTTCATTGATACCAGAGAGTTTTTCCTGCAAGTCTATATATTCTAGTGCTGCTTCATAAAATCCTTCAGTATAAAATACCTCTCCTAGTATATGAAATCTATTAGGATCGGAAGAGATAAAGCCTTCTAATATATCCTTCATTTCTTTTATTGAGGTTTTTTTTATTGTTAGTATGTGAGCAATATCATATAAAGGGTTATAGAATCTAGGGTTATATTGAAGTGCTTTAACTAAAAAGCTATAGGCCTTGTCATATTCCTTTAAGCTAATAAGAAGGGTACCAATTTCGCAAGCAGCTTTAAAGGTTCCAGTTCCATAGAAAAACTTCAAAGGAGAAGGTGACTCTCCTATTTCCAAAGCTTTTTCTAAGGCATCTAATTGAGAGAGAGGCATTGCCAAAGTCTTATAAATCAGTGCTTTGTAAAAATGAATATCTGCTGCCTTTGGATAATGCTTAAGTCCAATTTCAATGAATCTTAATGCATTCTCATAATTCTTTTCCCTATAATTTAAAATTATAATTCTCAAAATTAAAATATAGCTATAACCTAGGTCTGGCTGAAAACTATCAAAAGCCTTATAAAAACAATCTAAGGCGTCTTTATTTTTATTGAGGTTGGAGTATTCGGTCCCTAAGTTAAAATTTGCAAAAGGATTCTGAGGATCGTTTTTGAGCTGTTCAAGGATTAAGTTCATAGTTCTATTGCTTTTATTCTTACCCTTAATCACTTTATCTAAATATCCATAATGATGAACCTTTGTTGATGAAAATATAATGTTTTGCATATTTTCAGGGTAAATAAGTTGGTTATGGACCTCCCCCTCGTAATGGATTCCTAGATGATTTGGAAATAGTCTAGGGTTTAAGTTTATAGTTACATTGTTTTCATCAGGTGTATCCCCATGATAACTGAGAGTCTCGAAATTATAGATATAATCCTTGCTTAAGGGTTTTTCAAGGAAGCTTTTCAAGATTTTCTGATCTTCAGGAAATATAACATCATCTCCATCAAGAATAAAAATCCAGTTCTTTGTAGCCTTCTCTAGTGAAAAGTTCCTAGCCTCGCTAAAATTATTGTTCCAGGGATAATGATATACCTTTGCTCCAAAGGTTTCAGCTATCTCTACAGTTCTGTCTGTTGAGCCCGTATCTACCAGAATGATTTCCTCCACAATTCCTTGGGCACTTTCAAGACACTGGGGAAGATATTCTTCTTCATTTTTTACTATCATGCATAGGCTGATAGAATTATTCATAACATAGTTCCTCCAAAATATAAATTGATGGATTTAAATGACAATAAAATACCATATATAGTATGATGCTTCAGGTGGTTTTGATAAGAAAAACTTATTGATGACTAAAGGTTGCAAACCCAAATTATGGCTGGTATATTTATTGCCCTTTTGACTGAAAATAATCAAAGAATAAGAGAAGGCGTATAGAGGTTGCCATGAGAAATACTATTGTTTGGAGATTCATAGCTAGGATAACCATAGGAATCGCCCTTGCCATATGGCTTTGTGGCTGGCTGGACCGGCTGCTTAACACAGCTCCCTGGCTTATGCTCTCCTCTTTACTTTATGTTATTATCGGAAGCTTATATCTATTAGTAAAGGAGGCCATGGGAAAGGATGAATAAATCACTTTACACATCCATAATCATAAGATCGTTGATAGTTATTGGGGCTTTTTATGTAATAGCCTATATACTCACCAGAAGTAATTACATTGCTTTAGGCTTTGTGGTAGGAGGGATTACCAGACTTGTAGGCTTTATATCCATAGCCATATCCTCAGAATATATCTCTGAAAGCGCCAGGCCAGGCTCCATAGCAGCAGTGCTTTATATAATAAGGCTTATCTTTTATGGCTTTGTAGTATCCTGGTCTATCATTAAGGGAATCAATGTAATATCACTATTAGTAGGCTTTTTGATTCTTAATTTTATCATCTATGGAGCTAGGTGGAAGCTCAGGAGGGCTAGTTAATCATGGAGGGTATACTTATTACCATTGGAGACTTTAGTTTTTTAGTTCATCAGAGTATATTAATTTGGTTTGGAGTGCTTGTTTTTGTAGGAATTTTCTTAGCCTGGGGAGGTAGGCGAATAAAAAGAGCGGATCCTACCAAGGAGCCAGAGGGAGCTGTTTTAGTATTTGAAAATATAGCAAACCTTGCAAAAGGAGTTATTGGAGCTAATTTAAATGAAAGGACCTGGAGGTATCTACCTTTTTACGGCACTATTATGATATGCATGGCTATCAGTAATCTCATGGGACTTCTTGGTCTCCAGCCACCCACCTCCAATCTCACCCTAAATTTAACCCTAGCCCTAATGATGGTTATACTGATTCATGGCACGGATATAAGGCTTCATGGGATTAAGGGTAAGCTTAAGTCCCTGGCTGAGCCAATAGTTTTTCTATTTCCTCTTAATGTCATAGGAGATTTGGCTCTTCCTGTATCCTTGACTCTACGTTTATTTGGAAACCTCCTGGGAGGGACTATTATCATAGCCCTTCTCTACAATATGATACGGGCAATAATGCCCTTTGGTATTTTAGCCTTTGCAGTAACACCCTTTCTACATCTTTATTTTGATGTCTTCACTGCTTTTATGCAGACCTACATCTTCTTTATGCTCACCTCCTTCTTCCTATCGGAGGTATTGGAGGATTAGAAGCTTAGGCTACAAGAAGCTTATTAAAAGTAAATAAATATTTCATTTATGTAAGGAGGAATTTTAAGTGGATTTTAATCAATATTTTGTATCTGGTCTTGCACTCCTTGGTGCAGGGATAGCAATGATAGGTGGCTTAGGACCTGGAATAGGTCAGGGCATAGCAGCTAGTAAGGCCTGTGAGGCTGTAGGAAGGAATCCAGAGGCGGCCGGTGAAATTCGTGCCATGATGGTTCTAGGCATAGCTCTAGCTGAAACCACCGGTATTTATGCCCTGGTTATTGCCTTAATATTAATATTCTTGAATGGCTAGATTCTTTTTTGTAAGGAGGTTTCTTCTATGATCAATATAGATAATTATTTACGGCTCAACATAGTAGATGCTTTGTTGGTACTCATATCAACCTTTTTAATTGTTCTCCTAGCAAGGAAGTACTTCTGGAGTATTTTAAAGGATTATCTAGATAAGCGTCAGGAATATGTAAAAGCTCAGCTTCAGGAGGCAGAGGGCAGAAACAAAGAAAGTGAGAGCTTTCTTGCGGAGTCTAGAGGAGAGCTTACAAAGGCCAGAAAGCAGGCAGAGGAGATTCTACAGATGGCAGAAGCCGAGGCCAGGGAAGAATCTAATATGATAATTGCCGAGGCAAGACAAAAGGCGCAAGACCTCCTGGAGAGGGCAAGAGCTGAAATAGCTATGGAAAAGAAGGAAGTCGCTGAGGATATGAAGGTGCAGATGGGAGTTATTGCCTTAGCTGCAGCGAAGGAGATAATTGAAAAGGAAGTGGATGAAAAGGCTCATCGTAAGTTTATTGAGGATTTCATCCATGAAGCAGGTGGAGGAGCATGGGGAGCATAATCTCAAAGAACTATGGAGAAGCACTTATAAGCATTGCAGAGGAAGCTGACTCCCTGAAGGAGTACAAGGAAGAGCTTCAGAGCCTCCGTGATCGCTTAGATAAAAATCAAGAGCTTTTAAAGGTCATGGACATTCCCTGGATATCAAAGAAGGATAAAAAAGAGATACTCAGAAAGGTGTTTTCCTCTGATGGTTACATAATGAATTTTATAGAGCTTCTCGTGGATAAAAATAGATTTTCTTATCTGGAAGAAATATGTGAGGAGTTTATAGATAGAGCAAATGAAAAGCTTAATATCCAGGTGGTTGAGGTTACCTCCGCTGTGGAGCTAGAGAGAAAAGAGCTTAAAGAAATAAAAAAGCTTTTAGAAAAAAAGCTCGGCACGGATATTGATATCAGAACCGTTGTAGATAGATCTTATATTGCTGGTATGAGGGTAAAGATTAAAGATAAGGTTCTAGATAATACCGTTCTTAGTAAGCTTGAAGCTATTAAGGAGAGGATTACGAAGGTGGTAATATAGGAAAATTGGGGTGAAAGCATTTGAAACTTAAAGCAGAAGAGATAAGTAAAGTAATTCAGGCTCAAATTAAGAGCTACAATAAAACCTTAGATATTTCAGAGGTGGGTACTGTAATAAGCCTTGCCGATGGCATAGCATTGATTCATGGACTAGAAAATGCCATGGCAGGGGAGCTATTATTATTTCCTCATGATACCTATGGAATGGTTTTAAATCTTGAAGAAGGCCATGTGGGAGCTGTTCTCCTGGGCTCTGATGACAACATAAAGGAAGGAGACGAGGTAAGGCTTACCCATAAGGTGGTAGAGGTAGCTGTTGGTGATGAGCTTCTAGGAAGGGTAGTAAATGCCTTGGGTGCTCCCATCGATGGTGGGCCAGAGATAAAGGGCACTAAAACAAGACCAGTGGAAAGAGTTGCTCCCGGTGTTATGACCCGTAAGTCTGTTCATCAGCCCTTAATGACTGGTCTTAAGATAATAGATTCCATGATTCCCATAGGAAAAGGGCAAAGAGAGCTTATCATAGGAGATAGACAAACGGGAAAAACAGCCATAGCCATAGATGCTATTATAAATCAAAAAGGAAAGCAGGTTAACTGCATATATGTAGCCATTGGCCAAAAGGCAAGCACCGTGGCACAGATTGTTGAAAAGCTTCGCCATCATGGAGCCCTGGAATATACTACAGTGGTTGCTGCTAGAGCTTCTGAGCTGGCTGCTCTTCAATACATTGCCCCTTATACTGGCTGTGCCATTGGTGAGGAATGGATGGAGCAGGGAAAGGATGTACTGATAGTTTACGATGATTTAAGCAAGCATGCTGTAGCCTATCGTACCATCTCTCTTCTTATAAGAAGGCCTCCAGGAAGAGAAGCCTATCCTGGGGATGTATTTTATCTCCACTCAAGGCTTCTGGAAAGGGCTGCAAAGCTTAATGATGCTTTAGGAGGAGGCTCCATGACAGCTCTGCCTCTCATTGAGACTCAGGCAGGTGATATATCAGCCTATATACCTACCAATGTTATCTCCATAACTGATGGTCAGATATTCCTTCAAACAGAGCTCTTTAATGCTGGAGTACGGCCAGCAGTGGATGTGGGCCTCAGTGTTTCAAGGGTAGGAAGCGCCGCTCAGACTAAGGCCATGAAGCAGGTATCTGGCTCTCTTAAGCTGGAGCTTGCGCAGTATAATGAGCTTTTATCCTTCACCCAGTTTGGCAGTGATTTAGATGAAGCTACAAAGGCTGCTATTGATAAGGGAGCGAGGCTTACGGAGCTTTTAAAGCAGGATCAATATTCTGCCCTTACCCTCTCAGAGCAGGTTGTTTCTCTATTCACTGCAAAGGAAGGCTTGCTTAGGGACATCCCCGTGGAGAAGGTGAGAGATTTTGAAAAAGGTCTTCACAGATATTTTAAAGAAAAGCAAGGAGAGCTTTTAGCTGAGATTGAAAGGGAAAGAGCTTTAAGTGACAAGCTTTCCGGTGATTTAAAAAAGGCTATCGGTGAATACTTAGCTGAGTATAAGCTCAGGGGTGAATAACAATGTCACAGGGAATGCAGGTTTTAAGAAGCCGCATCAAAACTACCGAAGCAACCATGAAGATAACCAGTGCCATGGAGCTCATGGCCAATGCAAAGCTTATGAAGATAAGAAGTGATATGGAAAGAAATAGAGAATACAGTCAGGTGCTTTTTGAAACTCTCCAGGAGCTTCTTTCAAATAATAAGGATATTGATAGTGAATATCTAAAGGAAAATAATTCCCATAAAGGACTATACATCATATTTAGCTCAGATTTAGGCCTCTGTGGCGGTTATAACAGCAATATGCTTAAATATGCCTTAACCTTCTTGAAGGAAGGAGACTTAATCATAGCCATAGGCTCTAAGGCACGAAGCTATTTTTTAGCTCGAGGCTTTAAGGTGATAAATGACTATATAAGCAGTGATAACTTAAGCCATGAAGTAGCCTCCAACCTTATAAACAAAGCCCTTGAGCTGTATTTAAGGGGCGAGGTAGGAAGTCTTAAGATCATTTATACGAGATTTGTTAATATACTAAGCTATGAACCGGAAAGTGAGACTATGCTTCCAGTGGATGCTGAAAGGTATTCAGAGGCTTCTTCCCCTCAAGAAACAATATTTGAACCCAGTGCTGAAGAAATCTGCAGCACACTGATTCCTTTAGCCGTAAGCTCAAGGCTTTATAGTCTGTGGTTGGAGACTAAGACCAGTGAGCAGGCTTCTAGAAGGGTTTCCATGGAGCATGCTACTGATAATGGTGAGGAGCTTAAGGAAAAGCTAAAGCTGCAGTACAATAGAGCCAGGCAGGCGGCAATCACTCAGGAAATCACAGAGATTGTTGCCGGTGCAGGAGCACTTTAGGAAAGGAGGACTTATGCACAATATAGGTAAAATAGTGCAGGTGATTGGACCTGTTTTAGATATACGTTTTGAAAGAGATAGCTTACCTGCCTTAAACAATGCAATCATAGTAAATATTACTGATAAAGAAAAAATCACTGTAGAGGTAGCACAGCATATTGGAGATGATACGGTAAGGTGCATAGCCATGGCAAGCACCGATGGAATAGTCAGAGGCATGGAGTGTCAGGATACTGGAGCTCCCATATCTGTTCCTGTGGGCAGGGAAGTATTAGGTAGAATGTTCAATGTAATTGGAGAAACTATAGATGGCTTGGGTCCTGTGGACTCAGAAAAGAAAATGCCTATTCATAGACCGGCACCCTCCTTTGCTGAGCAGCAGACCTCTGCAGAGATACTGGAAACAGGAATCAAGGTTATAGATCTTTTATGTCCCTATGCTAGAGGAGGTAAGATAGGACTTTTTGGTGGAGCAGGTGTAGGTAAAACTGTACTTATGCAGGAGCTTATTCATAACATAGCTAAGGAGCATGGAGGAATGTCCGTTGTAACAGGTGTAGGAGAGAGAACCAGAGAAGGTAATGATATGTATCATGAAATGAAGGATTCTGGAGTTTTAGATAAAACCGTTCTGGTATATGGTCAGATGAATGAAAGTCCTGGTGCCAGAATGAGGGTTGCTCTTACAGGTCTCACCATGGCGGAGTATTACAGGGATGAAGAAAAGGCTGATGTGCTTTTATTCATAGATAACATCT
Source organism: Alloiococcus sp. CFN-8 (assembly GCF_049943125.1). GTDB lineage: Bacteria > Bacillota > Clostridia > Clostridiales > Clostridiaceae > JAEXZL01. The sequence goes on from NZ_CP188040.1 coordinate 1,844,336, forward strand.
TTAGATTCACCCAGGCAGGCTCTGAGGTTTCAGCCCTTCTTGGAAGAATGCCTTCTGCTGTAGGCTATCAGCCTACCCTTGCTACTGAGATGGGTCAGCTTCAGGAGAGAATTACCTCCACGAGAAATGGTTCCATAACCTCAGTTCAGGCTATTTATGTTCCAGCTGATGATTTGACAGATCCAGCACCAGCTACTACCTTCACCCATCTAGATGCAAAAACTGTACTGGATAGAGGTATTGCAGCTCTGGGAATCTATCCTGCGGTGGATCCTTTAGATTCCAGCAGCCGTATGCTTGACCCAATGATAGTGGGAGAGGAACACTATAAGGTAGCCAGGGGAGTTCAGCAGCTTCTCCAGAGGTATAGAGAGCTTCAGGATATTATAGCTATATTAGGAATGGATGAGTTATCTGAAGAGGACAAAATCACTGTTAATAGAGCAAGAAGAGCTAGAAACTTTCTCTCTCAGCCCTTTCACGTGGCAGAGCAGTTTTCCGGCATAATGGGAAGATATGTACCGGTTCAGGATACCATAAACAGCTTCAAGCAGCTTCTAGATGGAAAGCTGGATAATTTATCAGAGCATGCCTTTATGTTTGTGGGTACCGCTGAAGAAGCCATAGAAAAGGAAAAATCCTTAGGAGCTACAAGATGATAACCGTGAGAATAGTAACTCCTCAAGGACTTTATAAGGAAACAGAGACCTCCATAATCAATGTAGCTACTACAGGAGGGGAGTTGGGAATTCTTCCTAATCACCTCCCTTTAGCTGCTATGCTTAAGGAATCAAAGCTTAGACTAACAGAAAAAGAGGGAGTAGAGGAATATAAGCTCAAAGGAGGGCTTATATATTTTAAAAGAAACAAGGCAACGATTCTAACTCCTTCTGTGGAGCATATATAGTACTTTACTGAAATTATAAAACGCCTCCCAAGGGATGGGAGGCGTTAGTAGTTAAAGGCTTTTTTAAGCCTTAGCTTTTTCTCTAGCCTTTACTGATTCAACCAAGGCATCAGCTAGGGACATCAGTTCATCTCTCTTACCACTATTTATAGCTGAATTCAAGGTAAGCTGTTCTGGAAGTATAGTCATCTCCTTCATTTCGTCTAAGAGATTTTTTATCAGTGTACCGGATTTAACTGCCCAGGAGCCATTTTCAATTAGAGCTACAGTACGCTTTTGAAGATTAAGAAGCTTCATGTGCTCTAGGAAGTCATGCATTACAGGGAAGATGTTTAAATTATAGGTAACACAGGCGAGAGCTATATGACTAAACTTAAAGGCATCGGAGATTAGGTATGATGAATGAATGCTTGATACATCATACATGGATACATTGGTCAAGCCTTTATCACAAAGCATTGAAGCAAGCTCTGCAGCGGTACTTTCTGTATTTCCATACATGGAAGCATATACAATTAAAACACCATCTTCTTCTGGTTCATAGCTGCTCCATTTATCATATTTATCTATGAAATATTCTAAATTAGAACGCCAGATAGGTCCATGAAGAGGGCAGATCATCTTTATAGGTAATCTTGAAGCTTTCTTTAGAAGCTCCTGCACAAAGGGACCGTATTTTCCTACGATATTTGTGTAATATCTTCTTGCTTCATCCAGCCAATCTCTATCAAAATTTACCTCGTCAGCAAATAGCTTTCCATTTAATGCCTTGAAGGTGCCGAAGGCATCAGCAGCAAAGAGTATACCAGTGGCTTCGTCGAAGGACATCATAACCTCTGGCCAGTGTATCATCGGTGCTTCTATGAAGGAAATTGTATGCTTACCAAAGTTTTTTGAATCCCCTTCCTTTACCTCTTCAAAACGATCTCCCACATCAAAGCCAAACTGATTCATAAGCATGAAGGTTTTATCTGTTCCTATAACCTTACACTCTGGATATCTGAAAAGCACCTGCTCTAGAGAAGCACTGTGGTCAGGCTCCATGTGATTAACTATCACATAATCCAGCTTCTTTCCATTAAGAACTACTTCTATGTTCTCCAGGAACTGTCTGCAGGAGCTCCAGTCTACGGTGTCAAAAAGAACTGTTTTCTTATCCATTAAAAGAAATGAATTGTAAGAAATACCGTCAGGAATTGGGTGTATATTCTCGAAAAGGTGGAGCCTATGCTCATCCACACCTACAAAATATATATCATCAGTAACCTTTCTTATATAACTCATTAATATATCCTCCTCTGAAGAAAATTATTCTTATACTTAAATACTTCTCTTATACAGGTATGAATTTGTCCTTACCTTCTCCACAGTCAGGGCACATCCATTCTGCAGGAATATCCTTGAATTGTGTTCCTGGAGCAACCTCTCCCTCGCTGTCGCCCTTTTCAGGGATATATTCATAACCGCAGCCTCCACAGACATATCTTCCAACAGGAGCTGCCTTAGTCTCAACAACAGCTTGTCTCTTCATCTTTGTTGCTGGAGGAGCAGGCTTCTTAGGTTCTCCATTATCTAAAGCCTTAGTAAGAAGAGGAAGTACTTCTGCTAAATCTCCCACGATGCCATAGTCGGCATTCTTGAATATAGGAGCATTAGGATTATTATTAATGGCTACTATGGTAGTAGCATTGGTAATTCCCTTGAGATGCTGTCCAGCACCGGATATACCACAGGCAATATATAGATTTCCATTAAACTTTTGTCCAGACATTCCTACATAGCGGTCAATTGGAAGATATTTAAGATTTTCTGCCACAGGTCTTGAGGAACCGATAGCAGCTCCTGCCTGGTAGGCTAGCTCTTCAATAAGCTTCATATTGCTCTTAGGTCCTATTCCTACTCCTGCGCTGACAACTCTATCTGCTTGAGTAATTGGAGTATCTGCAGGTATTCCCACAGTGAAATCATAGCCGTCCTTCTTTAAGGCTTCCACAAGCTGAGTAACTCTTTCTTCTAAGGAGCCATCCTTTAATATCAGCTTCTTACGGTTACCAGTGATAGGCTGCTTAGGTCCTTTCTTAGCAGGGGCATCAGCTTTGGTTATCTTACCAAGTATATAAGAACCAATAACTACATTCTGTATTTCGTTGGTACCCTCATATATAGTAGTGATTTTAGCATCACGATAATGACGTTCTACTTCCATTCCCTTAAGGAATCCGCTTCCTCCATGGATTTGAAGGGCATCATTTACCACCTCAAGGCAGATGTCTGAAGCATATTTCTTTGCCATTGCTGATTCCATACCATAAGGGACATGGTTTTCTTTAAGGTCAGCAGCGCTATAAACAAGTAAGCGAGCAGCTCTAAGCTTTGTGGCCATTTCTGCCAGCTTAAAGGATATAGCCTGGAGAGCTCCTATAGGCTTGCCAAACTGTTCTCTTTCCTTTGCATATTCAACAGCAGCTTCAAAAGCACCCTGAGCTATACCTAAGGCTTGAGCTGCTATACCAATACGACCTCCATCTAAGGTAGACATGGCAATTTTAAAACCTTGTCCTTCTTTACCTAGAAGATTTTCCTTGGGTACCTTTACATTGTTAAATAAAAGCTGTGCTGTAGAGGAGGAACGGATTCCTAGCTTGTCATAGTGGTCTCCGAAGGTGAAGCCCTCCCAGCCTCTTTCTACTATAAAGGCACTGATGCCTCTTGTACCTATTCCTGGCTGAGTAACAGCAAATACTACATAGGTATCAGCATAAGGAGCATTGGTGATAAAAATCTTTTCTCCATTAAGGATGTAATAATCTCCTTCTAAAACAGCAGTGGTTTCAGTACCACCCGCATCACTACCTGCATTGGGCTCTGTTAACCCAAAGGCACCGATCTTTTCGCCCTTGGCAAGGGGAACTAGATATTTCATTTTTTGCTCTTCAGTACCATACTGGAAGATAGGATAAGAACCTAGTGAAACGTGAGCTGAAAGAATAACCCCTGTACCACCATCCACACGGGAAAGCTCCTCTACTGCTATGGCATAGCTTAAGGCATCAAGACCGGCTCCGCCATATTTCTTTGGATAAGGAATACCCATAAAGCCAAGCTTTCCAAATTCAGCTATCTGCTCTTCTGGAAACTTATTTTCCTTATCAAGCATAAAGGCAATAGGCTTGATTTCTCTTTCCACCCATTCTCTAACCTTAAGACGAAAGGCTTCATGATTATCAGTGGTTTTGTACAACATTAATATCTCCTCCTTAATAATAATTAAGCCGAGCAGAAGATGTCTTTTGTTTTTTTATATAGTTAAGTTATTTATGCACTTAGGGTTATAAAAGTTTTGTAAAATAGATAAAAAAATAACAAGAATAGAAAGTTAGAATGTAATAAAAATAAAAAATGATAAATCATATCATATTTTTAAGGTATTTATTCATTTATATGATGAAATATAGGGTTTATTGTCTTTATATATATAACATTATACTATAAATATACTATTAAAATAGTAAAAATGCAAAAAAATTCTTAAAAATATAGGAATAATAAAAATAAACAGTAAATAGAATATGAAATTCATCCATAAATATAGCTAAAATGATGTTTATTTAAAGTTTATATGGTATTGGCTAAAATAAATGTATAAATATTTACTGTAGTGATATTTATTTAACGAAAATATGCTTGATTTTTATAAAAATGGTGGTAATATTTTCTTATAAGTAAATATTAAGCGAGGCATCCTTGTGAGCCTCAGCGGGAGGAATTAAAATGGAAAATAAATTAGTAAAAGTAAGTGTCAATCAGATGGTACGTTTGGCTATACTGATAGGGATCATTTTACTTATGTCTTATACCCCTCTTGGCTATCTGAAGGTAGGTGCTGTTGAGATCACCTTTATCATGATACCAGTGGTTGTAGGGGCTGTGGTTATGGGACCTAAAGCCGGAGCCTTTTTAGGAGGAGTATTTGGATTTACAAGCTTCCTACAATGCTTTGGATTCAGTGCCTTTGGAACCATGTTATTTGGAATAAATCCTGTCTTCACCTTTATTCTTTGCATGGTACCTAGAATCCTCATGGGATGGCTCAGTGGAGTAATATTTAAAAAGCTCCATGATGTAGATAAAACCAATGTTGCCTCTTATGTTATTGCATGTATTTCAGGAGCTATTCTAAACACTGTGCTCTTTGTAGGCTTCCTTTTAGCCTTATTTGGAAATACAGAATATATACAGAGCTTTGGAAGCAATCTTTGGCTTATAATCGTAGCTATAGTTGGAGTCAATGGCCTTATTGAAGCAGGTGTATGTGCTGTGGTAGGCTCAGCTATATCTAAGGCTCTAGCTTTATTAGTAGATAAGAAATAATAAGTTACCATTAATGATAAGATTATATTGAATTTAAGCTCAGGGAGAAGTGGATTTATTCTTCCTGAGCTTTTTTAATTCTTAAGAAAAAAATAAGATTAATCTTCATTGTTAATTAAGGAACTTCTCTTATAATATTACTGTATAGATGATATACTTTATGATGAAATACTTATTATATTTTAAAGAGGTAGGGTGGCTATGAAAGAATTTATTAAAAAGCATTCATTATTATTACCAGTGGCCATTTACGGCATCATTTATATGTCCTGGTTTGCTCTTTTAGAGGAAAAGGTCCAGGAGCCTGTTCATATAATTCATTCTGTTATAGATGATTTTATTCCTTTTGTGGAGGTTTTTGTTGTGCCATATTTCCTTTGGTTTGCCTTCGTGGCCTTCTTTGGGATATATTTTTATTTTAAGGATAGGGAGGATTTTAAGAAGCTTGCAATAAATCTAGCCTTTGGTATGACGGCATTTCTTATAATTTCTACCTTATTCCCCAATGGGCATGAGTTAAGGCTGGAGGTTTTTCCTAGAGATAATATTTTTACGGATATGGTCAAGCATCTATATACTATAGATACTCCAACTAACATACTTCCAAGTATCCATGTTTATAATACTCTCTGTATATACCATGGGGTAAAAAATAGTGCTCTATTTAGGAATAAAAAGGTTTGGCGAGGGGCTACCTCTCTGTTAGCGTGGTCTATTATTGCTTCTACGGTATTTTTAAAGCAGCATTCTATAATAGACGTTTTCCTTGCTTTTGCCTTAGAGATTCCTATGTATATGCTCCTTTATAAGGGAGTGAGCCTTAAGTTTAGGTCTATTAAAGAAAAGTCTCAGATGGAAACTATGTAAAAAATGTCTTTATGAAGGAAGGTAAGGTAAGTGCCATGAAAGAGTACGATTATTTAATTGTGGGCAGCGGTTTATTTGGAGCTGTATTTGCCCATGAAGCTAAGAAGTTAGGAAAAAAGTGCCTTGTTATAGACAGAAGGGATCATATCGGTGGGAACATTTATACAGAGGAAGTAGAAGGGATACAGGTTCATAAATACGGAGCTCATATATTCCATACTAGCAATGATAGGATATGGAAGTACATACAGCAGTTTGGTGAGTTTAATCGCTTTACTAATTCTCCTGTGGCTAGATATAAGGATGAGCTATATAATCTTCCCTTTAACATGAATACCTTCAATAAGATGTGGGGAGTAGTAACTCCTGAGGAGGCAGAAGCTAAGCTAGAGGAGCAGAGGAGAGAAGCTGGGATAGAGAATCCAAAAAATCTCGAGGAGCAGGCTATAAGCCTTATAGGTAGGGATATTTATGAGAAGCTTATTAAGGGCTATACAGAAAAGCAGTGGGGAAGAAGGGCTACAGAGCTTCCTGCTTTTATTATAAAGAGGCTCCCTGTTAGACTAACCTACGACAATAACTATTTTAATGATAGCCATCAAGGAATTCCTAAAGCAGGCTATACTTCTCTTGTAGAGGGGATGCTGGAGGGAATAGAGGTAAGGCTTAATACAGATTTTCTTAAAAATAGAGAAGAATTAATGGAAATAGCCGATAAAATAATATATACAGGTATGATTGATGAATATTACGATTATTGCTATGGAGAGCTGGAGTATAGAAGCCTCCGCTTTGAGACAGAAGTTCTCGATAGGAAAAATTATCAAGGAAATGCAGTGGTTAATTATACAGAATATGAGGTTCCTTATACCAGGATTATTGAGCATAAGCATTTTGCCTTTGGTACTCAGCCTAAAACTGTTATAACCAGAGAATATCCTGCTGACTGGAAAAGGGGTGACGAGCCTTATTATCCTGTTAATGATGAGAAGAATAACAGCCTGTATAAAAAGTACAGAGAGCTTGCTGAAAAAGAGGAAAGGATAATCTTTGGAGGAAGGCTTGGTTCATATAAATATTATGACATGCACAATGTAATTTATGAGGCTCTTCAATGTGTTAAAAAGGAGCTTACGGATAAATAAACGTTATATTTAAAGGAATAATTTTAAACCATAAAGAAGGAAAATTAACATGATAAAAGATAAGCTACTAACCGTTGTAATACCCTGCTACAATTCAGCAGGCTACATGAAAAATGCAATAGAATCAGCTTTAGGCCACGAGGACTTGGTAGAGCTTATTATAGTTGATGATGGTTCTACTAAGGACAATACCCTGGAAATAGCTAAGGAATATGAAAGTAAGTATCCTGACAGTGTAAGGGCAATACATCAGGAAAATGGCGGCCATGGTGCTGCAGTAATGGCAGGAGTAAAAAATGCTAAGGGAAGATATCTTAAGGTATTGGACAGCGATGACTGGCTAGATAAGGAAGGGATGGACAAGCTTCTTTCCTTTATGACCTCTTCTATAGAAAAGGGGGAGGAACTGGATCTTATAGTATGTAATTATGTATATGAAAAGCCTTCTGAGGGAAAGAGAAAATCCATAGGCTATAAAAATGTAATGCCGGTAAATAGGATATTCACTTGGAAGGATATGGGTAAGTTCCGCATAAGCCAGTACCTACTGATGCATTCTGTTGTTTATAAGAGAGAGGTACTCTTGGAGGCTAAGGTAGATCTCCCTAGGAAGACCTTTTATGTGGACAATATTTTTGTATATCAGCCACTGCCTTATGTTAAGAGCATATACTACATGGATATAGACCTTTATCATTATTTTGTAGGCCGAGAAGATCAGTCTGTAAATGAAAAGATAATGATAGGCAGAATAGACCAGCAGCTTAGGGTTACAGATATAATGACCTCTGCCCACAGGCTAAACACTATTAAAGAGCCAGCTCTGAAGAAGTATATGACTCATTATTTATCCATGATGATGACCATATGCTCCACCCTACTTATAAAGGAAGGGTCAGAGGAAAGTGAAAGGAAGTACAACCAGCTCTGGGAGGATATTAGGACAAAGTATCCGGAGGAATATGCCCTTATAAAAAAGGAGTTCCTGGGCTGGGCCGTAGAAACAGACAGCAAGGCCTTCAAAAAGATAATTATTCTGTGCTATGAGATAGCAAGAAGGCTTTATCACTTTAATTAAAAGCTATATTTTAAAATTTAAATTATAATATATTATAAGCAATACATTTAATTTAAAAGTCCAGTGAATTTTAAAATTCACTGGACTTTAGTTTGAAATAATTTAAAACTATAAACTTGATAATTATTGATATATGGAAAGTTTGCTTGACATAACTGGAACAATACTATATACTTAAAATATGGAAAGTTAGCTTTACATAAAGGAGGCTATAATGAAAAATAGATTAGAAGAAATTAGAAAAGAAAAAGGAATTAAACAAGAAGAACTTGCAAGGGAGCTCCAGGTATCTCGACAAACCATTAGTTCATTAGAAAAAGGAAGATATAATCCTTCTATTATATTAGCATTTAAAATTGCTAGGTACTTTGGAATGAGTGTAGAAGAAATATTTATTTATGAGGAGGAATAGGAATGAATAAAAAGATGATTAACTATTTTGCTGTAGTAACAGGTATTATACTCCTTGCAAGTGGATTAATTTTAATAAAGTTGATTCATACTCCACAGGGGATATTTACAACATTACCTTATATATGCGTAGGAATTGGATGTGGTATATTTGGTTATGGTATTGGCAATATAATAAACTCGAGGATTATGTATAATAATCCAGATGTTAAAAAACAAGTGGAAATTGAATTGAAAGATGAACGTAATATTGCTATACAAAATAGTGCAAAGGCAAAAGCATATGACATGATGATTTTTGTTTTTGGAGCATTAATGATATCCTTAGCATTAATGAATGTTGAGATGATGGTTATATTGATGCTAGTTACCTCTTATTTATTTGTAGTAGGCTATAGCATTTATTGTAGAATAAAATATAATAAAGAGATGTAATTAATCCTTAATTATTTATAATAATAATTAGAAAGATAGTTAAAGTCATATTAAGATATTTAGCTATCTTTTTGTAATTTACCATTTATTTTAAATCATTGGTATTTTGGTGGATAAAAATTTTTAAATTACCTGTAACGAAATCATAAGTTTTGATATTAATAGATAGAAACTGTGAAAGGAGGTGGCGGTGTTGCCGTCTTCAATGGAAGAAATTTATAAAGCTCACTCTCAGGCAGTTTATCGCTATCTCCTCTCTTTAACTCATAGTGAAGAATTAGCTGAGGAGCTGACCCAAGAAACCTTCTATCAGGCAATAAAAGGGATAGAGCGCTTTGATGGCTCCTGTAAGATAACTACCTGGCTCTGTTCTATTGCTAAGAATCAGCTTTATAGTTATTACAGGAAGCATCCAGGTACAGAAGTGCTTGAAGAGGATATACAAGGTGCAACCTCCTTAGAGGCTGAGGTGATGTCAAATATCAACCGGCTGGAGATTCTAAAAAAGCTCCATTTATTTCAGGAGCCCTTCCGGGAGGTTATGTACCTCAGGCTATTTGGTGATTTATCCTTTCGTGAAATAGGTGAGATTCTCGGCAGGACAGAAAACTGGGCCAGGGTAACCTATTACCGTGGAAAAGAAAAGTTGAAAAAGGAGATGGACACAGATGGAGAATAAATTACCCTGTGAAATTGTTCAGGATTTGTTGCCCACCTATGTGGATGGGCTTACCAATGAGGTTACTAATAAGGCAGTGGAAAAGCATATAAAGGAATGTGACAGCTGCGCTTCAATGCTCAAGAGAATGAGAGAACCTGAGAAGATAGAACAGCCGGAGGTGGCTGAGATTGACTATTTGAAGAAAACTAGAAAAAGGTTTGGACGTATTGCTTTATTCAGCACATTAGCGGCAGTATTAGCCGTAGTCCTAGGATTCTTAATTCGCTTCTATTATATTGGCAGTGAGGTTTCTGCTACTGTATTAAATTATGATGTCTCTGTTCATGACAATACAATAGCTTTAGATGGAAGTATGCTGGATAGTGGAAGAGGTTATTCTAGGATTTCCTTTGAAGAGAAGGATGGAGTTGTGGAAGTTAATATATATGCTGCTCCAAAGACCTTCTTAAATGATGGAGAGTTCACCTCCCAGTATACAGCGGAGGAGGAGATTACAGAGGTTCGTATAGGAGATACAGTAATCTGGGATAATGGAGTAAAAATAAGCAAGAGTACCGCTTCCCTATATGCAGCTAAGAATCCTTATGTAGGGAATATGGGTGGAAATATGAGGGTAGCCATAGCTCTGGGCATATCTGAGAAGATAGGTGGCTTTACCAATGAGCTTCACACAGATGCAGAGCCTTATGGCTGGAAGCTTATTTTCAGGGATAATATATCCTCTGGTAGAGAAGCTAGCCTACAAGAGGAGATGACTTTGAATTCCTATGCAATCCTTGCTGTCATAGACAATCTCAGCTATGTTACCTGGGAATATAAAACTGAAGCCGGGCTGCAGGAATTGACTGTAGATAAGGACGCAGCAAGCTCTTTTGTAGGCCGTGATATCAAGAGCTTTGATGAAAGTCCTGCAGAGCTCCAGAAGCTTATGGAGCAGCTTAAGCTTAATTAGGTTGTGTTTTTAACATTAATGACCTATTATGTAATTAAAAGGGCAGAGAGTACTGCTTAAGAGAAAGAAGAGGGTAAAAGGTGAAGGAAATAGAGGAATATGTTCAAAATTACTTGTTTGCTAATCAGGATTTAACGTACAGAGCTTTTAACTGCAAGCTTATACCCACGATAAATCCTGAAGCAGTCATAGGGGTAAGGACTCCAGTGCTCAGGAAGTTTTCAAAGGAGCTTGCAAAAATGCCAGAGTCTAGAGAGTTTTTAAATAGCTTGCCTCATAAGTATTATGAAGAAAACAATCTCCATGGCTTCCTGGTTGAGAATATTAAGGACTATGACGCTTGTATAGCTGCCGTAGAAGAATTTCTCCCTTATATTGATAATTGGGCTACCTGCGATCTTATGGCTCCAAAGATCTTTAAAAAGCATCTTCCGGAGCTCTTGGAGAAGATTAAGCTATGGCTTAAATCTGATAGAACCTATACCATACGCTTTGCCATTGGAATGCTTCTGAGCTTTTACCTAGATAGTGAGTTTAAGGTGGAGTATCTAGACCTTGTAGCTAGTGTAAGATCTGAGGAATACTATGTGAATATGATGATAGCCTGGTACTTTGCCACTGCTCTAGCTAAGCAGTATGATGCAGCACTACTATATATTGAAGAGCAGAGATTGGATAGATGGACACATAATAAGGCTATTCAGAAGGCTATAGAGAGCTATAGGATTAGTGAGGAGAAGAAGGGATATTTGAGGACGAAGAAGATAAAAAGCAAGTAAGAAGTGAGAGGTAAGAGTTGAAGAGCAGAAAATGAAAAGCAACTAAGAAGTAAGAGGTAAGAAGTAAGAGTTGAAGAGCAGAAGAGCAGAAGAGCAGAAGAGCAGAAGAGCAGAAGAGCAGAGAAAAGTGAAGAGAGCAAAGATAAAAGAAGAAAAAGTAAGAAGTGAGAGCTAAGGACTAAGAGTTGAAGAGCAAAAGATGAAGAGCAACTAAGAAGTAAGAGGTAAGAAGTAAGGGCTAGGAGTTGAAGGGCAGAAGATAAAAAATTGATGAGGTGAGGGTTTGTGAAGATATTAGTGACAGGTGGTACTGTTTTTGTGAGTAAGTATGTAGCTGAGTATTTTGTTAATAAAGGGCATGAGGTGTTTGTTCTTAATAGAAATACTCGTCCTCAGGTTGAAGGTGTTCAGCTTATTAACTGTGAACGTAATAACCTAAAGGATATATTAAAAGGACATCATTTTGATGCTGTGTTGGACATCACTGCTTATACTCGAAAGGATGTAGAAGTGCTGCTCAGTGCATTAGGTGAATTTGATAATTATATTTTAATCAGTACGAGCGCTGTATATTCAGAAAGGGATCCACAGCCTTTCACTGAAGAGCAACAAACTGGCAGAAATATATATTGGGGAGAATATAGTGCAAATAAAATTGAGGCAGAGGAATATCTGTTAGAGAAGGTTCCTCATGCCTACATTATCAGACCACCATATATCTATGGGAAAATGAATAATCTATATAGAGAAGCCTTTGTTTTTGACTGTGCTGAAAAGGATATGCCCTTCTACATACCAAAGGACGGTAAAATGCCTCTTCAATTCTTTGATATAGAAGATTTGTCCCGCTTTATGGAGCTGCTTTTGGAAAAGCAACCAGAGCAGAGAATTTTTAATGTTGGAAACAAAGATGTTATTACTATTAGTCAGTGGGTTGAGCTTTGTTATGAGGTGGTAGGAAAAACTCCGGAGTTTAAATATGTTAGTGAAGATATTCCACAGAGAAGCTACTTTCCATTTATAGATTACAGCTATATTCTCGACGTAAGTAAGCAAAATGAACTGCTACCTGGTACCAAACCTATGCTTCAGGGGTTAAGGGAAGCCTATGAGTGGTATAAAAATAATCGTGAGGCTGTACGGAAAAGACCATTGATTGAATTTATTGAAGAGAAGCTAATAGAGGATAGAGAATAGAGAAGAGATAAGAGAGAAAAGAGCAGAAGATAAAAAGCAACTAAGAAGTAAGAGGTAAGAGGTAAGAGGTAAGAGTTGAAGAGCAAAAGAGCAGAGAAAAGTGAAGAGAGCAGAAGATAAAAGAAGAAAAGGTAAGAAGTAAGGGCTAAGAGATTAAAGGAAAAAGGCTTGGAATAGTGGGGGGTAAAAATGAAGTGTCCATATTGTAACGAAGATATGACAATGGGCTATATTCAGAGTGCAAGGCCAATGTTTTGGGGAGAGAAGAAGCGTAAGTTGTTTTGGTTCCCTAGGAGAGAGGAAGAAATCGAGATTACACAAAATGCCTGGGATAACGATGCTGAAGCTTTTTACTGCAAGAAGTGTAAAAAGGTAATAATAGATGTATAATATAATGTGAAAAGTAATTAAAGGGAGCTCCTGGTGGAGCTCCTTTAGTTTCTTAAAAGGATTATTTTACTTAAGTACTTTTTAATTTCTTATACTCTAAGAGCTTCAAGGCAAGTTGCATGAGGAAGTATATTGGGAACATTAAAAGCAATATGCTGGATAGGTCCTTTATTATTGTATGGGAAGCACCGGAGGTGCCTTTTACTAATAGGAAGCTAAGTATATAGGTGACGGGAAGGAAAGTTATTTTGAGAGCTATAGCTCTTGCTTTTAGACGACGTCTGAGGATGAAGGTGATAATGGAGCCCATGAGGGTTAAAAATAAGGCTAAACCAAAATACATGTTTAGGACAAGTCTTGGAAGCACAGCCACTTGAGACCCATCAGGGAAGCCACCTCCATAAATCACTTGAGCACCATTGCTTTCCCCTTCTATTTCTGGACCCTGATAAAGTATACCTCTTACAGGAGTATAATCTCCTTTTTCAGATTTATTTATTATAAAGCTCTCCCCAACATCTTTTGGGAAATATTCTCTTAAACGATTGGTCCAGAGGGAAATATGATAATAGTTGGCTTTGTTATATTCACTGGAGCCATAGGTAAAGGGTTCTAACTCATAGCCTGCAACCACAGGACTAAGATTAGCTATAATTGCTCCATTATCCAGCTTGTTAAAGGTAATAAGCTCATCATTATAGGGCAGGAGTATAGGAGCAGTGAGATTGATATAAGTAATGAGCATAAAAATGACTGCAATAATCACTGAACAGGCTATGGTTATATATTTTTTTTGCTGCAGCTTTCTTCTTATGGCAAGGATTGGTGCTTTATCGGAATTCTTCAAAAGCTCCTCTGGATAGCTTCTATGGCCATCAACTAAGTCTACAGGAGAGCTGAGCTCCTTTAGATAAGCGTGACACCTCGTACATTCCTGAAGATGCTCTTCAACTAAGGCTTTGCTATCCTCGCTTAGGAGTTCTTCCTTATAAAGTGGGAGCAAATCCTCTATGATGCTACAAGTGATTTTACTCATGATAATCCTCCATTTCTAATAATATTTTTTTCTTAGCTCGGTGAAAGGTGACGCAGGCCCAGTTTTCACTTTTATCAAAGAGCTTTCCTATAGCTTGGAAGGATAGCTCTCCAAAGATCCTTAAGGTGAATACTTCCTTATAGGGCTCTGGCATTTTATGAAGTAGCTGATGTATTCTATAGGCATCATTTTTATCTATAAGCTTTTTTTCAACAGATTTACTTTCATAGAGTTCATTCTCTGGAAGCTCGTCTATAAGTTCTTCTCTTTTATGCTTCTTAAGGTAGGTATAATAGCAGTTCTTAGCTATTTCACAGAGCCATATCCTTATATCACACTGTCCTTTAAAGGAGTCTAGAGCCTTTAAGGCCTTAAAAAAAGCTTCAGCAGTGACCTCCTCTGCTATTTCATCACTTCTTGATATGGATTTTATATAAAGAAACACTACCTTAAAATATCTTTGGTATATATCCTCAAATTCAGTCATCCCTTCACCTCCTCACTTATTAGACTCCGAAGGCTTAAAAATCTTACAAAAAAACTTATTTTAATTATACAGGAACTTATTGCTGTAAATATAGCTCATGATTGTAAAAAATACCAAGGAAATAAGGTATAATTATATTAGAACAAGAGGGTTGATAAAATGCCAAAAATAAGTATTGAATAGGGGTATTTGATTTATGGTGAGTAAGAAGCTGACAGAGGAGAAGATTTTAGAGGGCCTTCTGGATAATCTTGAAGAGGGAGTACATATTGTAGATAATAGTGGAAGAACTCTTTTTTATAATAAAACCATGGAGAATATAGAAGGCTTTACTAGAGATAAGGTCCTGGGGAGAATGATAACTGAGTATTTAAGGGATTTTACCAATGAGGAATCTACGATAATGAAGGTTCTTGGGAATGGAGAAAAGATTGTTAATGTAATTCAGCGCTATGATAATAAGGATAGCAAGGAAATTACTACTATTAATACCACTGTTCCCATAAAGGACGGTGAAGAGGTAGTAGGTGCTATTGAAATATCCAAGGACTTCAGCCAGCTGAAGAAGCTCAATGAAACCATAAGCAGGCTGTACAGCAGTGAATATAGAAATGATGGCTCTGATGTCTTTGATGATATTTATGGAATTAGCAGTGGGATGACAAAGGCTAAGGAAAAGGCTCGGGTAGCAAGCATGTCCGATGCTTCCGTACTTATCTATGGAGAAACGGGTACCGGTAAGGAAATATTCTCCAAAAGCATACACTATGGGGGAAACAGAAGGTCAAAGCCTTTTATACCTATAAACTGTGCTGCCATTCCTTCTGCACTCTTGGAGGGAATTCTATTTGGCACGGAAAAAGGTTCCTTTACGGGAGCAGAAAAGAAAAAAGGACTCTTTGAGGCTGCAAATCATGGAACGCTTCTTTTGGACGAGCTTAATTCCATGGAGCCTTATCTTCAGTCTAAGCTTCTAAGGGTTATTGAGGATGGCTATGTTATGCCACTGGGCAGCAATAAGCATATAAAGGTGGATGTGAGGATAATAGCTACCTTAAATGAGAAGCCTGAGATACTTATTTCTGAAGGAAGGCTTAGAAAGGATTTATTTTATAGGCTGAGTGTATTTACCATAAACATTCCTCCATTAAGGGAAAGGAAGGAAGATATAACGGTATTTATTGATAAGTTTATAGGGTATTATAATAAAATCCTGGGAAAGAGCATAAAGGGAATTGACTTATGGATGCTTGAAAAGCTTAAGGAATACAGCTGGCCAGGTAATGTTAGGGAGCTTCGCAATGTGGTGGAGTTTGCCATGAATATGTCCAATAAAGATGGTCTTCTTACAGAAAAAAACTTTGATAGCGGAATACTTTATAGAAGCAGTAATAAGCCTTCGGAAAGCACAGAATCAGAGGCAGAGTCTATAGTTTCTAGAGGCTTTAGCTTAAAGAAGTATCTGGAGGAGATAGAAAAGCAACTTGTCTTTAAGGCTTTAGAGAAAAATAGCTATAATATTAAAAAAACCTGCAGTGAGCTGGGAATTTCAAGGCAGCTCTTAGAGTATAAAATAAAAAAATTTAATTTTATTCCTAAGGATTATAGAGCTTAAAACAGGAATTTATGCAAAAAAATTTGCTTTTATGCAAAAATACTTTCTTTATGTTTAACAGATAATTTATATAAATAAATAGAGCAAGCAAAATTTTTTGCAAAGAAAACGTCAGTATTTAGCCAAAAGGGCTGTATACTGGCGTTTTTTTCTTTGGCATTGTTTTTGCTGTAATAAGGTTTATCAGGAGGTGGATTATGGTGATAAAGAAAGGAACCTGGATAGAGGTAGAGGAAATAGTTCTGTCTCAAGAAGAGAGGGCAGCTAATGTACCTCTGGATACTAAGAATACTCCTTTAAGGTGCTGGATAAGAGGAGTTGCCCTAGAGGATTGTGAAATTGGGAAGGAAGCTGAGATAGTAACTAATATCGGAAGAAGGGTGAGAGGAATAGTAGTGGCGGAGGAGCCGGGTTATTATCACACCTATGGAGGTTATGTTTCAGAGCTGTCTCATATAGGAAGACAGGGAAGAGAAATCCTTGAAAAATAAGCTTATGCTAGCTGGAGGTATGTACCTTGAATAAATATCAAGAAATGATGAAAAGAAAAAATGAGATAATGCTCAGTTCCATAGGGATAGACTTTGATAAATACGAGGTAGGTGCCATTTCCTTTGATTATGAGAAGTACATGGAGGATGTGGGCTATACCTTAGAAGAAATTCGTGAAATACAGATAGAGGTAGGGGTAGGAAATACCCCCCTTATAGAGCTAAAGAATATAGCTAACCTTGCTAGAAGGGTTTCTAAAACTGGAAAAGCAGCGAGGATTTTTATAAAGGATGAAAGCTGCAATAAGGCAGGGAGCTTTAAGGATAGAAGAGCTGCACTTGCTGTATACGATGCCATGAAAAAAGGCTATAAGGGAGTTGTTTCAGCCACCTCTGGAAACTATGGAGCTTCCGTAGCCTCCCAGGCCTCAACTAGAGGATTAAAATGCATAGTGGTTAATGAGTGCTATGATTCTAGGAAGGTTGGACAGCCAGAGATTTTAGAAAAGGGAAGAAAGTGTGAGGGCTATGGAGCTGAGGTTTTAAGGCTCACCGTAGGTCCTGAGCTATTTTATACCTTCTTAAAGGTTTTGGAGGAGACGGGGTATTACAATGCTTCTCTATATTCCTCCTTTGCTGTGGCTGGGATAGAAACCTTGGGCTATGAAATAGCTGAGCAGTGTAGAGAACAACTGGGGAAACTTCCCGATGCCGTGGTAATAACTAATGCTGGTGGAGGAAATGCTACAGGCACTGCTAGGGGGCTGATAAAGGCTGGTGCCTCGGAGGTGAAGCTTATAGGAACCTCTATAGATTTATCAGGACTCCATATGGCTTCTGATAGGGATTTTAATAGAAAGTCCTTTACTACAGGACATACAGGCTTTGGAGTGCCCTTTATGGTAAATCCTGATAGATCTGATGTGCCAAGAAGTGCGGCAAGGCCTTTAAGATACTTAGATAGATATGTTTCCATAACTCAGGGAGAGGTCTTCTGGATGACAGAGCTCCTAGCACAGCTGGAGGGCTTAGAAAGAGGGCCAGCAGGGAATACCTCCTTAGCAGCAGCTTTTGCTTTAGCTCAGGAGTATGATGATGACCAGATAATAATAGTACAGGAAACGGAATATACAGGAGCAGGAAAGCATCCTATAGCTCAGCTTAATTTTGCTAAGGAAAATGGAATTGAGGTGTATGTGGGAGATCCAAAAGAGCAGGTGCCTGGTAAGAACATAGTGATTCCTGCCCATCCTTCTCAGGTTTCTGTGGTGGACTTTGATTTGAAGGGGATAAAGAGCTCCTATATTAAAAATATAGTAGGTCAGCTGGGGGACAAAACTCTTGAAAGAGTAGATATAGAATATCTTAAGGAGGAGCTGAAGGCTTCCAGAGAAGAGGTCCTTGAGCTTCTGAAGCCTTATGACATAACTATTAGTAAGAATTATTAGGGAGAATTTAAATAAAGCTGCAGGGCATTGAAGTTAGTATGACTGTAGCTGAGGGGAAGGTTGAGAAATATGAAAAGAGTAGATGATTATCAGGAAAGAAGAGAGCATTTAAAGAATTTATCTGAGGAAGAGCTGTATAACAGATTCTGGGAGCTTACGGAGCAGATAGTGAAGCCCATGGTGGATTTAGCCTATACCCATACCTCTCCTTCTGTGGAGAGGTCAGTGATTCTGAGAATGGGCTTTTCGAGTCTTCAGGCTCAGCCCTTAGTTGAGTACGGAGCCAAATGGGGACTTTTAGGCCACGGCATGGGAAATGTTATTTTAACCTATGGCAGGCTAAAGAATATCCATTACCTGGAGGCAGGAGCAGAGCTTGCCCAAGGAAAAGGCTGGGATATGGTGGTAGATTACTTTAATAGGGGGGAGATTAATGGATAAGAGCCTTGAAATAAAGGAGAAAATCAATCTTGAGGAAATACTTAGGGATTTAGATAAATACGAGCCTAAATGGAGAGGCTGGCACTGGAGAGAGCCCCTGCCAGAGGGGGGGAAGCTAGGAGAGTTCTCCTATAGCTCCATGACCAAGAGTCTAAAAAATAGCAGGTCCCTGCCAGCGGCAAGAAGCTTTGGAGGTATTGACCCTCAGCCAGCTCCAGTGATAACCACAGAGATTGCCTCAGGAAGATTTGAGGATGATATAAGAAGGATGAGAATGGCTGCCTGGCATGGGGCAGATCACCTCATGGTCATAAGAACCGCTGGACAGAGCCATTATGATGGACTTATAGAAGGAACTCCTGAGGGGATAGGAGGAGTTCCCATAACCAGAAAGCAGGTAAGAGCCACTAGAAAGGCTGTGGATATGATAGAGGAGGAGGTAGGAAGGAAGATAAACTTTCATTCCTATGTATCAGGAGTAGCAGGACCAGATATAGCAGTTATGTTTGCTGAGGAGGGGGTAAACGGAGCTCATCAGGACCCTCAATATAATGTCCTTTATAGAAATATCAATATGCAGAGATCCTTTGTAGATGCAGCAGAGGCTAAAAAGGTTATGAGCTGGGCAGGAATGCTTCAGATAGATGGTGCTCACAATGCCAATGCCACCTCTATGAAGGGCTACAAGGTAATGCCTGAGCTTATGGTACAGCATGCTATTAATTCTAGGTTTTCAGAGATTGTGGGGATAAGAGCAGACAACATCGCCTTATCTACGGTACCTCCTTCTTCTGCACCAGCACCCTGCCTGAAGATAGATTTACCCTATGCCGTAGCTCTTAGGAAGCTCTTTAATAGATATAAGATGAGAGCTCAGATGAATACAAAATATATTGAGTCCTGTGAGAGAGAGGCTACGGTGTCCCATGCCTTTAATATATTGATTTCTCAGCTTACCTCTGCGGATATTCAAAGCACCATAACTCCTGATGAAGGGAGAAATGTACCTTGGCATTATAATAATATCCATGCATTAAATACTGCAAAGCAGTCCTTTACAGCTCTCGATGGCCTTATGGATATGATAGAGCTTAAGGACAGCGGTTATCTTCCAGAAAAGGTCAGAGAGCTTCAAGAAAGAGCTGTATTATTCCTGGAGGAAATATTAGAGTCAGGAGGTTATTTTAATGCTGTAGATTCTGGCTTCTTCATCGATTCTGGAGAATATCCAGAAAGAAATGGCGATGGGATGATAAGAAAGATAGATGGAGGAGATGCGGCAGGCACTATAGTAAAGAGAGAGAAGGATTACTTTGCTCCTGTATGTGGCCACTTTGGCTATAACAATATCCCAGAGGAATATGACAAGGCCTGTGATGCCATAGAGGAATGTACCTTATGCAACCATTCTAAGATAGTTTATATAGATGAGCTGGATGAAGAGGATAATGTTTTTAAAAGGATGGAAAGGGTTAAAGAGGATGGGACAGTGGTTCCTGAGGTGCAGTGGAGTAAGGATGGCTATGTTAAGGTAACTCTGTGCATTCCTGAAAATGAACAGATAAGTGAAGCTGCTGCCCTTGAGATGGGAAGAAGAATGAATCTTAGAGACGTGGAAATACTCCATAAGCAGGTGCTTCAGGATTCCGAAGGAACCTTAGTTGAGATTAAAGGAGTATGTGATTTTACTCCTGTAAAGAGAGAGGAGCTTATTCTTCCAGAAAGAAGAAAGACACTCCCGCAAGATAAGATAACAGAATATGTTAAGAGCCATGGGGTTAAGGTAGTTGCGGCCACCGTCGGTGAGGATGAACACTCTGTGGGCGTTAGAGAAATAATTGATATTAAGCATGGTGGCATTGAAAAGTATGGCATAGAAGCAGTGTTTCTTGGAACCTCCTGTCCTTTAGAAAAGCTAGTAGATGCAGCTATTGAAGCAAGGGCTCAGGCCATATTATGCAGCACAATAATCTCTCACAATGATATTCACATGAAAAATATGAGAAAGCTCAATGATATATGCATTGAAAAGGGAGTGAGGGATAAGCTTCTTCTCATAGGGGGAGGAACTCAGGTCACCGATGAAATAGCCAAGGAAAATGGCATGGATGTTGGCTTTGGAAGAGGTAGTAATGGCACTGATGTCGCTTCCTTTATAGTGGAAGCCTTGATGGCTCGCACCATCACTAATAAGTAATAAGTCATAAGTCATGTGACAGGCACCTTCATGTGATAAGTCATAAGTCATAAGTCATGTGCCTGTCACCAACAAGGAGGTCCTATGAAAGTAGATTATCTTGTAGCAGAGATAGGGAGTACTACGACTGTAGTAACGGTATTTAATATAAAGAAGAGTAAAGAAGGGGAGAAGGAAATAGCTATTTCCTATCAGGGTAAGAGCTATACTACTGTTTTAGAAGGAGATGTGACTATTGGCCTCAGGGAGGCTATTAAGGATATAGAAGCACAGTCGGGAGAAGAGCTTAAGTGGGATAGGATGCTGGCAACGAGTAGTGCTGCCGGTGGCCTCAGGATTACTGTCCATGGTCTTATGGAGAAGATGACGGTAAAGGCTGCAAAGGAAGCGGCCTTAGGAGCTGGTGGAATTATAAAAATGGTCACGGCAGGAAGGCTACGTAAATCTGATCTTAAAAGAATAAGGGAAATACAGCCTAATCTCATAATGGTAGCAGGAGGAACTGACTATGGAGAGAGGGATACTGCTCTCTATAATGCTGAGCTTATCAGGGAGGAGAATCTCAATATTCCTGTGATTTACTGTGGTAATATTGAAAATCAAGAAGAGATAAGGAAGATTTTCCAGGGTCAGGAGCTATATATTGTGGATAATGTCTACCCCAATGTGGATGAATTGAATGTAGAACCAGCTAGGAGGGTTATTCAGGAGGCTTTTGAAAGAAATATTGTAAAGGCTCCGGGGATGGAGAGGATAAAGGAAATGGTAAATGGGACAATAATGCCTACCCCTGGAGCTGTTATGGAAGGGGCAAAGCTCCTTTACGATCTCCTGGGAGATATTATAGTTTTTGATGTGGGCGGAGCTACCACAGATCTTCATTCTGTTACAGAAGGAAGCAGTGAGATACTGGATATGCTCCTGAGTCCAGAGCCTAAGGCAAAGAGAACTGTAGAGGGAGATTTGGGGGTATATGTTAACAGCAAAAACCTCCTGGAGCTTCTGGATATAAGGGATTTAGGGCCAGTTGCAAGAGAAGAGCTAGAGAAGCACATCAAAGCAATTCCTGTGACGGAGGAAGAGATTAGGACTAGCAGGATATTGACTAAGAAGGCTGTAGAGATAGCTTTAGAAAGGCATGTAGGAAGTATCAAAAGAAAATTTGGAGGGGAAAGCGGCTTCATAGCCTATGGGAAGGATTTATCTCAGGTTAAATATATAGTAGGTACTGGGGGAGCTCTTACCAGGCTTCCTGGGGGCAAGGAAATCTTACTAAATATTAGGTGCTTAAAGGATGAGGTATCTATGCTTCCAGGAAGAGGGGCAAAAGTGCTTTTAGATAACAATTATATAATGGCCTGTGCTGGTGTGCTCTCCAGAGAAAATAGAGAAGTAGCAGTACTTTTACTTAAGGAAAGCTTAAATTAAAGAAATGTTAATTTTAGCTAAGGATGGCTGCTTATATAATTATAGGTGGAATAGAGTAAAGGAGGATTAGAGTCATGACCAAGAAATATCCATGCATAGAGATAGATTTATCTAAGATAACCTATAACTCAAAAAAGATACTAAGCTACTGCTCTGAAGCAGGAATTAAGCTTACGGCTGTGACAAAGGTCTTCTGCGGAAAGCTCCCAGTGGTGGAGGCTGTCTTAAAAAGTGGAATAACTAGCATAGGTGATTCTAGAATTGAGAATCTAAGAAAGCTTAAGGACCTTCCCTGTGAGAAAATGCTCTTAAGAATACCCATGCTTGACGAGATAGAGGAGGTAGTTGCCTATAGCGATATCACCTTAGATTCAGAGCTTAGGACTATTGAAGAAATATCCCGTGTAGCGCAAAAATATGGTGTAAAGAAAAAAATAGTCCTTATGGTGGACTTAGGGGATTTGAGGGAAGGAGTACCACCGGAGGAAGCTATAAATACAATCGATAAGATATTAAACCTTGAAAATATTGAACTAGTGGGTCTTGGTACAAACCTAACCTGCTATGGTGGTGTAATACCTGATGAGGAGAATTTAGGGATGCTAGTAAGGCTTAAGGATAAGGTTAAATATCTATATTCTCTAGAGCTACCTATAATTTCTGGGGGGAACTCTAGCAGTCTTCACCTCTTATTTAAAAATAAGATGCCTAGAGGAATAAATAATTTAAGGGTTGGAGAAGCCATAGCCCTAGGGAGGGAAACAGCCTATGGAGAAGCTATAGAAGGCTTATATAATGATACCTCCATACTGAAGGCACAAATAGTAGAGCTTAAAAGGAAGAAGAGTGTTCCTAAGGGAAAGCTGGGAAGGAATGCTTTTGGAGAGGTTCCGGAGTTTGTGGATAGGGGTGTGAGAAAAAGAGCCATCCTGGCCGTAGGGAAGCAGGATATTGTGCCAGAAGGACTAACTCCTTTAGACCCTAAAATCATTGTAATAGGTGCCAGTAGCGACCATCTTATACTGGATGTTACGGACAGCAGCATCCCTTATAAGGTAGGAGATATAATTGAGTTTACCGTTGACTATGGCTGTTTGCTTGCAGCTATGACTTCTGAATACGTGAAAAAATGCTATGTATAGTATAAAAGGAAAAGGGGAATTTAATATGAAAAATAAGATAAGAGTTGTTATTTGGGGTCTTGGAGTGATGGGTTGTGGAATTGCAAGGATGATCCTCAGTAAAAAGGGCTTCACTGTAGTAGGAGCAATAGATATTGACCCTAATAAGGTTGGAAGGAAGCTATATGAGGTTTTAGGACTGGAAGCAACTGAGGATAACAGCTGTATTATCACCAATAACCCTGCAGAGGTTATCAAAAAAGGTCATGGAGATGTATGTATCATAGCTACTGCTTCCTCTACCAGGGCTGTATTTCCTTTAATAGAGCTGGCTGCAGAAGCTGGAATGGACATAGTTACCACCGCAGAAGAGATGTCCTATCCCAGAGCTCTCGATCCTGAGCTTTCTGATGAAATGGACAGACTGGCAAAGGAAAATGGAATATCCATATTAGGTACTGGTGTTAATCCTGGTTTTATCATGGATTTAGTAGTAATAATGCTTACAGGAGTTTGCGATGAGGTAAATAGCCTGGAGGTAACGAGAGTAAATGATTTATCTTGCTTTGGAAGAACGGTGATGGAGGAGCAGGGAATAGGACTTAAGGTTTCTGATTTTGTAAGAGGGGTAGAGGAAGATACCATCACAGGACATGTGGGCTTTCGTCAATCCTTTGGAATGTTTGAGGAGGCCTTTAATATTAAATTTAACAACATTAGGGAAGTGAAGGAGCCTATTGTCACCTCCGTATCCCGCAGTACTGATCTAGTGGCAGTGGAGGCAGGAGACGTGGCAGGCTGCAGGCACCTAGGCTATGCAAGCCTTGATAATAAAGAATTTATAACCATGGAGCATCCACAGCAGATTAAGCCAGAGCTTGAAAGCATTGAAACGGGAGATTATATCAAGGTCAATGGCTATCCAAATCTACAAATGCAGATAAAGCCTGAAATACCAGGTGGCATAGCCACTGTTGCTATCTGCGTAAACATGATTCCTTTAGTGATGAATTCAGAGCCAGGTCTTAAAACTATGCTGGATTTACCAATTCCCAGAACTATACTTGGGGATGTAAGAGATTTAGTGAAATAACTATGTATAATAAAATTACCCAATAAGCAGGAAAAGCTTCTTGGGTTTTCTTTTTGTAAGGCTACAAAGGAAAATAAAATAAAAATACTTAAATTTATTTAACAATTTTTGTAACAAAATATACCATAAAAACGTATAATTGTAAGGGTGATTGTATGAGTTATTCTTCCTGGGAGGAGAGATTGAGTTGTATAAGTTAAATTTTACAGGGGATCCCTACAAGGCCGGTTATAAATATGGATTATTAAGCTATAAAAGGAATATTAGAATTAAGGATATACTAGATTTTTCCGAAGAGATATATTCTCTTGATAAGGATGTCATGGCTATCTATAAAGAATATTATCCTGAGGTGCTAGAGGAGATTAAAGGAATTTCAGAGGGACAGAAGCTTAGCTATAAGTCCCTGGCAGGGTACATATTATCAAGTACTCCTTCATCCTTAGGGGATAAGAGCTTTTGTTTTGCTATGATAGATAGAAATAATATTATTCTAGGAAGAAATTGCAACTTAGAGACAACCTCAAATGAGATACATAAAAGCTGCTTTTATAATCTTCATGGAGGATATTCCTTTATTGGGAACACTTATTCACTAGTACAGATGGGTGATGGTATCAATGAATGGGGTCTTTCCGTTGGATTATCCCCTATAGCCTCCAAGGCATCAAAGCCAGGTCTTAATGGTGGAATGGTGGTAAGATATCTATTAGAGAAATGTAGAAATACCTATGAGGCAGTAGAAATGCTTAAAAAGCTGCCTATAGCTTATAAAATAGGTTTGATTATTGTAGATGGAGCAGGAGATTGTATTTTAGCAGAAATCAGTGGTGACAAGGTCAGTGTAAGAAGCACTGATAACAATTCACCCTTCCTTTTATCGGCAAATATCTTTAATAATCAGCCCATGAGAAAATATAGAAGCAGGGGAGCAGAAGCTCTTATAATGCAGAATAGATATTTAGAGCTAGAAAAAATCTTAAAAAATAGTGATGGGTATGTGCAAGACCTTCCCTTTAATTTTCTCTTAGAAGCGCAGGATTTTATGGAAGACTTCGTTAAGGATAAAAGCTATAAAACCTTATGGTCTGCTATTTATGATTTAAAAAACTTTAAAATATATAGAACCGAGGGCAAATCTATAAAGAATAATTATAAACAGGATTTTAGATTTAACGGTCTACATAATTCAACAAAATTATACAAATATAATGAAAAATTATAATTATAATGATAAAATTATATTGTAAACTTTTTAAACCAGAGGAGAATTATAATGTCAGGAGTTATTTCAAGAGGTATTAAAGCACCGATTATTCGTAAAGGGGACGACTTGGTAGAGATAGTTGTTGAAAATGTCCTTGCAGCATCAAAGGAAGATAATTTTTCTGTAAAGGATAAGGATGTAATTGCAATCACTGAGTCAATAGTTGCTAGGTCTCAGGGGAACTATATACATGTTGATGACATAGCAGAAGACATTAAAGCTAAATATAATAAGGGAGAAACCTTAGCTTCTATAGGTGTTGTTTTCCCTATATTAAGCAGAAACAGATTTGCAATGTGCTTAAGAGGTATAGCAAGGTCAGCAAAAGAAGTAATAATGGTGTTTAGCTTCCCAAAGGATGAGGTAGGAAATCCCATCATGGATAAGAAGCTTTTATGGAATTATCCTGAAGAAAATTTTTACACAAACTACTATGATGTAAACCTCTTTGAAGAGATGTTTGGAAAGTACAAGCATCCCTTTACTGGTATGGATTATGTTGATTATTATCGCAGTATCATTGAAGGAGAGGGAGCAAGGGCTAAGGTAGTATATAGCAATAATCCTGCAAGTATATTGAAATTTACAGCTAATATACTCTGCTCTGATATACATACAAGAATGGATACAAAATATGCAATTGAGCTAAAGTCTAAGGAAGCAAAGGTATTAACCCTATGCGATATCATGAATGAGAGTATAAGTGGCAGTGGCTATCATCCTGAGTATGGACTTTTAGGGTCAAATAAGGCTACAGAAACAACCTTGAAGCTATTTCCAAGAGATGCTCAGGATTTAGTAGAAGCAGTGCAAAAAGAGATGTTTAACAGAACAGGTAAAACACTAGAGGTAATGATTTATGGAGATGGAGCCTTTAAGGATCCTGTAGGTGGCATTTGGGAGCTGGCAGACCCAGTAGTATCTCCTAATTATACTAGCGGCTTAAAGGGAACCCCCAATGAGCTGAAGCTTAAGTACCTAGCTGACGATAAGTTTGCCAATATAAATGGTGAAGAATTAAAGACAGCTATTGAAGAAGAAATAAAGAATAAAGAAAAAGATCTTATAGGAAATATGGCTTCAGAAGGGACTACCCCTAGAAAATATGTAGATCTATTAGGCTCCTTGGCGGATCTCACCAGTGGCAGTGGGGATAAGGGAACACCAATTATTCTAATACAGAATTATTTTAGTAATTATGCAGATTAACC
This sequence comes from Alloiococcus sp. CFN-8, assembly GCF_049943125.1. Taxonomy (GTDB): domain Bacteria; phylum Bacillota; class Clostridia; order Clostridiales; family Clostridiaceae; genus JAEXZL01. Next base: position 1,871,385 of record NZ_CP188040.1, read on the forward strand.
TTTAAGGGAGTAAATAAGTGGCTGGTATATTAATTTACCGGCCACTTATTATTTTTACCCTTTATTTAGTTATTATAGCCAACATTGATTTTCATCAAGATTTTCAATAAATATCCTGCTGTTATCTGCTGGATTTTTTGCTTGATGATATTTAAATATAGTTTCTCCTGAAGGAAGATCACCTATAATTTCTATTTTTCCTGTTTCATGAGACATGATGTATCTAAAGCGTTTGCCGTGACCATTTAGGTGGGCTTTAGTTTCTTTTAGAATTTTATAGCCTGTTTTTATGGGTACCTGGAATTGAGACTTTACTCCAGATACAGGCCTGCATTGGAATACATAATAGGGTACTATTTTAAATTCATTTAATTTATTGATAAGCTCAATCATAACTTCGGAATTATCATTTACGCCCTTTAAAAGAACTGTTTGATTGCTTACCACAATTCCATTATCCGTGAGGCTATCTATAGCTTTCTTAGCTTCCGCAGTAAGCTCACGAGGATGATTAAACTGGGTTACAAAGTAGATTGGTTTAATGGAGGAGTATTTTTTTAGTATGTTTAAAAGCTCTGAATCATCGTATATTCTTGAGGGTAAAACTACTGGTGTTCTAGTGCCGTAGCGAATTAATTTAATATGTGGAACTGATGTGAGTCTGCTTAGATAGTATTCTATTATTTTATTGTTATTTAATAGAGCATCTCCACCGCTTATAAGGACGTTGGTGATTTCTTCATGAGAGCTTATATACTCAAATATAGAATCAAAAGCTTTGGCAATTTCCTCATCTGTTTGTCCAACTAATCTTCTTCTGAAGCAGTGCCTGCAGTACATGGCACAGATATTTGTTGATAATATTAAGGCTGTTTGTGGATATTTATGCTGAAGTCCCACTTCCTTGGTATTGGATAATTCTCCACTGGTGTCCAGCTCCCCTTCGAGATTCATTTCATATACCGAAGGAATGCACATTTTTTTTATGGGATCCTGAGGATCATTTTTGTCTATTAAAGACAGGTAATAGGTTGGTATAGACATTGGATAGCTTTCAATAATATCCTGCATTTTTATTGCTTCTTCATCGGTTATTGTTATGTGCTCTCGTAGAGCAGCTACCGTTGTAATGTTATTTTTTAAATCTTCTTTCCAGCTCATTAAGACCTCCTTAAATTCTTTAAATATAATTTTGTGAAACAAAAAAAGCCATTGGAAAGCCAATGGCAGAAAAGAACAAATAATAAAGAGACTATAGGGAATCATAGCTTGCTTTAAAAAATAAAATTTATCCTTCACTGCCGACGAGATTAGCTGACGGGTTAGGAGTAGAAGGTCTCCTGCAATATTTATTGCTTAACCCCGATAACATTGGTTCTCCCGCTACTTAATGTAAGCATTAGGCTCTATATATAATTTTATATTATTAATTGGTAATTAACAAGAAAATAAGGTAAAAAATAGAAAAAATATAAATAGAGTAGATTATTTTATTAAGTTTATATTATCTTTTTAATATGCTTGCTTTTTCATATAAATATGTCGAATTTAAGAGGAATATTTGGTTCATCATCAAAAATCTAATCTTTAGGCTTGTTAATAGAAGAAAGTTAATGGTTAACATCATATTTACATATATTTTAAATAAAGTTAAATAATAATTTTAATGAAATAAATTAACAATTAGAAAAATATATGTTACTATTAGCTTGTAAACGTTAACTAACGGTTACAAATATTAATTCTATTTAATAAATATTTGAGGGGGTTTAAAAATGTACAAACTTCACCGTTCTACTTTTAGAAATGCTATTATTGCTGGTGTTACAGCTTTACTGCTAATAGCTGGCCTTGTTACCTTTAACACGGGGAATGAAGCTGAAGCTCGTAATAGTAAGGTAAAGAATGTAATTATGATGATTCCTGATGGTAACAGTATAGAAGCAAGTACTATTGCTAGATACTATAATAATGGTGAGCCAATGGTATTAGATGAAATTGCTGTTGGTATGACCAAGACTCATTGGAATCAAGGTCCCATTACAGACTCAGCTCCCGGAGGAACTGCTTATGCAATAGGGAGCAAAACCGATGATAAGCATGTTGGAGTACTTCCAGGAGGAGTTCCTGCTGCTACCCTTATTGAAGCTTCAAGGCTTAAAGGAAAAGCTACAGGGATAGTTTCTACCTCAGAGGTAATGCATGCAACCCCTGCGGATTTTACTGCTCATGATGTGGATAGAGCTAACTATAATTCCTTAATGAAGCAGCAGATTTATAATGGTTTAGATGTAGTTTTAGGTGGAGGTAATCAATTCTTCACTCCTGAAGCTGGAGGCAAGAGAGCTGATGGTAAGGATTTAAGAGAAACAATAGTAAGCCTCGGTTATGAATATGTAACTACTAGAGAAGAAATGTTTAATTCTAGAGCTAAGAAAATCTGGGGTGCCTTTGCAGAAGCAGACATGATGTATGAGGTAGACCGTATAGCTACAGGTTCACAGGAGCCTACCTTAGCAGAAATGACAAAGAAGGCTATAGATATATTATCTAAGGATAAGGACGGCTTCTTCCTTATGGTAGAAGGCAGCAAGGTAGACTGGGCTGCTCATGCTAATGATACTGTTGGTATGGTAGGAGATATATTGGCCTATGATGATGCTGTTGGAGTAGCACTAGAATTTGCTAAAAAGGATGGACAAACTGTAGTTATTTCCTCCTCTGACCATGGAACTGGTGGACCAATAATCGGTGGGGTAAATCCTAATTATTCTAGTGTTACCTTTGATGAAAGTATAAATAAGCTTCTTTCAGCTAAAATATCCTTAGATTATGCAAATGAGCTTTTAGAAGGAGCAGATGAAGCGAGAGTTAGAGAAATTTATGCTGAGTATTTTGGTATCACAGATCCAACTAGTGAAGAAATAGCTCTTGCTCTAGAAGGAAAGATTAACAATGTAATCAGTGATAGAGCAAACATCAGTTGGACCTATGGTGGACACATAGGTGGAGATGTAGGTCTATACAGCTATGCTCCTAGAGGCTTTGAACAGCTAGGTGGAGTTGTTGATAATACGGAAGTAGGAAGATACATGGAAAGAGTATTAGGTGTAAATCTCGATGCTACCTCTAAGAGACTCTTTGTTAATGCAAAGGAAGCCTTTGAAAGAAAGGGTGCAGAGGTAACTCTCGATACATCAGATATGGACAACCCTCTTCTCATAGTTAAGAAGGGTAATAATACTCTTGAACTATTTGGATATACCAATATAGTCAAGCTCAATGGAAAGGAAATAAAGCTTGAAGGATTAGTAGTTACCAATAAGATAGATGGAAGCTACTCCATAGAAAATTCTTATGTTCCAGAGCAGGCTGTTAAGCTTTTAAAGTAAGGATTCATAATAAGATAAGAATTTATAGTATAAAATAAGGAAGCCGTGATGGCTTCCTTTTAATATCCATTTAAATTTGTGCTTAAAGTAATATCGTCTATATATATTCCATTGACATAAGGCTCCTCAAGAAGCTCTAATATAGCCTCTCCAGTACCTTTCACTATTATCCCATAGGTTTTAACTCCATTTTCATTAATATATGACTGGACTCTTTTATAGTAGCTTTCATAATCAATCCCCGTATTTGTCAGGGTATTTAGAAAATCTATATTATCCAGCTGAAAGCTAATCATATCTTTAAAGTGTTCTTCATAGGCTCTGGAGATTGGACCGCTAGTGCCTTCTAAAGTATTCCAGGTATCAAATGCCTTATACTTTTCGTTTATTTTATCATAGTTATTTCGAGAGCTATTAGACAAATACATATTAAAGCCTATCATAGGGTAGGAGCCCTCTGAGGTGTTGGAAATATTTACCCCGGCCCATAGCAAGATAATGCTATTTGTGTATTTTTCATTATAAGGTATCATTGTTAGCTCTTCCAGGGTAAGATAGTGGTCGAAGGAGATATAGGCCCCTACATCAATATAATTTGGGAGCTCACTTAAATATGCTTTTGCTTCTGTAAGTTCATTTTCTCTTCGTTCTTTTTCTATTTTGGCTGCTTCCTCACCATCCTTGGCAAATTCATCTATACCTCTTCTACCATAGATAAAAGCTCCTGGAAAGATGGTATCATAAAATTCATTTCCACCGGCATTGGTATTTTCAATGTATAAGGAGTCTTTTATAAGTTTTCCATCTAATATTTGGAGTTCATTGGTTAAATAATGTTGACTGTAAATACGAATATCATATTTATTTATTCCTGAGTTTGTAAGAGAGGAGCTGTTGTATTTGAGAGTAGGATTATGAAGCTCCATATAAGCATCAAGGCTTACGGATATATCAGGATCATGGGTGGAGTAGCTGTGTTTATCTGGATTATAATAAAGCATGTTAAGCAGTGGCTTGCCGATAAAATTAAATGCTAGTACTAGTATTAATAAAATGCCTATTGTTGATAGGATTATGGCTAGGCTTCTTGTCCTCATACTCTTTTTAATGTTATTTAGTGTTTTATAGTCCTCGGTAGTAGGAGGTGCTTCGGCCTCAAAATCTAAGTCTTCATTATCTAGAAGGTAGTCTGAAATTAATGCGTTTTTTTCTAGCTCTTCTTCTACAAATCTTCTTTCTTCTTCTGAAGCTGTATTATTTTTATATTTCTCAAAGGCTTCTTTGAAATTCATGATCCTTTTCCTCCAATATTTCCTTTAATTTTTTTCTTCCTCTATGAAGGAGAGTTTTAACATTCATGGGGGTTATTTTTGTGAGCTTTGATATTTCAGCTATGGACAGCTCCCCATAATAGAATAAAATCAATACTTCTTTATAAGTATCTGGAAGCTTTGAAATAGAAGTATAAATGTAGTGATTTCTTTCCGTGAGGAGCAGCTTATAATCTAATTCTTCATCTCCGCTTTCTAGAACAATATCCTCAAGGGGCAGCTTGGAAAGCTTTTTTTGCTTCCTGAGGCTATCAATCCATAGATTTCTGCAAACCACCAAAAGCCAGTACTTAAAGCTGGTAGCCTCGTTAAGAGAAACGAAGGCTTTAACAAAGGCATCGGCTATTATATCCTCAGCCTGATCCTTGCTTTTACAAAGGGATAAAGTATATAGATAAGCGGTATTATAGTATTTTTTATATAGTTCTTCTAAGATGTCCTTATCCAAATTCTCTCCTCCCTTCATTTAACAGACGTTTGTGTATATTAAAGGTTTCGCTATATTAAAAGAAAATTTTCTATATAGTATTTATCGTTACTTGGGGTTCTGTTCCTTAAGAAAAGGAATTGAGCCCGGTGAATTTTCATGCTTTGCTATAATTTTCACTTTAATATGTAGAAAACTTCATATTTTCATCACCTATGATTAACTTTATCTGCAGAATAAAGGATTAAAATCAAAATGTAAACTTTATTTAAATAATGAAGGCTTGAAGAGAGAAAATCTTTGGTTACGAGGATGGAGGTGATCAAATGAGTAAAGCAGCTAGGTATAGGCATGAGCTGAAATATGAGATAAGCTATCTAGAATATATTCCTTTGAGACAGAGACTTAGGGCAGTGATGGATAAGGATTCCTATGCAGATACAGAGGGACAATATAAAATTTCCAGTCTTTATTTTGATAATTATAATGATAAAGCCCTGAAGGAAAAGGTGGAGGGAGCACCTAAAAGGGAAAAGTTTCGAATCCGCTATTATAATGGAGACACCTCTTTCATGAAGCTGGAAAAGAAGATGAAAATCAATGGTCTCTGTATGAAGCATTCCTGCAGTATTACAAAAGATGAGTGTGAAAGGCTCCTTTCTGGTGACTACAGCTGGATGCTGGATAGTGGTAGGGGTCTGATACAGGAATTCTATACGAAGATTATCAGTCAGCAGCTAAGGCCGCGAACCATGGTTATGTATACAAGAGAGCCGTATATCTATGACGCAGGGAATGTGAGAGTTACCTTTGATATGAATATATCTACTGGCTTGTATGCCACGGATTTTTTGAAAGGTGATATAGAAGGCATTCCAGCACCTACCGATGGAAGGATTGTCCTGGAGATTAAGTATGATGATTATATGCCTGAGCTTATAAGGGATATAGTTCAAGTAGGAGTTGTGAGGGCAGAAGCTTTTTCAAAATATGCTGCCAGCAGGCAATATGAATTATAATTTAGGAGGAAATAATAATGACTTTTAATGATGTTTTTAAATCCAGCTTTTTGAATAATATAGCTGAATTTTCTATTTTGGATACTACATTAGCAATGGTTTTTGCCTGTGTGGTAGGATTGTTTATTTATTTAGTTTATAAGAGGACCTTCGCTGGTGTTATGTATTCAGCGGGCTTTTCCTCTGCTCTTATAGGGTTAACCTTGATTACCACCTTCGTAATTTTAGCGGTAACCAGTAACGTTGTCCTTTCCTTAGGTATGGTAGGTGCTCTTTCCATAGTACGTTTCCGTGCAGCAATAAAGGAACCCATGGAGATAGTATTCCTCTTTTGGGCTCTAGCCTCAGGAATTGTTATAGGTGCAGGTATGATTCCTCTAGCAGTAATTGGTTCCCTTATAATAGGTATTGTTCTTGTAGTATTTTCAAAGCGTAAGGCCTCAGAAAATCCTTATGTATTGGTATTAAACTGTGATAATGAAGAGGCTGAAAAGGCTGCAGTAAATATGCTTAATAGCGATGTAGATAAATATGTCCTTAAGACAAAGACCATAACAGCACAGGGAATTGAAATTTCAGCAGAAGTAAGGATGAAGAATGCAAGTACCTCATTTATAAGCAAGCTATATGGTATCAAGGGTGTAAAAAAGGCAGTATTGGTTAGCTATAATGGCGAGTATATGTCATAGTATATGAGGTTAAAAATATGAGTAAAGATAAACTCAAGGATCGCCTGGCGATGACTATAGTCAGCTTAGGTCTCGCAGCAGTACTTATTGTAATGGGCTTCTCTGAAAAAATTATAGACTGGGCAGGCAGTGCTGGTCATAGTATGGAATATGAGTCGAAGCTTTTTAATACTGATGAAATAATATCCATAAATATAAAAATGGATGAGGATCAGTGGCAGGAACTTATTGATAATGCCATAAACGAGGAATACTATCGCTGTGATGTAGAAGTAAATGGAGTGCTTTATGAGGATGTGGGTATCAGAGCTAAAGGGAATACCAGTCTTTCTCAGATTTACAGTGATGACACCACGGACCGATACAGCTTTAAAATAGAATTTGATTATTATATAGATGGACAAACCTGTATGGGTTTGGATAAGCTAGTGCTTAATAATAACTATGCCGATGCTACAAACATGAAGGAATATATTACTTATAATATGTTTTCCTATCTAGGAGTTAACGCCTCCCTTTATAACTATGCTGATATCTCAGTAAATGGTGAAGCCTGGGGTGTATACCTTGCCTTAGAAGCAGTGGAGGAGAGCTTTGCCTTAAGAAATTATGGAGTGAGCTATGGTGAGCTTTATAAGCCAGAGACCGCTGGATTTGGAGGAAATGTTAATCAGGAAATGAATAATCCTACTGAAGGAGAAGGAAGCCAGGTAATGCCCGGTGGAATGGGCCAGCAACAGCCATCTGATGGTACTACAGGTGCTACAGTAGAAGGTCAGGAGGATATGAACATACCTCCTATAGAAGGTGGACAACCATTACCTGAGGGCATGGCAGGTGCCCCTACAGAAGGCCAGGGAAATATGAATATGCCTCCTATGGGAAATGGCGAACAGAATCTGAATCAGCCTCCTATGGGAAATTGGGCTCAGCCTCCTACTGGAAATATGGAACAAAATATACCAGGTGGAATGGATCAGGAAAGACCACAAGGAAATGGTGGAGGAAAGTTTTCTGGTGGTGGCAGTGACCTTAATTATATAGATGATGAGGTGGATAGCTATTCTGCAATTTGGGATGGAAATATCTTTGACACATCAAAATCTGATTATAAGAGAGTGATAAAAGCTCTAAAAAACATCTCTGAAGGCAATAAGCTTGAAGAATATATGGATGTTGACAGCGTTCTAAAATATCTAGCAGTGCATACCTTTGTGGTTAATCTAGATAGCTTATCCGGTAATATGGCTCATAATTATTACCTTTATGAGGAGGATGGACAGCTATCAATGGTTCCTTGGGATTATAATTTAGCCTTTGGTGGCTTTAGTACCTCTAATGCTTCTTCTGTGGTGAACTTTCCTATAGATACACCCTTTTCTTCAGGGATAAGTATAGAAGACAGAGAATTCTTTGCGGCTCTACTTGAAAGTGATGAATACTTAGAGAAATATCATGGTTACCTCAATCAGCTGGTAGAGGAGTATGTCTATGGAGGAAGATTTGAAGAAGTTTATAACCATGTAAGGAGCACCATTGATAGTTTAGTAGCTGAAGACCCTACAGCTCTTTACAGCTATGAGGAATATGAGGCGGCGGCTGAAATGCTATATAACACTGTAAAGCTAAGAGCTGAGAGTGTTAAGGGACAGCTTGACGGTACTATTCCATCTACTACAGAAGGACAATCTGCAGATAGCAGCTCCTTGATTGATGCTTCTTCAATTGATGTTAAAGTTATGGGCACCATGAATATGGGTAATGGTGGAGGAAACATCCCTAACTTTAATAATAACCTAGGAGAAGCTCCCGGTGATGAAGAAGTGTTCGATGAAAATTCTGGACAAGTCCCTAGTCAGGAGTCAGATGGAAGCACTGGCTTTCCTGGAGGAGGTATGCCCCCTAACTCTCAAGGAAATCAGAGACCAGAAAGGCCTGGTATGGGATCTGAAGCTGGTTCATCTCAATCCAATACTTCAAGGAGTACTTATAGTAGCGGGGGTATAATAGTAATTTTAGTTTGCCTTGGTGCATTGCTTGGTGCAATGATTTTTGTTAAGAGATATAAGAAAAGGACTGTTTAGAAATAATTAGAGCACTTGAAAAAATTAAATGCCCCTTATGAAGTAAAAATAAAAATAGCCTGTGACAGTAGCTGAGTAAAATCACACTACTGTACAGGCTATTATTTTTCTTATTTGGTTTATTCACTGATGAATATTTCTTCCCTGGAAACCTCTCTTTTACAGCTAGGACAGTGATAGTGAAGCTCAAGGGGTGAGCTACATTCATTGTGCTTAAGCTCCTTATCGCAGTCATCGATATACCTGTTTCCCCATAGAGTTATGGCATTTAAAACATCCTCTAAGGCTTTTCCCATCTCCGTAAGCTCATAGCTGTACCTGGGAGGATGCTTTTGATATAGGCTAGAACTTATCAGTCCAGCCTCCTCCATGGATTTTAGACGGCTTGAAAGGAGGTTTGTGGGTATTCCCTTTAAGCTGTTCATCAGTAGATTATAGGTGTTATTGCCCATAAACAGCTGTTTTACAATGAGTAGAGTCCATTTGTCACCGATAATATTAAGGCTCTGAGCTATGCTGCAGGGCAGGTTGTATAGATTTTTCATGAATATATCTCCTTTAAAAGTGATGTTTATTCAGTTGCCTCTAGGGTTTGCTGTATTACCCTTTCCATTATGTCCTTGGTAAGCATACCAGGAGCATAGCCGTGAATATTACCTTCTTTATCTATAAGATAAGTGGTAGGAAGTGATTGCACATAATATTCATAGAACACATCACCAGTATTATCAAAAAGGATTGGGAAGCTAAGGTCGTTTTCTTCAAGGAAGCTGAGAACTCCTTCCTTATCCGTTTCTCTAGTATTAGGATTTTCAGCAGACTTAGGACTTGCAACACCTAATATAACTACATCCTCACTGTTTTTATTGTATTTTTCATAAAGGGCCTGTATATCAGGCATTTCCTTACGACAGGGAGGACACCAGGTGGCCCAGAAGTTTAAGAATACTACTTTGCCTTTATAATCGGAAAGCTTGTGCTCGTTTCCGTATTGATCTGTTAAGGTGAAGTCAATGGCAGGGGTACTCTCCTCTTCTGCTTCTTCTGGAGCTTCTGGAGTAGCTTCCTGATCCTGTTCCTTTGTAGTGTCACCCTCGCTCTTATCCTCTTGAGAGCTCACTGTAGAGTTTGGAGATACAGAGTTTAAATAGCCTGAAATATTGTTCATCCATCCGGTAAAGGTCATTATTCCCATTAAGACAAGTATAACTCCTCCAACCTTAACGGTGTACTTTATAACCTTTTTGTTTTTCTTAAGGAAGTTTAGCACCTGGGTAGTAAACAAGCCTAAGAGAAGGAAGGGGATGATAAACCCTGCTGAATATAGCAGTATCAGCATATTACCAGCAAAAGCACTGCTGGTTCCTGATGCTAGAATTAATACAGAGGATAAAGCTGGTCCTACGCAGGGAGTCCAGGCAAAGCTGAAGGTAAAGCCCATGATTAAGGCTGTAATGGGATTAACCTTTCTCTTATTGAGATTCACATTGAATCTTCTATTAGTATTTAAAAATTTGAAATCCAAAAAGCCTAACTGGAAGAGTCCCAGCAATATGATTAATATCCCTGAGATACGGGTAAATAGAAGCTGATTTTTGTTGAAAAAGCCTCCTAAGGCAGTGAAGGACACTCCTAGAATAAAGAAGGAGAAGGATATACCTAAAACAAAAAATACCGTGTGCAGGAATACCTTTTTTCTATCATAGGAGAGCTGTCCGTCAGAGGTAACACCATCTGTTGCTCCAGCGAGATAGCTCATGTATACAGGAATTAAGGGTATAATGCAGGGGGAAAAGAAAGATATAATGCCTTCTAAGAAAACAAGAAGAAAGCTTATATTATCTAGTGAAATTAATGACTCCATTGGAAAATCCTCCTTAAGTAAATTAATCTCATTATATAAAATACGGTTGATAATAGCAAGTAACTTTAAAAAATGAAGTTACTTTATTGACTTACCTTTAATCTATTGGAGTAAGGGTGAAGTTTATATATAATAATAGGTAATATAACCGTAAGGAGTGATTACTGATGATTAAGCTTAACTCCAAAGAAGCCGTTGAAGATTTTATTAGAGAAAACACCATGGCAATAATATATTTCACCGGCAGCCAGTGTGGAGCCTGTGAGCTTATAAAGCTTAAGGTAGAGGAAATTATTAAAAGCTTTCCAAAGCTTAAGGGAGGAGAAATAAATGGGGAAGAGGAGCTAGAGCTTGCATCAAGCTATGGTGTATTCTCTTTGCCAACATTTTTTCTTTATGTAGAAGGTAAAGAGACCTTAAGGTATGGAAGAAATATTAATCTCCTGGAGCTTCAGGGAAATATACAGAGATATTATGAAATGCTCTTTCAATGATAATAAAAAATGTAGTACTTATCTCATTAACTGTGATAAGTACTACATTTTTATTTTGAAGCTCTTAAGCTTTGAAATACAGTATTTGCAATATGGCTTGCTCCCTTAGCGTCTGGATGTACTCCGTCAAAGGTGAAGAATTCTGGATGATTGGAAATAGTAGCATTAAGATCTATGAGTCCAATAGCTTCCTCTTCAGACAGTCGTTTTATAGCTTCGGTCATATCTTCTAGAGCTTCATTCCGTATGTCAAATTTCACTGCAGATTCACCGTTTAAAGGAAAGGCCTTAGGAGGGGTTATTATATATATCTGTGGTTTTGTGGGAAGTGCTTTATAGTAGGAAATCAGTGCTTTATAATCCTTGATATATTCATCAACGGAGGTCCAATTGAGCTTTTTAGCATCGTTAGTTCCCAGCATGATAACCACAATATCAGGCTTAAACTCCTGGGATAAATTAAAGCTTTTGTTTGAAATATATGGCCTGTCTCCAGAACTCATAAGGGTATGTCCACTGGCACCGAAGTTCTCCACATAGTAATCCTTACCTAAAAGTCTCTGAAGCTTAATGGGGTATGAGTTCAGCTTCCTTCCTTTTATCCTGGCACCATAGGTTATGGAATCACCCACACAGGCAACCCTCAGTGCATCCTTTTTATGATACACCATTGGTATATAGCTGTTTCCGTACTTATAGCCTACGGTAGCAAGGGCAATTATCAGTACTATTATAAAAATGAGTATTTTATTAATGCTCATATATTATCCTACATCCTTTTCTTTTTGCTGGTTTACAATATATGGTACGGGAATATATTATCAAATACGTCTATTAATAGCAATAAAATTTATAGTAAGGATGTTTTTCGTTCTTTATTCATAAATTAATATGTTGAATATTTTAACAATTAAGCATATAATTATATTGATTGAAATTATTTGAAGAAGGAGGATAGACATGGATTATACAGTTAGTACTTTCAGGTTTAACACAAATAAACAATGGAAATACAGCAGCTCCGTTACAAAAAGTGCAATTTTAGGCTTCAACGGGAGAAGTGCGTCCATTTTTAGAATAAGTACTGACTATTTTGCAAATCCATGATTTTTTATCTTCTATTATGTTTTTATGTTTATGAAGATGCGGACTCAGGGATTAGCTTTGAGTCCTTTTATTTTGTACTGATTTTAATATATGCACAGCTCCCATAAGCCATATTACTCTGACTATTTCTTTCCTTAAGAGATGCAGATTTAGGGCTTATTTTTATTTGCAAAAAGATAATATTGGAGGAGCTTAAAATGGATATAAAAAATAAATTAAGAAAAAACGTATTGTTAAGTTATATATATAGTTTTTTACTGGGGTTAGACATAACCTCCGCAATTTGGGTACTGTATCTTGCTTTTAAGGGTATGTCTCTAGTTCAAATAGGAGCTTTAGAAGCTATTTATCATATTACCAGTCTGCTGTTCGAGCTGCCTACAGGAGCCATTGCAGATGTATATGGTAAGAAGCTTACGGTGGTTTTAGGAAGAGCAGCTTCTGTGGTTAGCTGCCTTCTCATGATTTCCTCTTCATCCTTTTGGGGCTTTGCCTTAGCCTTTGTGATCAGTGCTGCAGGGATGAATTTACATTCTGGAGCTGCGGAAGCACTTTCTTATGACAGCTTAAAGGCATTAGGTGAAGAAGGCTCATACAAAAGAATATGGGGTAAGGTTAATTTTTTAATAGGTACTGCACAAGGGGTGGCACTTATATTAGGAGGAATATTAGCAGATATAAAATTTTTATATGCCTATATTTTAGGAGGCCTTATTCAAGGTGCTGCCTTTATCACAGCTCTTGGATTTTCTGAGCCTCCAGAGGGTGAGGTTAATGAGAGAGGTACCGGCAATTCCTTAATATATCAAGTAAAAACAAGCATAAAGGTCCTTAGAGAGAGAAAGGTAGTTTTATATCTTATATTATTTTCTGCCTTAGTTGGAAGCCTACAAACCACTGTGTTTTTTTACAGTCAGCAGTTTTTTTCAGATATGGGCTATTCAAAGACTGCCATTGCAGTGATCTGTGCTCTGGGGTGCTTCATAGAAGCAGTGACCTCCAGGTATGCTTATAAAATTGAAAAGGTGTTAAAGCTTATGGGGAGCTTAATAATTATAGCCTTGATAAGCGTAGGGTCTTTAGTAGGACTAGGATTTTTCAGGAGCTATTCTATTATATTCTTTCTTTTTATTTCCATAACCGGTGGTGTTGCTTACACGATATTTAGTGCTTATATAAATGAAAGGCTACCATCTGAATATAGGGCAACGATATTATCCTTTGATGGACTATGCTTTAGTCTGTTTATGATAGCTGTCTTTCCGCTTTTTGGTGTCTTAGCCCACAAGCTGGACTTTCATATGACCTTTGGATTATTAGCTCTGCTTTATATACCCGTTTTGGTTCTGCTGACCATTAAGATTAATAAATATTGCAAGAATAGCTTAGGAGATGTTAAAAATGATAGAATTAGCTTTAAATAAATTACAAAAATACTATGGAGCTACCATGGTTTTAGAGGATATAACCTTTGAGGTGATGACTAAGGATAGGGTTGGAATAGTAGGAGATAACGGCTGTGGCAAAACCACCTTATTTAAGATAATCATGGGTATAGAGGGCTATGAAAAGGGGATGCTCACGGTGAGAAAGGGAGCTACCCTGGGTTATCTGGAGCAGATGCCCAATTACCCAGAGGGTTATAGGGTGAAGGATGTATTACAGGAAGCCTTTAAGGAGCTTCTTGAGCTTGAAGGTTCCATGAAGCTTTTGGAGAAGAAGCTCACTGCTGCAGGGGAAGAGGAAGCTGAAAAAATACTAAATAGCTACTCAGAGCTTCAATTAACCTTTGAGGGCTTAGGTGGCTATGAAAGAGAAGAGAAGCTCAGCAAGGTATGCACAGGACTTAAGATAAGTGAAGAGTTTTTAGAACAGGACTTTCATAAGCTCAGTGGAGGAGAGAAAACCACAGTAATCCTTGGAAAAATCCTTTTGGAGAGTCCTGATATACTCCTTTTAGATGAGCCTTCTAATCATTTGGATTTAGAGGCATTAGAGTGGCTGGAGGATTATCTTAAGGAATACAAGGGAGTCGTACTTCTAATTTCTCATGACAGATATTTTTTAGATAAGGTAGCTACAAAGATAGTAGAAATAGAGGATATGGTATCTACCACCTATCAGGGGAACTATACTGCCTATGTGAAGGAAAAGGAAAGACAGCTTCAGCTTCAGCTGGATGACTATGAGGATCAGCAAAAGAAGATAAAGGCTATGGAGAAGTCTATAGCTCAGCTTAGAGACTGGGGTCAGAGAGGAGATAATCCCAAGTTCTTTAAAAAGGCCGCCAGTATGCAGAAGATGCTGGACAAAATGGAAAAGATTCATAAGCCTGTATTTGATAGAAGTAGTATATCCATAAATGCTAAATCAGGTGGCAGGTCAGGAAATGAAGTCGTAGTAATAGAAGGCCTAAGGAAGAGCTATGGTCATAAAACCATATTGAATAATGCAGATTTATTAATCAGGCATGGTGAGGCAGTGAGTCTCATAGGCTCTAACGGCTGTGGCAAGTCTACTTTAATTAAAATGCTATTGGGCTATGAGACGGCGGATTCTGGCCTGGCTGAGCTAGGAAGCTCAACACTCCTAGCCTATCTTCCTCAGAATGTCACCTTTGCTGATAATAATAAAACGGTTCTTGACACCTTCAGAGAGGATATCGTCATGACAGAAGGAAAAGCAAGAGAGTATCTGGCGAAATACATGTTTTATGGAGAAGGTGTCTTTAAGAAGCTTAGTGGTCTTTCAGGAGGGGAAAGGAGCAGACTGAAGCTAGCAATGATTATGTATAACCCAGTGAACCTTTTGATCCTAGATGAGCCTACAAACCACCTAGACATTGGTTCCAGGGAAGAGCTTGAGGAGCTTCTAAAGGCCTTTAAAGGAACAATATTATTTGTATCCCACGATAGACAGTTTATCAATAACATCGCCACGAGAGTTGTTGAGCTCAAGGATGGGAAGCTTTATTCCTATGAAGGGGACTATGAATATTATAGGAAAAAGTCTTTAGAGGTCAAGGCACAAAAACTAGAGGAAGCGGAGAAGGATGACAAAAAAGCTGAAATAAAAACAGATAAGGCTGAGAAGGGACAAAATAACAATAAGGCTTCTAATGGAATGCTATCAGGAAACAGTTTGTGGAGAAAGGAAAAGCTTGAGGGTGAGATAGAAAAAAAGGAAGAGGAGCTAAAGCTCATAGAAGAAGAGATAGAAGCTTTCTCTGATGACTACGAGAGACTAAATTCTTTATATGCAGATAAGATAAAGGCAGAGGGGGAGCTGGAGAAGCTGATGGAGGAGTATTTTACCTATAGTTAGGTGATATAAAAGTTAATTGGTGATAAATAAGCATAGATTTATAACAGTAAGGTGTTAAAAATCTATGCTTTCTTATAAGCTTAAAGAATATAATTAGATATTAGTTTTTGAGTAATAAATATTGCTCCTACAATAATAATTGCTGTTATTAAAGGGATGGTTACTAAGGTGGTATCTAAAAAATATGCATTGGCAATAGCTAGGCTAAGTAGCAACATGAATAAAAGCCATAGCTTTATAAAAGATATGATTTTATTTTCTTTTTTATTTTTAAAGGAATTTTTAATAATGTAATTTACGATTAAGTTAGCAGCGATAATTATAATTAACATGTTAATTATGTCTCCTACAGAAATAGGAAGTACGATAGTATTCTCTCCATTAGCAAGGCCACTAATTAAAAATTTTATTATTGTTATGAAGCCTATTATCCAGATATATGAAAGGTAGGATTCGATTATATCACAAAGCTTTTGAGTCTTAGTTCTTTTAGGCATATTCTCTATAATTTCATCACAGACTTCTTTATAATTGCATCCCATAACCTTCTGGATATCTTCTCCACGGTCCTGTCCATCAAGAATCATCTGAATTAGATCTTCACGAACTAACTCCTGATTATACATAGTCATGTCTGAGCCTCGAAGGTAAACTATCATATCTGTATAGATTTCATTATTGCTCTTAAGTAATTTTTTTTCTCTATCGTTATTTTTTCGGAGCAATTCTTTACACTTTTTATTCATTTACAGCATCCCCCTGTAATAGATTATTTACAGCATAATTTAATTCATTCCAATTGTCTTTAAACTCTACTAATGCTTCTTGGCCTCTTGAGGTTAGTGAATAATATTTTCTTTTAGGTCCGGTACTAGAGTCCTTTAAGGTAGCGCTTATCATTTCATTTTTCTGCAATCTTAATATTATTGGGTATATGGTACCCTCGGATATTTCGCCAAAGCCATATTTTTTAAGCTTTTCTGATATCTCATAGGCGTAGGTTTCCTGCATATTTATGATTTCTAAAATACAGCCCTCCAGCATACCCTTAAGCATCTGCGATGGAATCATTAGTTGTCCTCCTTATACTACCTTGCATAACAAGTTACTAACTATATTGTAATGCAAGGTAGATGGAAATTCAAGGGTTATCTTAGGTTTATTATAATTTTCTAATTTAATATTAAATTCCCAAAACAGTTATGCTATAATTATCATCAATCGGAGGTGAAGTGATGACTATAAAATATCAATTAAATACAGCAAAGTTTCTTCGCCAGCTCTTGGATAGAACTAATGCCACAATTCCTATAGTTAAATATTCTCCTAGCAAGGTGGAATTTGCTGAAGGGAATACTGTGCCTCTACCTAGGAGTTCACCTGAGGAGCAGGGGATATCCTCATCTCTTCTGGAGGAATATTATAGAGAGCTTTATGAAAAAACTGAAGGAAAGCTCCATTCAGCAATGATAATTAAGAATGATAATGTTATAGCAGAGTGTAATTTTTCCCCTTATACCAATAAAGTGTGGCATGAAGTTTTTTCTTTTACTAAGAGTGTTACCGGTCTTGCTATAGGTTTTTTAGTTGAGGAGGGAAAGCTTTCTCTAGATGAAAAGGTGGTTAAGATTTTTGATGAGCAGTCCTCGGCAGTTGTTAAGCTGAAGCTTAGAAATCTCACAGTAGAGCATCTTCTTACCATGACCAGTGGGATAGCCTTCAATGAGGTTGGATCTATTGTTGAGGAGGATTGGATACGGGGGTTTTTAGAGGCTACTCTTAAATTTGATCCTGGTACAAAGTTTAATTACAATAGCATGAACTCCTATATGCTGGCAGCAATAGTAAGGATGAAGACAGGGATAAGCGTTACAGAGTACTTAAAACCCAGACTATTTGATCCCATGGAAATTTACTGCTATCATTGGGAAACATGCCCTAAAGGTATAGAAAAGGGAGGCTGGGGTCTGTATTTACTTCTAGAGGATATGGCTAAGCTGGGAGCTCTTTACCTTAATAAAGGAGCATGGAAGGGAAAACAGCTGATATCTAGAGAATGGATGGAGGCAGCCACAAGTAAAAAGTCAGAGGTAGATGAAGCTGTAAGTCGCTATGATTATGGCTATCATGTATGGGTAGGAGAGAGCCCTAATGCCATTGTTCTTAACGGTATGTTTGGTCAGAATGTGGTGGCTTTTCCTGACAGCGGCATTGTAGCAGCGGTGACCGGTGGAGAAAACTTTATGTTCCATGGCAGTGATTTTTTCAATGTCAGCGAGAAATATCTATCTAGGGTGGAAGAGGTGATGCCAACCTTTTACAGCAGAATAAGCTCAAAGAAGCTTTGTAGAGCTTTAGATGGATACTCTACCAAGGACAGCTATATAGTGAAAAAATCCTTTAAGAGGGAGCTTAAAGAAATTGATGGTTTATCCTATGAATATGAAAATATAGGCTCCATAGGTATCGTCCCTATTCTGGTACAGATGATACAAAATAATTATACCAAGGGTATAAAGACTGTAGCCTTTTCTGTGATAGAAAACAAGCTTTTTATAACCTTCCAGGAAGGAGAAGTCTTTTATAAAATACCTGTAGGACTTGGGAGCTATGAAGAAAGCAAAATCAATGTAAATGATGAGGTTTATCTTCTAAAGGCCATAGGTATATTTGCAAAAAATGAAGATGATCTTCTAACCTTAAAGGTGAAGCTAGTATTTCCTGAGATATCTAATACAAGATTTATTCGCTTTTATTTCAATGGCGATGAGGTTATAAGTCGCTGGAATGAAGAGCCAGGGATAGGCTATGTAGTGAATCTTATGGATACCTTTAACGATATGGAGGGAAAAACAAGTATCTTTGATTTAGTTACAGGAAAGCTAGATAAGGAGCTTATACATCATCTAATAAAGCATGTTTTAGAACCAGAGTTAAAGGGGAGCTTAATAAAGAAATCATAGCTTATTATATAAAGATAAGAAAAAGACAGAGCACCTTAAGCCCTGTCTTTTCTATTCATAAGCTATAATTAATGGCTTCCGCAGCTTCCGTGACCACAGCTGCCATTATGTTCATGGTGGTGATCATGATGATGGTCACCGTGATGATGATTACAGGTTGCATCAGAGTTGTAAGAAAGAGTTCCGGCTAATAATTGAGCTACAGCTTCATCAGCATCTCCTGAAACACCTCCGTATAAAGTAATGCCTGCTGCAGAAAGAGCTGCCTTAGCACCACCACCAATACCTCCACAGATGAGAGTATTAACTTCTAGGCTTTTTAAGAAGCCAGCTAATGCACCATGACCGCTTCCTTCAGTATTAACAACCCTCTCTTCTGCTACTTTATCATTTTCAATAGAGTAGAGCTTAAATTGTTCAGTGTGTCCAAAGTGCTGAAATACCTTTCCATTCTCATAGGTTACTGCAATTTTCATGTTAATCATCTCCATTTTTTATTTGCAATATAGATCTTTTTTTATGACAGTGATTACAGCTACAGCCGAGCTTTTCACCCTGGCAGAGGATATATTCTCCACCTTCTATACGGAGCTCATGACCATTGATAAGACATTCTGCAAGCTTAACTCTCGCACTATTATAAATAGCTTGGGCTGTTGTTCTGGCTACTCCCATGCTCTCTGCACAGGCTTCCTGGCTCATACCATCTAGGTCAATTAATCGAATAGCTTCATATTCATCTAAAGTCATGGTGATAATAGCTATTTCCTTTCCCAGTAATCCTGTGGGACCAAAGCTTCTATTTTTAGGGAGGGAACATATTCTTCTTCTTTTCAATGGCCTAGGCATATTTAATCACCCCATAAAATAATTTTGGCATATGCCATTTATTAATATAATTATAATTTAATTAATGGCATATGTCAATAATACTTTGCTAATATCAACAATTCTTAATAAACTTTATTAATTCATCATTAAACTTATCCTTTTCGTCATAGAAGGATCCATGACCGCTGAATTGGAAGGGGACAAGTTTTGAATTCCTGATATTTTGATTCTGTATTTCCCCTAAACAGAAGGGGACAATCTTATCGTGGATACCGTGAATTATCAAGGTATCAGCCTTTATTTCCTTTAGGTCGGAGAAAAGCACTTCTTTAATCCAGGTTTCTTCAATTGCTGCAGTAGCCCAGCTGGCAGCCTGCAATCCCATATTAAATAGCCAGTCGTTCAGCGGCTCACTGGTATGCTGGAAGAAAAAATTACTTCCAAAATCTCTGAGCATCTGTGGACGATCCTCATAGGTTTCTTCAATCATCTTAAGGACATCCTCCTTGTTAAGCCCACAGGGGAAGTTTGGCCTTTTTATAAGGCTAGGAGCTGCGGCAGCGATAAGCACAAGCTTTGATACACTATAACCCCTATATCTAGCCATATATCTTATGGCTATTGCTCCTCCAGTAGAGTGTCCTGCTAATACAAAGCTCTTAAGCTTTAGTGCATCCACTACTGCCCTTACATCATCTGCTAGTCTGTCATAATCATAGCCCTCAAAAGGCTTGTCTGACATTCCAAAGCCTCGTGTATCTATACCTATGCAGCGATAACCCATTTTGGGAAGCACATTAAACTGATACTCAAAGAGTCGGTGGCTAGCTGGCCACCCATGGAGAAATAAAATTGTTTCTTCTCCTCTAGGATTTAAGTCCTCCACATATATTTTAACCTCTGGTTCTACCATAACGTAGTAACCCATTTAAAGCCTCCAAAAAAATAGTATATATCTAGGATATTCATTGAGATGGTATCAGTGAAGAGATAAGCGCAAAATAAATGAGCTTTACCAAAAGATAATTCACCATTCAATTAACTTACACATCATAATATAGTAAATGACAAAATATAGGTGATTATTATCTTTCCAGTTATTGTAAAGGAGTTATGTATATTATATTATTATAGGATAAGGAAGCTTTATATAAGCTGGTGGTATTGTTAAGTCCTTGTAGTCTATAGCTAAAGGAGGGAGATTAGTGATATACGTAGCACTGCTGAGAGGTATTAATGTTGGTGGTAATAATAAAATTTCCATGAAGCTTTTGAAGGAAACCTTCGAAAGAGCAGGCATGGAAGAGGTAATTGCATATATAAATTCCGGTAATGTAATATTCAAAGCCACAGATTATAGAATTAATGAGCTTTCAGAGCTTTTGGAAAAAGCAATACTAGAGGATTTTAGCCTGGATATTAAGGTTTTGCTTAGAACTCATGAGGATTTTGAAAGGCTCCTAGCTATGATTCCTGAGGATTTGAGCAATGATGGTTCTATGAAATGTGATATTCTTTTTCTCTGGGAGGATATAACTCCTCAGGAGCTTATTGATCAAGTAAAGCCAAAGGCTGATATAGACACGGTAATATCCTCTGATACGGAAGTGATTTGGGTAGTTTCTAGAGATAATGTCACCAAGAGCAAGCTTAATAAGCTTATAGGGACAAAGGCTTATAAGAAGGTAACTGTTAGGAATATAAATACTACAAGAAAGATATACACATTAATGAACTCTATTATGAACTGATGAACACTATAAAATGATAAAGGAGTATTTAGTGAGAGTTTAGTACTACAAACACTATCTCACTAAAGATAAAATATGAAAATAAATATAATAAAAGAAAATAATACTGAGATTGCTGTTTTAGATAGCAGCGATATACTTATAAATGATGTACAGTCGGCATTAGATCTTATAGCAACTGTAGGATGGGAAACTGGCTGTTCCCGTATAATTATAGATAAGTCATTGATAAGTGAAGAGTTTTTTGATTTGAAAACAAAGCTTGCAGGAGAAATACTGCAAAAGTTCATTAACTATCATGTGAACATAGCCATTGTAGGTGATTTTTCTGTATACACAAGCAAGAGCCTTAGAGACTTTATATATGAAAGCAATAAAGGAAGGAATATATTTTTCCTGCCTGATGAAAAGGCTGCTATTGATAAATTGAGCAAGGTATAAGCTTAAAACGGAAAAATTAAGGGGAGATAAATTAATGGCGGATTGTGGATTCTTAAATAATAGCGGTTGGTTTAGGTATCGTGCTGCAGCTATCATAATTGAAGAAGGGCATGTACTCATGGTTAAAAATGATAGGGATCCATACTACTACTCTGTGGGTGGAGGAGTGCATCAAAATGAAACTGCAGAAGCTGCAGTCTGTCGTGAGGTTCTTGAGGAAACTGGTGTAGAATATGAGATTGAACGCTTGGCGTACATTCACGAAAACTTTTTTATTGGCACAGAAAACCTTGAAGGGGTACCTTGTCATGAGGTTGCCTTTTATTTTTTAATGAAACCACGAGGGACACGGGAATTGCCAATCAGTAACAGCCATGGTATTCATGGTGATAGAGAGCATATGGTTTGGCTCCCTGTAAAGGATTTTGATAATTTTTATGCTTATCCAAGTTTCTTTGCAGAAAAGCTGTTAAATATGAAAGAGTCAGTGGAGCATGTTGTTACAAAGGAATATTAAGCTTCTGATTATCTAGAAATATATGATATTGTTGTTTCATAGGGTAATATTGGCAGATAAAGCGGTAGCAATATTTATAAATGAGAAAATGAAAGACGAGAGGAGATAGGATATTATATGTTCGATAACAAAGATTTTGATTTATGGGCTGATGGATATGATAAGAGTGTAAATTTAAGTGATGATAATAATGAATATCCATTTGCGGGCTATAAGGATATTCTTAATATTATTTATAATAAGATACGTGAAAAGGATAAAGGAACAATATTAGATATTGGAATTGGCACCGGCACTCTAGCAAATAAACTGTACAGAGATGGATACTCGATATATGGTATTGATTTTTCTGAGAGAATGATTGAAATAGCAAAGGAAAAAATGCCATATGCACAATTGTATCAATATGATTTTTCTAAAGAACTGCCCTCAGAGTTAGATAATATTAAGTTTGATTATATAATAAGCACTTATGCCTTGCATCACTTAAATGATAAAGAGAAGGTAGAGTTTATCAATAATCTCACTGGCTACTTAAATGATGACGGTGAAATAATCATTGGTGATATAGCCTTTGAAACTAGAGAGAAGCTAGAAGAATGTAGATTGAAAGCAGGAGAACTATGGGATGATGAAGAGTATTACATAGTTTACGATGAAATTAAGGATAAATTTCAGACGGTGAACATATCCTTTATTCCAATACATCATTGTGCAGGGATTCTATATTTGCAGGACAACAGAAGGTTGCGGTAACTTTATAAGTTCATGGATAAAGGAAAAGTTTCTATAGCCTTTGTGATAGATAGAAATGTGAAGATTTTTTAGAGGTGAAGCAATGTGGAGCAAGACTAAAAAGCATTTGCAAGGTTTCTTGTGTACTTCATTAAAGGAAAGAGTGGATTTTTTCTGTTCTAATTATAGAATTCACGATGGAATTGGAAGAACGTATATAACTGTTGATGGAAACGAAGTCTATAATATGTGCACACTGAAGAGGGATTATTACCAACAGCCAAAGGAAGGTGTATATTCCCAAGTGGAGTTTATTGAAGCAGTAAATGAATATCTAAATTCCCCTATAGAAGCTTTGATAAAATCAAATAATACATTAATTAAAATATTGGTTATCTTAGATAGAAGAGTTGGAAAAAGAACATTAAGAAATATGGGCGATACAATAATCACTGAAGAAGAAATTGTTCAATATTTTTATAGGTTGAGGTGTGATGCAGAAGGGATTAAGGAGTTGTAGAGCAGTCGCTTTTGTATTGCTTGTTATGGTGGTTTTTGTAAAAAAATATGGGAGTATATGGACAGACTATAATTCCAGAGTCATAGGAGATAATAATGATAATAAGAGAATATAGAGATGAGGATAATCTTCAGTGGGTGAGATGTAGAGTTTTATCCTTTTTAGACAGTGCCTATTTCGATAACGTCCTTCGTGAAAAGGAGTCTTATTCAAATCCATCAATTGAATTAGTTGCAGAGGTTGATAATAAGATTATAGGTTTTATAGATATAGAATATGAAAGAAAAATAGGAGAGGTTTGTCATAAAACTAATGAGCTTGGTGGAGTGATCTGGCATTTAGGAGTATTACCGGAATACAGGAAATTAGGAGTTGGAAGCCTATTGTTATCAGAGGCAATTAATGGGATAAAAGGCACGGGAGTAAAGAGGCTTCAAGCATGGACAAGAGATGATAAGTGGGTAAATGATTGGTATAAGGATAGGGGCTTTATCTGGAAGGAATCATATCTTCATGTATATGCTGAGGATGTAGAATGTGATAAGGCTGTCCAACCTATGATAAATAAGCTATATGTTTGTGGCACCTTTTCTCATTATATCGGTGAAGATAAAGAGTTTATCAAAAACTCCTTCAAAAGAGTACATGAGTGTAATTTATATGAATTGTATATAGATGGATAGCTTTAGAATGATTGTGTTTACTTGAAAAACTATATTTCTTTGAAACTGAAGAGAGGACATGCTGAAATGGATGTTGATATAAAGGTGTTAAAAGAAAATTTTCGATTGCGAAATATAGAGGTTGAAGCTTTCGACAGCTTAAATGAAATTAAAGCATATATATTAAATATAATACCCAGCAATTCCACCATAGGAATTGGACATTCTCTTACTCTACAAAAAATGAATATTACTCATCTGCTATCAGAGAGAGGTAATATCGTATATGATAAGGAGCTTTCAAAAAGCAGAGAAGAAAGACAAGCTGTAAAAAAGAAAGCTCTTATAGCTGATTGGTATATAACAGGCTCTAATTCTATATCTATTGATGGCAGAATTGTTAACATAGATCATAGTGGTAATAGAGTAGCTGCAATTACCTTCGGACCGGACAAGGTGATAATTGTAGTTGGAAAGAATAAAATTGTTAATACCTTAGAGGAAGCCATAAAGAGAGTGAAAAATGTAGCCTGTCCTTTAAATGCAAGAAGGACAGGCTTGAATCCTCCCTGTGCGACTCTTAATAGATGTGTGGACTGTGTATCAATGGACAGGGTATGTAATACTCTTTCAATAATAGAAGGGCAATCAGAGACGGGTAGAATAAAATTACTTATAGCGAATGAGGATGCTGGATATTAATATTTGTGTATTACTTCATAGAGTCAATACACCTATCCACTATTCTAGTATAAATTTAAAACGTCTTCATTTAATTTGTGGTAAAAAGGAGCATGGCTATGGAGATAAAAGGAGAATCTATTATACTTCGAGATTATGTAGAATCAGATATTGATGATGATATATACTGGGAAACTGTAGAGACTGAATGGAAGTTTTGGGACTCACCTTGGGATTATTATAATCAAGAGCCCTTTGATCCCTATAAATTCCGTGAAAAGAAGCTTAAAAGACTCCGTGAGCAAAAGGACGAAAATCGAATAAGAAGAACCTTTGAAATCTCCATAAATAATAAAGAAAAGACTCATATAGGTGGATGCGGTTCCTATAATATTGATGATAATTACTGCTATACAAAGGGTGATGGAAAATGTACCATAGGTGTAGCTATTTGTTCTGTTAATGCACGAAGAAAGGGCTATGCTACCTCTGCGCTAAAATTATTTATATATTATCTTAAGTCAAAAGGAATTAATGAGATTTATACCCAAACCTGGTCAGGAAACTATAGAATGATTGGTCTTGCTGAAAAGTTAGGCTTTGATGAGTGTAATAGAGAAAAAATTACACAAGATGTTAAAGGGAAGTATTATGATAACTTGACCTTTAAATTATCTATTGATGATTTTATCAAAAAACATCCTTTAGTTTGAAATTATAAAGCTTCTTATTAATCAGTTGTTTATATGAGATATTTTTGGGACAAGATAATCTATAGATATAAAGTGTGAGGGGGAGAATTATGGATAAAGTATTTTCAGAAATAAAGCTATTCCAGGTAAAGCCTTCAAGGATCGATGAGTTTGAAGAGATGGTTAAAAAGATGCAGGACAAGCAAAGGGAGCAGAAAGGCTGCACTGATATAAAATACTTAAAAAGATTTTATACCTTTGATACTATTGATACTCCACCAAGAGAATTAACAAAGATCATTAAGTGTGTAAAATACTATTCATACTGGGAATTTGAAAATCTTGAGGCTTATCATGAAGCAACGAAGTGGTTTTTTAGTAGCTTTTGGAAGGACATAATAAAGCTGCTTATTGCTCCCTTTGATATTAACTGTGGAGAAAACATAGTATAATATGGACTGTTGATTCATTCATGTTGAATACTGGTAAAATTTATATATATGCACATTGAAGTATGTGCATATTTTTTTGTTGTAAAATAATGCAAAATTCGACATTCTTATTGATTCTTGTTACTATATATGTCAAAATATATTGTTGAAGTTAATATGGAGGAAGGATAAACAAATGAAGATAGTTTTAAGACACACATATTATGATTTTATGAAAGAATTCAATAGTAAGACTGAGCTCGTTGGAGCTTGTATTGATATGAAGGAACATCAGGGATTAAAATACTCAGATAGCCAAATAAAAAAAATGAAGATTTGTGAGCTGGTTGAGAATTTTTATAGAACCTTTAGAATTGAAGAATAGAAAATAGGAGACACTGCTTAGTGTCTTTTTTTATCCCCAATATTATGGTAAAATGTTCTAAAACATTTGCTGAAAGGGGTGCTATTATTGATTAGACAGGCTACTGCTGAAGATAGCGCTATAGTAGCTGAATTAGCTATGCTATTATGGCCAGATAATAATTTTGATTTGCTTGAGAAAGAGTTTCAGAAGGTTAATGCTGAGGAAGGAGTTTTTATTTTTCTAGAGAAAGATATGGCCGTGGCTTTTGCTCATTGCAGCTTGAGGCATGATTATGTAGAAGGAACAGAAAGCAGCCCAGTGGGGTATTTAGAAGGTATATACGTAAAGGATGAATATCGTAATAAAGGAATTGCCAAGAAGCTTGTAGCAGAATGTGAAAAATGGGCTAAGGAGCAGGGCTGCAGTGAATTTGCCAGTGACTGTGAGCTGGATAATACTGATAGCTTAAAATTTCATTTGAAGATTGGTTTTCAGGAAGCAAATAGAATAATAGCCTTTACCAAAAAGCTATACCGTTAATTCAATTTGATTTCCTTCAATTCCTATTATGCAGCTTTCATAATAGCCATCGCCAGTGGTTCTCGGACCGCTAACTACCCTATAACCCTGGGATTTTAATTCTTGAGTCAAGGTATCAACCTTTTCCTTGCTACCCACACTGAAGGCTATGTGAATATATCCAGTACGCTGAAGGCTTTTTTCATCATCTACCAGGTGAGGCTTGTTCATGATTTCCAAGCGAGCTCCATTATCAAAGGATAGAAAGTACGACTTGAAATTAGTTTTTTGATTATGGTATAAATCATTTGATTTTGCTCCCAGATATTTGATGAAAAAATACCTTGTTTTTTCTAGATCATTTACATACATTGCAATATGCTCTATATACATAATTACCTCCCTTTCACTCATT
The DNA here is from genome assembly GCF_049943125.1 of Alloiococcus sp. CFN-8. Lineage (GTDB taxonomy): Bacteria > Bacillota > Clostridia > Clostridiales > Clostridiaceae > JAEXZL01. Next base: position 1,898,641 of record NZ_CP188040.1, read on the forward strand.
TTTCTTGAGTATAACACTAACAACATACTTTTAAAACTATATAATCATAAAACCTAGTAGTTATGTCCATAATAAAGCTATGGAAAATATTCTAAGGTATATTTAGATATAAGGAGGTTATTATGAACGCTGACCAGCAGAAGTTTTATGATTATGTCATGGATAAGGTTATGGATAATAAACGGGAGGAACTCAAGGAGGTTCTAGCAGAATGCTTTAGAAAGATGGGAGAAAATCAGCTTTCAAAGGGTGATATTGAAAGTACAGCGGAAATTCTTACTCCTCTTTTAAGACCAAAATACAGAGATGAGGTCAGAAATGTCATGCTGGATTTTGCCGATGACTTCAGAAAGCAGGTTGGAAATAAATAATGAGATAAAAAGAATCCTTATAACTAAGGGTTCTTTTTATTTTTAGTTAATGAATCTCATTTTCTTAATAGTTAAAATGATTATAAGTTAAAAAGTAAATTTTGGAATATATTGATTATTTGGGAAAAATAGGATTATAATAAATATAGGAGGTGGTTATATGTTTCTAAGTATGCTAACTTATCTAATTATTTTTATATTTGGCTCTTATACAGGCTTCAGATCAGTGAAAAAGCTAAAACCCTTTTATTACGATAGTATTTTTATAGCCTTAGCTATAGTATTTTTATTCATAGGAGTAGGTACAAGAATTGTAGGTATTTTTTCCTATGAGATTTATTTTTCTACTACTTTCTTTTGGTTCTTTATGGGAAATTTCGTAGGGAGGCTATATAAGAGAATATCATTAAATAGAAAGAGCGTAAGAGGATAAATCTGATTACAGCTAGAACAGTAACTTTACCGATGAAATAAAGCCTAATGAATTTAATTTTAAGTGGATTCATTAGGCTTTGTTTATTATTTATGATTCTACAACTGAACTTATAAGGAATGCTCATCATAATATATATAAAAAATACATGAGGAAGGTTAGAATGTTCAATTATCCATATTACAGGGTGACCATAGATAAATATACCTTAGCTAATTTGAATCTACGAGGTGAAAAGTCTCTGGAGGGAAATATTTTGACGGTGATTCCTAAGGGAGAAAGAGTAGAGGTTATGGATATAGATGAGGAGTGGACCAGGGGCTCTTATAAGGGACTTGAAGGCTACTTAAGTACGAGATATCTGTCAGAAAGTAAATTTCCCTGGAGCAACCTTAACCTGAGAGAAGGTAGCAGCACATCTTCTAGAATATTAACCACAATACCAAAGGGAGAAAGGGTAGAGATAATAGAAGAGGGAACGGAGTGGAGCAAGGCTGTATATAACAATCTTACAGGTTATGTGAATAAATATTATCTCTCCGGAGATGGAAATCCACCAGGAGCTCTAAACTATAAGGATTTTTACACAAACATGGATAGCTTTGTTAATAATAACAATATACAAAGCCCCACAGACTATCTCCTTATTACAGACTTGAGAAATAAGCTTACTTATGTTTATAGAAAAAACAATAACAGCTGGCAGCAGCTTTATAAGTGGAGCTCCACTGTGGGTAAGCCTGAGACACCTACCCTTAGAGGCATATTTGATGTTAAAGGAAGAAAGCCAGGCTTTGGTACTGATAGATATTCAGTAAAGCATGCCACAAGGATTATTGGTGGATATTACTATCATTCTATATTATACAATCCTACAGGAAGCTACGTGATAGATGGACGACTGGGTATGGCCTTGAGTCATGGATGTATAAGACTTGCCACTCAAAATGCTAAATGGATATATGATAATGTACCAGATGGAACTACAATAGTAATTTATTAAAATATACAGGGCATTGGAGAATAAGGAAAGCTTAGGACAAAGTATACCTGCCCTAAGCTTTTTTTATTTATATTAATCATATTAGTCTTGAGTTTTCTCTAAAGGAGCTAGGACCATTCAAAATTCTTTAAGCCTGCTCCCAGTTCAAAATGATATTTTGCGATGCCCAGATCTATTTTGCTGCAGAAGCCTAGGCCTGCAGTAGCAGAGACTTTGTTTCCCTGTAAAGTAAAATGAAACTTCTGCTGATTAATAGCGGTGGGGGCCAGAAGTGCTGCTTCCATGCCCTTTCTAAACCAATCAGGCATTGGACCAGTTACCTTACTTACCTTATCAATGGATTTAGATTTATGTGGTACGCCCTGGTTTTTTCCATAGCCAATAGCAATTACGCAGCAGAGCTTCTCACCTTCTTTAATGTTGAAGACGGTCTTTTTCTTGCTGTAGGTAGCTGCTACCCAACAGGTGTTAAGGCCCAAGGTCTGGGCATAAAGAACAATCTTTTCACCATAATAACCACAGCTCTCATCTAAGCTAGAATCCTTTTTACCTACAAGAGCAATATAATTCTTAACGCCAGATAACATTCCGTAGTGAGCCGTAAATCCACTGAAGGCCTGGGGTTCATCGAGGACAAGCTGCAAGTGAAGACCGCTTTCTTTATTACAGCTATCAATAAATTTCATAAGCTCTTCTTTTATAGTTCCCTCAATTCTTTTGTCCTCATAAGAACGGACTGAATGCCTCTTTTCCATTGCTTCTAAAAGCTCCATAATCTAATCCTCCCAATAATATCTTCATATAACAATCACCATTTAAATTATAACACAGTAGGTTTATTTGTATAATATTTACCATTTCATATCTAATCTATATTAGATAATTAGTTGTATTTTATAGCATACATACTTTTATTTTTATGTCATTTCTAAATAAATGGATAAATATGATTTCGAAATTTTCCTTTAAAATGATACAATTATCATGGATTTATCCTCTTAATTGGTTAATTATGGGATTGGTGTTATAATTAATTATATTTAATTCGGAGGATATACCTATGAGAGAAGAGAATAAGCAGGTGACAAAAATTGGCGCTAGAAATTGGTTTGTATTAGTGATTTTAGGACTGGCAGGGCAGCTGGCCTGGAATGTAGAGAATTCCTGGTTTAATACCTTTGTATACGATACCCTTACAAGGGATCCCAAGCCTATTGCTTGGATGGTTGCCATAAGTGCTATTACAGCTACCTTAACTACTTTATTTATGGGAGCTTACAGCGATAGAATTGGAAAGAGAAAGCCCTTTATTATAATTGGCTATATCCTCTGGGGTATTTCCACTATTTTATTTCCTACCACTGCTTATATAAAAAATATTAATCTTGCAGTGGCTTTAGTGATAATTGCTGATGGCATAATGACCTTTTTTGGTTCAACAGCTTATGATGCTGCCTATAATGCATGGACAACAGACATCTCTGATGAGAGTAACAGAGGAAGGATTTCAGGAGTAATAACAATTTTACCTCTCTTAGCCACTATAATAGGAGCTGGACTTTCAGGAATGATCATCGATGAGTTCGGTTATTACTATTTCTTTTACGCCCTAGGTGCTCTAGTATCAATTATAGGAATAGTAGGAGCCTTTATACTTAAAGAGCCTTCAAATAAAGTTAAGGATTATAAAAATGGAGAGGTGGGTCTTCTTAAGGGGATTATAGGAGCATTTTCGCCTAAAAGTATAAGAGCTAATAAGGAGCTTTATTTGGTTCTTATTACCCTTGCACTATACAGTATCAGCGTCCAGGTATTTATACCCTATCAAATGATATACATCAATAATTATTTAGCCTACTCTAAAGGAGATGCAGGAATAATATCAGCAGCAGCCTTAATTATAGCCATGATATTTGCATATCCTGCAGGGATCCTTACAGATAAAGGACATGGCTTAAAGCTTGCTATAGCAGCGCCAATAATTTCTTTTATTGGTTTTATGGGCTTCTCTTTCTCAAGAGGTTTCTTTATAGTAATATTTTTCTCAGTTATTATATATATTGGGTATGTAATTTTTATTCTTACCACAGGAGCCTGGGTCAAGAACCTTATACCAGGGGGAAGTCGTGGCCTTTATGAGGGAGTGAGAATGATATTTAGCGTGGCCATTCCTATGATTATTGGACCTAATATAGGGTCTCAGCTAATCTTATCCTATGGAAATGATGGAGTGCCTACGCCAATAATTGTACAAGTGGCTGGAGCTATTGGACTTTTAGCCTTATTACCTTTAATATATATACATTTTAGCAGAAGAGGTGGAAGCATAGATGAAAAAGCAAAAGGATAAAGCTAGCTGGAGTATAGTGGAGGGAGATATTATAACTTCCTGGGGAAAAAAGCTTAACATAGATGAGGTTCTCCCAGAATACCCTAGACCACAGGGGGTTAGGGAGCAGTGGCTTAATTTAAATGGATTGTGGGAATATGCTGTTATTCCTATGGGGGATGAAGAGCCTAAAGATTACCAGGGCGATATATTAGTTCCTTTTCCTATTGAGTCTGCTCTTTCAGGAGTAAAGAGGGCCCTCCTTCCAGAAGAAAATCTTTGGTATAGAAGAGCTTTTACAATTCCAGAGCGCTGGAAGGGTAAGAGAATTCTCCTGAATTTTGGAGCGGTGGATTGGAAGGCAGAGGTCTTTGTTAACAACTCATCGATAGGTAGTCATACAGGAGGTTACTATCCTTTTACCTTCGACATAACAGATTATTTAAAGGAAGAAGAAAACATCCTTGTGGTAAAGGTATGGGACCCTACAGATAGCTATGGACAGGAGCGAGGCAAGCAAGTATTAAAGCCAAAAGGGATTTATTACACTCCTATTTCAGGAATATGGCAGACTGTATGGTTGGAGCCCGTTGGAGAGGCCTATATAGAGAGGATAAAGCTAACTCCCTATATTGATAAGGCTACATTAGAGCTGGAGACCTTTGTTAATAGTAACACTAGTGAAGCTGAATTTAATATAAAGGTGGAGGTATTATCTCCTGATTTATTTGTAGATAAAGAAATTCACTGGGAGGGAAGTCCTATTTTATCCTTGGAGGGCAAGGCAGATAAAGCTAATGAAATAGCTATACCTGAGCCTGTGCTCTGGACTCCAGACACTCCATATCTATATCCAATTATCATCACTCTTTACAAGGGGGATGAACTATTAGACCAATTGAAAAGCTATTTTGCCATGAGGAGCTTTGGTATTTCTACAGATGAAAATAATGTTTTAAGATTTATGATAAATAACAAGCCTGTATTTCACAATGGGGTACTGGACCAGGGCTACTGGCCAGATGGGCTTTATACAGCTCCTTCTGATGAAGCCTTATTATATGATATTAAGCTTACAAAGGACTTAGGGTTTAATACCAGTAGAAAGCATATAAAGGTAGAGCCCTTAAGATGGTATTATCACTGTGATAGGATAGGACTCATTGTTTGGCAGGATATGATTAATGGAGGCTGCTCCATGAAGCTCATAAAGCATGGCATATTAACTAATTTCTTTGGTATAACCTCAAGAAAGGATAATAATTATAAGGCTGCAGAAAGAGATAGCGCAGAAAATCGGGAAAACTATAAAAAAGAGCTGAAGGAAATGATAGATACCTTATATAATGTCCCTTCTATTGCAGTTTGGGTACCCTTTAATGAAGATTGGGGCCAGTTTGATGCCAATGAAACAGCCTTATGGGTGAAGGAATATGACCCTACGAGAACCGTAGACCATGCCAGTGGTTGGATGGATCAAGGAGGGGGAGAGGTTAAGAGCCTCCATGTTTACTTCAAAAAGCTTTCCATTCCTAAGAAAAAGGACGATAGAGTAATTGCCATAACAGAATACGGTGGCTATACCCTTTTTGAAGAAGGACATGTGTGGAGAAGAGATAAGGAATTTGGCTACAAGAGCTATAAATCCAGAGAAGCTCTTCAGGAGGCTTATATAAGTCTTATAGAGGAGCAGCTGAAGCCTCTGATTTCACAAGGCTTATCTGGAGCGATTTACACTCAGCTCACCGACGTAGAAACGGAGATAAACGGCTTTGTAACATACGATAGAGAAGTTATAAAGGTGAGTAAGGACAAAGTTATGAAAATAAATGATATAATATTATAAAACTCCCATAGGACACCATTGAAGCCACTAGATGAATTTATGGGGAAAAAATACTTAAGGAGTCGATGAACTATATGGATAAAATTAAGTTGATAGCCGTAGATATGGATGGAACCTTTTTAAGAAGTGGCATGGTTTATGATAGAGTGAGATTCAAAAGATTATACGAGAAAATGAAGGAAAGAAATATTAAATTTGTTGTTGCCAGTGGTAATCAGTATTATCAGCTAAAATCCTTCTTTGATGAGTTCCAGGAGGAGCTCACCTATGTGGCAGAGAATGGAGCTTTGATAATAGAAGAAGGAAAAGAGCTTTTTTCAACTAGTATTCCTAGGGAACATGTTTTTAAAGTTGTAGAAACCCTAGAAGGACATGAGAAGGTAGATGTTGCAATCTGCGGTAAAAGCTCTGCTTATATTCTAGAGGGTGATGAGAAGTTTTATGAAACAGTAAAGCCTTATTATCACAGGCTCCAGGTGGTTAAGGATTTTAATGAGGTAGAGGATCAATTCCTTAAGCTTGCTACAGAGACCCTACCTTCTGAAGCACTGAGAATTGTAAAGGAGCTTAAAGAGGCAGTAGGTACATACCTGGAACCTGTCCATAGCGGCCACGGCTCCGTAGATCTCATTGTCCCTGGAGTAAATAAAGGAACAGGAATCAAGCTTCTTCAAGAAAGATGGGGAATTGATTCTTCAGAAATCATGGCCTTCGGAGATAGCCCCAATGATATAGAAATGCTTAAGGTTGTAAAGTACAGCTACGCCATGGCAAATGCCAGCGACAGCGTAAAAAAGGTAGCCTCCTACAGAACTCTCTCCAATGACCAGGATGGTGTTCTAGCAGTAATAGAGGATTATCTATACAATAACAAGCTGCCACAATAGAATAGTGCGTAAAAGTAAACAATAGAATAAAGACAAGATAAAGAGGATACCTTGATGAGTAGAGTTCAGGGTATCCTCCTTTTTATAGGGTTATATCATAGTTCTATTTCTAAGAGCTCTTTTATAGTGATTTCTTTATTGCTTATCCCTTTTTCTATGATTCTTTCCATATAGCTGTGAAGCTTCTCTAAGGTTTCCCTTTTAACCTGTGATATCTGATGCTCATAATAGAATCTCAGGGCCCCAGAACCATCATCATCCATAATGGTGAGATAGAATATATTAGGTGCTCCTCCATTAGGATACCATTTAGTATGAAGCTTGGTTCCATTAGTTCCTTTAAGGGGTATGGGTTGAAAGGTTATTGAGCCGGTAGAATAACCAAACCTGGGATCTAAATTATATACTTTGTTAGTTATATCAATAACTTCTAAAGGATCAATAGTAGAATGCCGGTATACACTGCTCTGTTTATCTGTTATGATATCTAAAGCCTCCATAAAGGTGATATCCTCCGCAATATTGGTCCTTAAAGGTAGAAAAAATACCTTGCTCCCCCCGCAGTTCTTTTCTGCCAGGGCAGATCTTCGGGCTAATACTGTGTAGAATAATACATCGCTTTCATTTGTATTGGCTTTTGATAAATAGGTTCTAAAAGCCAGCATAACTAAAGCCTGAAGAGATATTTTATTATTCACACTAAAATCCTTCATCCTATCCACAAGCTCTTTAGAAAATAATTTTACTAAATGTTCACCCTTAGTACGGAGAGTTAGGATATTTGCGGCGCGAAAGTTAGATTTTTTTAATTTCTTTCTACTTTTCTCCAAAGCTCCTCTTCCATTGATGCTTGTGAATATTGGTTCATTATCTGGAGTGAATTCCTTTTCCCAGTAGGCTCTATCCTTTAAATATTGAGGAGTATTTTTGTAATTTAGATCCTGTTCCAGTATAGGCTTATAGGGGTATGGAGCCTTGGGCAACTCTTCTCCTTTTTTAAGAGCCTCATAAACTGAGATTACATCCTTAAAGAATACGCATATACCCCAGGAATCGATTATTAGATGGCTTATAACAAAAAATAGTCCTGATTTTCCATAGCAATTTTTAACTAGATAGGCCCTTGAAAGAGGCCTGTCAAAATAGGTTATACGTTTTGATGCAAGCTTGCGAAAGGTTTTATCTATCTCTTCTTCTGACTTGCCATTCATATCTAGATCATAAAGCTCAGGGGACTCTGAATCCATAAAGTATTGTTTTATTTCCTTACCATCCTTAGTTAAACGAATACGGAGGCTGTCCATTCTTTCGTAGCCCTTAAGAAGGGCTTTAGTAAATAAGTCCATGTCCAGCTCTTCTTCCATAAGAATTAACATTGGGATGTTATTTATCTGTTTGTGAAGGGTGAATTTTTGACTGTAGTAAAGGATGTTTTGAGAAGCTGTTAAAGCATATAGCTGTCTTTCCATTTTATTCTCCTTTATATAGGTTACTCTATAGACTTTAGTGATTCTACCATTGGAATATTTATTAGTCTTTTATACATTACTATATTTACTATTAATGAGAAAATAATCGTGATTAAGAAGGAATATAAAAAGCTTATGGGTTTTATATAATTACCGAACATAATGCCATCCTGTTCTAGGGAAACCATGATGTATTTGTGAAGGAATATCCCTAAAACTAATCCTATGGTTGCTCCCATAAGAGACAGTATTATATTTTCTCTGTATACATAGGAGGAAACCTCCCTATTATAAAAGCCCAGCACCTTTATAGTAGCTATTTCTCTTATACGCTCTCCTATATTTATATTTGTAAGGTTATATAGGACTACAAAGGCTAGGAGACCTGCACAGAGGATGATTACATATACTATAGCATCAAGACTTTTAATTTGATTCTTAAATTCTGATGCTACACTGCTATAAAAGGTTACGGAGGCTACCCCAGGATTTTTTATTAGCTTTCGACCTATTTCATTTTCTATTTCTGGTGAGGTTTCTATAAGCTTTACTAATAGGCTGTTATTTTCCTTGGGGAGCCTGAAGATTTCCTTATAGGCTTCCTTGGACATATAAGCATAATGATATACATAGTTTTCTGTGATTGCCGATACCTCTACCTTCTTTTTTAAGCCATCTTTATTATCCAATTCTATGGAATCGCCAACCTTAACCTTAAGCTCCTTTGAAAGCTTCTCTGATATTATAATTCCTTTATTACTAAGGGGAAGGGTATCACTGCTGCTTCTATCTCTTAAAATAATATAATCATTGAAGTCTTCCTTGCTATCAGGAATTATTAGAGTTACAGCGATATCCTTTCCACCAGAATTCATGGAGGCATTAATCTGTGCACATTCTGAGTAGGATTTAAAGTAATTGCTCTTCTCAAGAGAGGATAAGGCATCTTCTTTATCTTCTTTAGAAGCATCAGCTGCATATCTTATATTCAGATTATAATTAAATATTTCTTTATACTGCTTATTAACAATCTGTCCTATGGAGTTGCTTAAGCCAAAGCCTGAAAGGAGAAGAGCAGCACAGCCAGCTATTCCAGTGAGTGTCATATATAATCTCTTTTTATATCTAAATAGATTTCTAGCGGTAACCTTTTGTGAGAAGCTTAAATGTTCCCATAGGAAGTCTATTTTTTCTAGGAGTATTTTCTTCCCGGCCTTTGGAGATTTAGGTCTTAGAAGCATTGCAGGCAGCTCCTTAAGCTCCTTATAGCATGCTCCAAAGGAAGCTAGAGTAGTAACCAGTATCCCCATAAATAAGCTTATAGTCATTAATACAGGCTGGATTACATGATCTAGGTTTGGAAGGGTATACATCATGGAATAGGCGTTGAAGATAACATCTGGGAAGATACGTCTTCCTATAATTATTCCAAGAGTACCGCCTAGAGAGCTTGCCAGGGCAGCATACATTATATACTTTAAAGCTATAGAGGAGCTGCTGTAGCCTAAGGCTTTATAGGTACCTATGTTGATTCTCTGTTCATCTATCATTCTAGTCATGGTAGTAAGGCAAACAAGAGCAGCCACCAAGAAGAAGAATACAGGAAAAACATTTGCAATGGAATCTATTCTTTCAGAGGTAAGCTTAAAATCCATATATCCATAGTTTGAGGTTCTGTCTAAGACATACCACTGAGGCTTAGAAATCCTTTCTAGCTCATTTTCTCCACGGATTATGGCTTCGTTCCCTTCGCTGAGCTTTTGTTCTCCCTCAAGCTTTTTTTCTTCAAAGAGTTTTTTTGCTGCATCGTATTCCTTCCATCCATTTTCTAAATCCTTTTCTGCCTTGGCAAACTTCGAAGCTGCCTCCCTTTTTGAGGAAGCCAATTCTCTTTTTGCCTTTTCTAATTCTGCTTTACTTTCATCCAGTGTTCTTCTTGCTCTATCCAGCTCGGATTTTGCTCTTACTGGCTGATTTTGTAGGTATGAGTTTAATTCATTAGCAGTATTTAGTTCCTCATCTAAGGTTCCCATAAGAGACTTATAGGAGTTCATAAGCTGCTGTCTCTCAGCTCGTTCTTCTTCTGTGAGATTAGGGTCATTTAATTGTTTTTCTAAATCATTTATCTGATTCTGAGCACTGGCTCTCATTGAGTTTATTTGGCCTATGGTTCTGTTAAGGTCTTCTAAATCCTTTCCGTACTTTGCCATAGTTTCGTTATATTCCGTAAGCGCTGAGGCATATTGAGCCTCTCCTTCAGTAAGGCTTTTTTCACCTTCTTTAATTGCTTTTTCTGCAGCAGCAATATTGACTTTATAATTTTCCTTTTCTTCCTTAAGGGTTGATTCTCCCTGAACAAGCTTTGTGTAGGCGGAGTTTAAGTCTTCTTCTCCTTTTTTAATCTCTTCATCATATAGCTGTTTTTCTTTATTATATTGATCTCTTGCTTCTTGAAGCTTTTTATTAATTTCATCTTTAATTTCATTAAGACGGATGGCGCTTCTATCTACTCCTAGGTTTTCTAAGGAAGATTGAATCTTTTCCACTGTATTTTCGTACTCTTTTTTGTAAGTATTCAGCTCCTTTGCACCTTCTACTGTAATCAAAGCCTCTGTGTATACGGGGTACTTAAAATCCTCTTCTGGAATCATCATATATAAGTTGACTCTACCGCTTCCTATATCAGAAGACCCTTTTTCATAGGATAGATAGTTGGGACTTAGGGTTTTGCCTACTATAGTAAAGGTATCTCTTTTTAATGCCTCCTCAGTAATTGGAATATCCTTTCCTGAATTAAGCTTAAGAGTATCACCAATTTCTAAACCAAGATCCATAGCAGTAGATTCTTCTATGATACATTCACCACTTTTTGAAGGAGCTTTTCCCTCTAGAAGATTAATTTCATTGATATAGCCTTTTTCATTATTACTAGAGACAGAAGAGGGAAGGCTGTGAAGTCTAAATACAATTTCTGCTGAATTGACCATGCTTATAGCATCTACAAAGAAGCCGCCCTGAGCCTTTTCTACACCATCTGTTTTTGATATTTCTTCTATATCATCCTCTGATAAGCCCAAAGTAGATAGAATTCTGATATCCATTAGATTATATTTGTCATAATATTTATCTGCAGAATGCTTCATATCGGGAGCGGCTGCTTTTATTCCTGAAAAGAAGGAGACTCCTATTAAAACTATGGTAAATATAGATAGAAATCTTCCCATGGAATGTCTTATTTCCCTTAAAAAGTCCTTAAATAGCATTTTGCTCATATTACCAGCTCACCTTCTCTACATCCATAGGTGATGGATTGATAGTAACAGAGTCAACCTTGCCACTTTTTACTTTTATAACACGGTTTCCTATGGAGGTGAGAGCAAGGTTATGGGTGATTATTACAATTGTCATACCTGTCTTTTTTCCTGTATCCTGAAGCAGCTTCAGAATAGCTTTTCCTGTTTCATAATCTAAAGCTCCGGTAGGCTCATCGCATAAAAGTAGCTTAGGATTTTTTGCTAAGGCTCTTGCAATGGCAACTCTCTGCTGCTCACCACCAGACAGCTGCGATGGAAAGTTATTTTTTCTAGGAGTAAGTCCTACATCCTCAATAACCTGGTTTACATCTAGAGGAGCCTTACTCACCTGAGTAGCCAGCTCAACATTTTCTATAGCTGTTAGATTTTGAACGAGATTATAAAACTGAAAAACGAAGCCAACATCATAGCGTCTGTAGCTGATTAAATCCTTTTGATTGTAGGAGCTGATAGATCCATTATCAACAGTAATTTTTCCTGAGGTTGGGGAGTCCATTCCTCCCAAGATGTTTAATATTGTACTTTTTCCGGCACCACTGGCGCCAGCGATAATCACAAGCTCTCCTTTATTGATGGAAAAATCTATTCCACCTAAGGCTTCGATTTCCACTTCACCCATTGAATATATCTTTCTTACATTGGTAAATTCTATGAAGTTTTCCATAATTTATTGCCTTTCCGACCCCATAGCAGCATGCGGTCACATAATTACTGTTATCTTCTAACAGGATAAAATTGCATTTTGCTTTATTTGAATCTATTAAACTGGGGTTGAGTTTAAAAATTACCTTTTTCATAGGATAGCTCATACCAAGTCCTATGGCTTTTACATAGCTTTCTTTAAGAGTCCATAAGCGAAAAAACTCTTTATTGGGATTCATTGAGTTCTTTATATAATCAGCTTCTTCTTTTGAAAAACATCTTTGCAAGGAGTAGGGAGAGTATTCCCTTATAGCTTCAATATCTATTCCTATAGGAGCTACAGCAGAAATAGCTACAGCAATAGCGGAGCTGCAGTGACTGATATTGAAGTGAATACGTGGATGGTTCTTAAGGCTTGGCTTGTACCATGAGTTATAGTGCAAGTCTCCATTTCTAAGTATAATATCTTCTTCATTAATAAGTGCATATCGCAAAAGTCTGTAGGAAAGGATGTGTAGGTCATTAGCTGTATATTCACTATGATTATCAAGGTGCAGAATATAAATTATTGCAGCTTTTTTATCAGATATTCCTGAACATCCTTCACTGTTTCCAATTTTCTTAGGTCCCGGTCTGGTATTTCAATTCCAAGGTTGTCTTCAAATTTTCCTATAATATTTGCAAAATCATAAGAATTTAAATTTAAGTCTGTTATAAAATTGGTTTCCTCAGTGATTTTTTCTTCATCTATGTCCACAAATTCTATAATGGTTTTTCTAATCATGCTAAGCACTCACAAAATCCTCCTTTCTTAAGAGTTGTCTCTTTATTTTTTTTGTAGTAGTTTTTTCAAACTCTTTATGACTTATAAAGATATTATTGATTCTTTTGTAAGGGGAAAGATGTTTATTAAGCCTTTTTATATCCTCTTTGGTTTTAAATATCAATTGTTCATAGCCCGCAGCTTCTATATCCTCGGGATGGAAGTAGATATAAGCATTTATAGTTTTTTCTTTTGAGTCGTAGGATGTGCTTACTATAACCTCCTTAACATAAGATATGTTATTGCATATATATTCCTCTAACTCTTCAGGATATACATTTTTTCCGTTATCTAATATTATTAAATTTTTAGTTCGGCCGGTTATATATAAGAAACCATCCTTATCTAGGTAGCCAATATCACCAGTAATAAACCAACCATCCGCTGTAAAACTCATCCTTGTGCTTTCCTCATCCTTATAATAGCCAAGCATTACATTATCTCCTTTGACCTGAATTGAACCGTTGCCGTCTTTATTAGGTTCAGCGATTCTTACTTTACAGGTTGGTACTATATAACCTACGGAGCCTATCTTTTTCCAGGCAGAGCAGTTAGCAGCAACTAGGGGTGCACATTCTGATATTCCATAACCATTGACAACATTGATTCCAAGGCTATCAAAGGTAGCTACTAGCTCTGATCTTAAAGGAGCGCCTCCGCAGACTATTTGTTCTAAATTGCCACCAAAAGCTTGAAGTATAGGCTTGAAGAATAATTTTCTTTTGTCTATATAGAATTTTCTTATTAGGTTACTAAACCATATACCATACTTTAAATGACGGGTAAGATTTGCTTCTGATGACTGTTTCCATATCATTTTATCCATGGACTCGATAAATAAAGGAACCATGATTGAAAAATTAGGTTTGAACAGCAAAAGGTTCTTTTTTAAGTTTTTTAAACTATCATTAAAGCAAACGGTCAATCCACAATATATGCCACCAAGAATGTGACAGGAGCACTCGTAAGAGTGGCTTAGGGGAAGAACGGAGATGCTTACTGCGCCAGGCTTGATAAGATGAAAGGCACCATATACCACGGTGATTATATTTTTATGGGAGAGCATAACTCCCTTATTAGCTCCAGTAGTACCAGAGGTGAATATAATCTCTGCAAGGGCTTCAACATCAATGGGAGCTCCTAAATAATTACGATTTCCTTGAGCAAGCAGCTGTTGTCCATAGAAAATCAGATCTCTCATATTGTAGTAGGAGTAATCACCACTTCCTTGTGTGAGTAGATCGTGTCTATGAAGAATAAAATCTCTTTCTATATTGTAAGAGGAATTTTCAGGTGCTTGTCCCATAATGATAGAGGTCTCTAGGCTTGGACACTTAGATAATAAATACTCAAGAGAATCACTATAGGTACTGGAGCAGATAATTGCAGTGGTATCACTTTTCTGTATCAGCAGTGCTATCTCCTCGTAAGTGAGTTCCTTATCCAATGGTATTACTACGCCGACTCCATTTATAACAGATAGATAACTAATCACCCAGCTGTAAGAATTCTCTCCTAAAAGAGCTATATGCTTTCCTTCAAGACCCAAATCTAATAGAGCAGTACCAAAGGCCTCCATATCTTTTTCTAGTTCAATAAAGCTATACTCGAGAACCTTTTTTTTAGGGCCAATTTCCTTATAGGCAACTCTATCACCATAGAGATCCGAAGCTCTTTTTACAAGAGTTCTAATATCTCTCAATTTTTCTGCTTGATATAGTTTTCTTTTCAAGATATTTCTCCTTTCCATAAACATATTTAATTAATGTAATTGAGTTAAGAGCTAATACTATTAATACACCTGGAATATGATATTTTAGAACTTTATTTATAATTCTTTTGTGGTAGAATATTAATATAATTAATACGTTGATTATGGAGGAGAATATGGGGAACATTAAGGGAACAGTAACCGTTATCTATGATAATTACAATAACGTTTTAATAATTCAGAGAGGAAAAAAATCTTCTGTAGAATGGAGCCTTGTAGGGAAAGAGCTTAAAGGGAAGGAGACTCCTGAGAAATGCATCAGCAAAGCTGTTGAAAAGGATTTAGACTGCACCATCTTCGACTTGAAGGAAATGGGAGAATACAACGTTGCTGGTTATAGCGAAGGTTCAGTTTTAGCCTATTCAGGAATGATAAGACAAACGATAGTGCCTCATAAAACCATCGGAGGCGCCAAGTGGATAGGCAAAAAGGATTTAGACAATCATGAGTTTGCCGAAGGAATCAAGAAAGTACTCGAGGACTTTTTTGCCAGCAGATAGAAGATAGCTTGTCATATGGGATCTTTAATAAAAAATAAGCGAGAACTTCCTGTTTAGGAGGTTCTTTTTTCTGTGATTTAATGCTTTCCATATATAGTGATGATATCTTCGGCAGTTTCCTCTAGGCTCTGCCTCATATCCATAGATCTCTTTTGGAGAAACTTATGAGCCTCCTCTTCATTAAAGGTGAAATGCTCCATTAAGATAAGCTTAGCCCGAAAGACTAGCTGTAAATCTTGCAGCTTTTTCTGCATTTTAACATTTTCCTTTTTAAGCTTTAATAATCTCTTGTTCATGGCTATACCTGATTCTATTCCATGGGCCAGAGAAGATGGCTTAAGTGGGCTATTAAGGATTACAACTCCTTCCTCCTGAAGCTTTAATACAGATTCCTTAGATGCTTGTACCTTTAATATTACAATAATACCAGAGATGGTGGACTCTGATAGAAAAAGAGCAAGGCCTTCTACAGTATCATCTATGAGAGGAGCGCTTATAAGGATAAGCTGATAGCTGTTCTTTAATATTTTGATTTTAGCCTCTTCTCCTGTAGAGGCTGTATTTACAGTCATAGAAGTTTTTGAAAGGATTAATTCCTCAAGAACTTTTATATTATTTTCAGAGCCTGACACAATGAGAATCGATTCCATGGCTACACTCTCCCACATTTCTAAGATAATATTATATAAAACATACTATTAAATACTTAAAGCAAATAACAAATCAAGCAAACTAGGTTTTTGAGAAAATATATAATAATTATACTATTTACTCCTGGGTTTGTAAGTTCATATAAATGATTTTGTATATAATTTAAAATTTCATATATTGTTTTTGTAGAATAGTTATCCGATTAAAATACATACATTGTTTTATAGAATAGTAATTCAATTAAAGTTTTATATGTTGTTTTTGTCGTATAGCAATCCGAATATTTACTACAATTTTTATTGACGAATTTCCTTTAACTGTATATAATACTAATATAGCAAAGGCGCTATGAACTCTAAGGGTTCGTAGCGTCTTTTTTTTATTTATATAATGGAATATATGCGGTTAAATCATCCTCTGCAGCCCACTAAGGCGCAGAGAAAAGACTGCTTAGGTTGTGGGACCTAAGCAGTCTTTTTTTATATGAAATACTTTGACTTTTTAATTGCTATGATAAGGATTATTGAGCTTAGACCTAAAATGAGCTATGTTGCTCGTTTTGTAGATGGTTTTCTTATTTTAAATGTTATTAGGATTATTTTTGTAAATAAGATGGAATTTACTTTTATATATAGTAAAATGGAGCTAAGAGTTAGGAGACAAGAAATAAGAGGCAAAAATTAAGGTCTAAGAATTAAAGACAAAGAACGAGGGACAAGCATTAGTACAGGTACAAGTATAAGGCTAAAAAATATGAAAAAGGTTAAGTATTGATAAAAAACATAAGGGAGGAGAGGAAGTCTTACAGATGAAGACTTCAATATAAGCTTATGAAAGAGAAGATAAAAATTGAAAAACCTAAAATATTTGATGAGCTAGAGCCTATAGCTAATATCGAGGAATTATTATTGAGGGAGGAAAAGATTCAGAATAAGCTTGTGGAAAATTCCACTATTAATAATCTGAGAATGGAAAGTGTTATTTTGGACTCCTGTGTATTCAGAAAGGTTACCTTTGTAAATTGTGATTTTTCTAAGGCTGATATTTTAGATTGTAGATTTGAAGGCTGTGATCTTTCTAATATTATATTAGCTGGAGGAAGCATTCATAGAAGTGAGTTTATTAACAGTAAGCTTTTAGGTGCATCGCTAGAGGATAGCAGTATTAAGGATGTACTTTTCCAAGAGATTGGGGCTAAATATATTAACTTTTCTAGCTCTAAGATAAAGACAATGGTTATTAAAGATAGTGATCTTCAGGGAGCTGTATTCCAGGAAGTAAGGAGAGGAAAAGTATTTTTCCAGAATGTCAACTTATCTAATGGATACTTTAATAAAACCTCGTTAAATAAAATAGATTTAACCACCAGTGATATCAGTGGTATAGATGTTGAAATAGAAGGTCTCGAGGGGGCAGAGGTTACTGCTTTTCAGGCCCTAGAACTTACAAGGCTCATGGGACTTGTAGTGAAGTAAAAAAACATAGCATCAGCTCAAAAACAACTGAGCTGATGCTATGTTTATAATAAATCTAATTTAATGCACGCCTGTCCATGCGAACACTTTCTCATGTCTATGGTGCCATCCACCTGACCCGTTTCAACTAAAGTTGACAATAACTAGATATATGGAAATAATATAAATAATGATACCTTACATATTATTGTTTATATTAAGGATAGATGATTTTGACTACTAAAAATAAGTATGCTTTGGAGGATTGATATGAAATATAGTAAATACTTAATACTTAGTGATTATGATGGAACTCTTTCTAGGGAAGGGCTTATACTTCCGGAAAGAGAAAAGGAAGCTATAAATGAATTTGTTTCCCAGGGAGGGACCTTTGCTGTTGCTACAGGAAGGGGTTTTAGGGAAATAGGAGGTGTTTTTGAGGATACACCTATAAATGCCCCTTCAATACTATGGAATGGAGCATTGGTGATGGATATTAAGAATAAGAAGCTGATTAAGTCCTATCCCTTAGAAGGAGACGTGAAGGGGATGCTCAGGGATATAGAAGAGAGTTTTCCTGATACAATTATCCAGGTTCAGTGTATGAGTGAAGATTTTACCGTGTATTTTGGAGATTGTGAGGATGAGCTTAGAGAAGGCTTAAAGCAATTTAGTGATATTGGAGTTAATGCTGAGGATCATTTTATAGATTTCTTTAAGACCTTAACAAATAAGCTTGTAACCCTTGAGGAGATTAATGAGCCCATATATAAGTTTCTTATTGTTGGTGGGATAGATAGGATGAAGGAGCTTAAAGAGTATCTCCTTGAAAAGTATGACTCCTTAGGTTATCTTATAGTTTCTTCAGCTCCCTTTAATGTAGAGGTGAATTCTCTACAGGCTAGTAAGGGGCAGGCAGGAGATTTTTTGAAAAAGGAATATTTTAAGGATAGAGAATATACTGTAATAGCATTAGGGGATGGGGAAAATGATATAGATGCTCTGAAACGGGCAGACTACTCCTTTGCAGCAAACAACGCCTCGAATGAGATTAAGGCTGCGGCTGACTATGTATTAAAGGAAAATTTAGGTGTTATAAGGCAGGTTTTAAATTTTATTGATTCTAGCCTAAGATAGAATAAATGTTGGTATTTTACTGAAGTGGCTATTATATAAAAATACCCCTTATAAAGGTTGTTTTGGAATACATACAAAGAAATAATAATTATTTCCTAAAAAAGCTTGCTATATTGAAAAATCCATGGTATAGTTATCACATCGCTTAAATGATAGTAAATAATTAAATTGCATAACTTTTTGTTAGTACTGTTTCACGTGCTGTTTTATCAAAGAAGTTTATTAGTTTTTACGAGTAGTTTAAGGAAATAAAAATTTCGGAGGTACAGTTATATGAACGGTACAGTAAAATGGTTTAATGCAGAAAAAGGTTATGGATTTATCACAGGAGAAGATGGAAAGGACGTTTTTGCTCACTTTTCACAGATCCAATCAAATGGCTTTAAGTCTCTTGAAGAAGGTCAGGAAGTAACTTTTGAAGTTGCTCAAGGACAAAAAGGACTTCAAGCTGAGAACATTCAAACCGTTAGATAGTAAATAACATACCCTCAAGGTTTACCTTGAGGGTTTTTTATTTTGTATTTTTAATGTTCTTACGAAAAAGGTGAGAATATACAGTTACTTCAGTAATTATAAGGTAGGTTATGACTCTATTGCTTATAACTTAATTTTAGATATGTACTAGGAATTTGATCAAATGGATGTTATTGTTAAAGAGACCTTTGAGAGGGTCTTTTGGAAGAAATATAAAAAATAATAATTATTTTTCAAAAAAAGCTTGCTAAGTTCTGTAATACGTGGTATATTATATACATCGCTTAAATGATGTAATAATTAAACAAAGCAACTTTTTGTTAGTACTGTTTCATGTGCTGTTATATCAAAGAAGTTTGTTAGTTTTTACGAGTAGTTTAAGGAAATAAAATTTCGGAGGTACAGTTATTATGAACGGTACAGTAAAATGGTTTAATGCAGAAAAAGGTTATGGATTTATTACAGGAGAAGATGGAAAGGACGTTTTCGCTCACTTTTCACAGATCCAATCAAATGGTTTCAAGTCTCTTGAAGAAGGCCAGAAGGTAACTTTTGAAGTTGCTCAAGGACAAAAAGGACTTCAAGCTGAGAACATTCAAGCAGTTAGATAGTAAATGACATACCCTCAAGGTTTACCTTGAGGGTTTTTATTTTGTCTTTTTAAGAAAAAGTTGTTGAATATGCTGTTGAAAGATAGTCCTTATAAAGGCATATTTGGAATATATGCAAAAAAATAATAATTATTCCCTATATAAAGCTTGCTAAATTAAAGAATTTATGGTATAGTTAATACATCGCTTAAATGATAGTAAATAATTAAATTAAGTAACTTTTTGTTGGTACTGCTTCATGTGCTGTTATATCAAAGAAGTTTGCTAGTTTTTACGAGTAGTTTAAGGAAATAAAAAATTTCGGAGGTACAGTTATATGAACGGTACAGTAAAATGGTTTAATGCAGAAAAAGGTTATGGATTTATTACAGGAGAAGATGGAAAGGACGTTTTCGCTCACTTTTCACAGATCCAAGCTAATGGATTCAAGTCTCTTGAAGAAGGTCAGGAAGTAACTTTTGAAGTTGCTCAAGGACAAAAAGGACTTCAAGCTGAAAACATTCAAATCGCTAGATAGTAAATAACATACTCCTCAAGGTTTTCCTTGAGGAGTTTTTATTTGCATTTTTTTAAGCACTTTTATGAGGCTGCTGAGATTACTGTCTTTAAATTATTTTTGCTATATAGATAGTGTAGTAAATAAAATTATAAAAGTTAAATAATAAAAACTAAAGCCGAGTTATTATAAATATCAACTCAGCTTTTTTTATATTCATAAATATTTGGCTAACCTAAACTAGCTGTAAGGATAGTTTTTAGTTATCATCATCCAATACTAGTCTACATACTCCATCCTCGCAGACAACACCTGGAGGGGCCTTTTTGATTTCTTTAGCATCTAAGGAAGTTGCAGTAATTTCCTCGTTGTTCCAGATAGCGTTCATTGTATCCAGAAAGGTATCTATTGTATAGTCTCCTGATACTGAGGTGGTATCGTTAAATAAGAAAAATGGTACATAATCTAAGTCGATAGAATCGGCTTTTTTCTGATCCTCAAATACTTCATTGCTGAAAGCATCACTTTCTAGAATCTTCTTGGCCTCGGATCTATTTAAGCCTGCTTCCTCTGCAAGATATAATAATACCTCGTGGTTGCTTATATCTAAGCCTTCGATAAATTGTGCTTTAAATATTCTTTCAGTTAACTTATCCATTTTATCTATAGTCTTAGCATACTGACTTAAGCGGTGAGCATCAAAGGTATTGTTGGAAGTGAGATTTTCGGCCTTATAGTCAAGCCCAACAGAATTTGCTCTATCTATAATAGGCTGCTTTCTTTTTGCTACTTCCTCTCTGCTCATGTTGTATTTTTCTGCAAGCTCTCCTATAGGATCAAGTGACCTTCCTTTAGGGGCATTATGGTTAAGCTCAAAGCTTCTGTATGTAACTTCCACATCTTCACTATGATCAAATTTCTTTAGAGCTTCTTGAAACATCCTTTTGCCTATGTAGCAATAAGGACAAACAAAATCGGTCCAGATTTCAACTTTCATGATATTCCTCCTTAAATAATTCCTATTAGCGATTTATTTGTTTAATTCTTTTTTATTGTATTTAGGTATATATCTATATTATATGCTTAAAGATAATAATAATCAAATAATAATAACTCTTTAACAACTTGGAAATATTAAGGTTACATTTAAAGGGGCTTAGTTATTAAAAGTATCCAGGGAAATTTTTAGAATATCTAATATAGAAGTATCACAGAGTAGGGCTGATTTACAGCTTTACTTTTTTTGTGCTTAGAAGTGGGAAATGTTCGTGAATGTTCGTGAAAGGAATGAAAAACTTTAAAAAATCATATAAAATAAGAGAAAATACCGTATAATTCGCAAGGTAACAACGTAAAATTATTGACTTCGACAAAAAAACCTAATAAAATATATTTATTGTTGAAATAATGTTCGTGAAGTTGTGTCAAGAAGCACAACCATGAGATGCATATTGAACTAAGAGGAGGACTAAAATGGAAAAATTATTTAAGCTTAAGGCTCATGGTACTAATGTACGTACAGAAATTATGGCTGGGATTACTACCTTTATATCTATGGTATATATCCTTGCTGTAAATCCTGCTATGCTAGCGGATGCGGGAATGGATAGTGGTGCTGTTTTTACAGCAACAGCAATTTCAGCTACGATAGCAAGCCTATGTATGGCTTTCTTTGCAAACTATCCAATTGCGTTAGCTTCAGGTATGGGAATCAATGCTTACTTTACATATTCTGTTTGTATTCCTATGCTTCAAGCTGGAATAGCAGATCCATGGAAGATAGCTCTAACAGCAGTTTTGGTTGAAGGATTAATATTTATACTTCTTTCTTTCTTTAAGTTTAGAGAATCCCTGGTAAATAATGTTCCTGCTAATTTAAAGTATGGTATAACCGTTGGTATTGGATTATTTATAACCTTCGTAGGACTACAAGGAGCAGGTATAACAGTTTTGAGCTCAAGCACCTTAGTTGATTTAGGAAAGGTTGTTTCTCCACAATTTGCATTAGCAATGCTTGGTCTTATAATAATAGCTGTGCTTCAGCATTACAAGGTGAAGGGGAGTATTCTTTGGGGAATACTTGCCACCTGGATACTAGGAATGGTAGCTCAGGGTCTTGGATGGTATGTGGTTGATGTGGAAGCTGGAGTTAATTCTTTATTCCCTAGCTTTGAAGGCTATAGCGTTATACCATCTCTACCAAACTTTTTTGCCTTTGATTTTAGCTATATATTAAATAATTTATCTACCTTTATAGTTATTGTATTTTCTTTCCTATTTGTAGATTTATTTGATACAGTAGGAACTCTTATTGGTGTTGCAGATAAGGGAGATCTTCTAGACGAAGAAGGAAAGCTTCCTAGAGCTGGTGGTGCTTTAATGGCCGATGCTGTGGGTACTGTAGTAGGTGCTTGCCTTGGAACATCTACAGTTACTAGCTATGTTGAAAGTAGTGCTGGTGTTGCCCAGGGAGGAAGAACTGGTTTAACAGCAGTAACAGCTGCAGTGCTGTTTTTATTATCCCTTTTCCTATCACCAATTTTCTTAGCAATTCCTAAGTTTGCTACTACTCCTGCCTTAATATATGTAGGACTTCTTATGATGAGCTCTGTAAAGAAGATGACCTTCGATGGTGATATGGCAGATGTTATTGGAGGCTTCTTAGCAATAATTATGATGCCTTTTACATACTCAATAGCTAACGGAATAATGTTTGGTATACTTAGCTGGATACTTCTTAAGCTATTCACTGGCAAAGCTAAAGATATACCACTGGTTATGTGGATTTCCGGAGCTCTGTTTGCCTTTAGAATTTTTACAATGCTGTAATATAAAATCACACACTGAGACAGGATATAGTTTTATATCCTGTCTTATTCATAATAAAGCTTGTAGTTATAGAATTTATCAATGAAAACCAACCTTTTGATTGCTATCAAAAGGTTGGTTTTCATTTTTATACTTTGAAGGCAGCTACAAGCTTATTGTAATAAAAAAGAAATAATAATAGTTGTTTAAAAAAGTAGAAATTATCTCCAATGATGATATACTATAGTAAATGATAATCAATATTAAAAACTTTATTGCAGTAGCTGTACTTAAATATGTAATTTCTATAGGAAGGTGATTTCGTGACTGTTGAAAGCATATTACTGAGATTGGGATTAGCTGTTTTGATAGGTGGAGCTATAGGATATGAAAGAGAATCAAAAAATAGACCAGCGGGCTTTAGAACCCATATATTAGTGTGTATAGGAGCTGCTATTATTTCCTTGATTTCTGTAAAGATGTCTGAGGATTCTATAAGGCAGATTCTGGCTAACCCTGATCTAGCTGAGGTTATAAAAGTGGACATTGGTAGGCTTGGTGCTCAGGTCATCAGCGGAATAGGCTTCCTAGGAGCAGGAACTATACTTCATAATAAAGGATCAATAAAAGGCTTAACCACTGCTGCTTCTCTCTGGGTGGTAGGCTGCTTAGGGTTAGCTGTGGGCTATGGATATTATTATATTTCCATATTAGGAGCTGTGGTCTGTATAATTGTATTAGTAAATTTAAAAAAGATACAATCAAGATTGTTCTTAGATTCTAATGATAAAAAGTTTGAAATAAGCTATATAGACAGAAAAAAAACCATAGAAGCTTTAGACGAGCTTTTTATTCGCAAGAATATACAGGTAGTTAATATAGAATTTCCCATGGAGCAGGAAGGAACCTTTAATGATATGCCTATAAGAAAATCGGTGTACACAATAATTACTCCAAAAACCATCTCTACTGGTGATATTCTTTCTATGTTTGCAAAATTAGAAACCATTGTAAACGCTCAACAGGTTAATGAATAATGCCTTGAACAATGA
This sequence comes from Alloiococcus sp. CFN-8, assembly GCF_049943125.1. Taxonomy (GTDB): domain Bacteria; phylum Bacillota; class Clostridia; order Clostridiales; family Clostridiaceae; genus JAEXZL01. The sequence continues at coordinate 1,922,712 of NZ_CP188040.1, forward strand.
TGCTATAAGCAGTATTTTCCATAGATATAGAGGGTTTACAAAGAAAATAAAAGATAGTATCATAAAATGTGAACAATATATTAATGCTATGATGGGACGAGTAGTATAGAAACCAGCTTATAAGAGAAAGAATATCACCGGCTGAAAGTATTCTTAAGATAGGACTATATGAAGACTAGCCCTGAGCGGTGGCTTAGTAGCTAATAAGTAAAAGGTCACGGGTAATTCCCTTATAATCTTCGAGATAAATCAAATTTGATTTAAATTGGGTGGAACCACGGATATTTGCATTCGTCCCTTTAGGGATGGGTGCTTTTTATTTTTTAAAGGAGGAAGGAATATGATTAGTGTAGTACTAAAGGATGGAAGCAAGCTGGAGCTTCAGGAAAATACAACAGTTTATGACTTAGCAAAGTCCATCAGTAACAGCTTGGCAAAGGCTGCTTTAGTTGGCGAGGTCAATGGCAAGCTAGTGGATTTAAGCTATGAGCTTAAGGATGGGGATCAGGTAAACATCGTTACCTACAAGGATGAAAAGGGAGTGGAGGTTCTTAGACATTCCACCTCTCATATAATGGCACAGGCGGTAAAAAGATTATTTAAGGATGTTAAGGTAACTATAGGGCCTTCTATAAAAAATGGCTTTTACTATGATTTTGACTCAGAAAAGTCCTTTTCTATTGAGGATCTAGCTAAGATAGAAGAAGAGATGGGAAGGATTATTGCAGAAGATAACAAATTCGAAAGAATAAATATCTCTAGGGAAGAAGCAATTAAGCTCATGGAAGAGATGGGCGAGACCTATAAGATTGAGCTGGTAAATGCTATTCCAGAAGGAGAGCAGGTTAGCCTTTATCGTCAGGGTGAATTCGTAGACCTCTGTAGAGGACCTCACATTCCATCTACCAGATATGTTAAGGCTTATAAGGTCCTAAATACTGCTGGTGCTTATTGGAGAGGGGATGAAAAAAATAAGATGCTTCAGAGGATTTATGGAACCTCCTTTGAGGACAAAAAAGCCCTTGATAAGTATCTTGCTAATTTAGAGGAAGCTAAGAAGAGAGACCACAGAAAGCTTGGAAAGGAGCTCAAGCTTTTCACTTTTATGGAGGAAGGACCAGGCTTTCCATTCTTTCTACCTAAGGGGGTAGTTCTTAAGAATACCCTGATAAACTGGTGGAGAGAGCTTCACGATGAAGCAGGCTATGTGGAAATAGAAACTCCAATGATGCTTAACAGGAAGCTATGGGAAACCTCTGGACACTGGGATCATTATAAGGAAAATATGTATACTACAACTATAGATGAGGATGATTTTGCTCTTAAGCCAATGAATTGTCCTGGAGGAATATTAGTTTACAAGTCAGAACCTCATTCTTATAGAGATTTACCTCTAAGAGCTGGTGAGTTAGGAAGGGTTCACAGACATGAGCTCTCCGGTGCCCTTCATGGTCTTATGAGAGTTAGAGCCTTTACTCAGGATGATGCTCATATTTTCATGCTACCAGAGCAAATTAAATCAGAGATAAAGGGTGTAATTGACTTAATAGATAGAGTATATTCTAGTCTTGGCTTTAAATACTCCATTGAGCTTTCCACAAGGCCTGAGGACTTTATGGGAGAGATAGAAGAATGGAACAGTGCTGAAGAATCCTTAAAGGGCGCTCTAGAGGAAGCAGGCCTTCCTTATAAGATAAATGAAGGTGATGGAGCCTTCTACGGACCAAAGATAGACTTCCATCTTGAGGATACCTTAGGAAGAACCTGGCAGTGTGGAACCATACAGCTTGACTTCCAGCTTCCACAGCGTTTTGACCTTGAATATATAGGAAGTGATGGAGAAAAGCATAGACCTATAATGATTCACAGGGTTATCTTTGGAAGCATAGAAAGATTTATAGGTATACTAACAGAGCATTTTGCAGGAAAGTTCCCTACTTGGCTTGCACCGGTGCAGATAAAGGTACTTCCTATATCCAATAAGTTCTTTGACTATGCCAATAAAGTAGTAGCAGAGTTAAGAGCCGCAGGACTTAAGGTAGAGATGGATAATAGAGATGAAAAGATCGGCCATAAGATAAGGGATGCAAGAAATGAAAGAGTTCCTTATATGCTGGTAGTAGGAGAAAAGGAAGCAGAGCAGAACACCGTAGCTGTAAGAAGCAGGGGTAAGGGTGATGAAGGCACAAGCTCCTTAGAAGCCTTCCTTTCAAGAATTTTAGAAGAGATTAAGGAAAAGACTATAAACTAATAGTTGAACAAATTCAAAGAGGAAGCCTCAAAGGGAAAAGAGGCTTCCTTTTAAATTGGTCATTTATCAAAGGTAAGAATAAAAAAACCTCTCCCTGCCATACTATGGATAAAGGAGAGGATAACAAATGAGTAAAATAGGAGATTTTATTTCTGATGTCTATTCTGATAAGGCGGCGATGTATATAGCTCCCTTGAGCGCTTATAAGCTCATATGGATTTTCCTTATAGGCTGCTTTTTAGGATATATTATAGAAACAATTTACTGCTATCCTAAGACTGGTTATCAGAGCAGGCAGGCGGTGTTATATGGACCCTTTGTTCCTGTTTATGGTTTTGGAGGAGTATTGCTCACCTTAGCTCTATATAAGCTTCAGAATACAAATGTGTTCATCCTTTTCATTATTTCAGCCATTATGGGAGCTGCCTTTGAATACCTTTATTCTCTCCTGCAGGAGCTTTTACTGGGAGCTGTTAACTGGGACTATAGTAATGCACCCTTTAATATTCAGGGGAGGACTAGTCTTCTCTACGGAGTATACTGGGGAGTCTTAGGTATATTGTGGATAAAACTGATTTATCCCTTCCTCAGTCAGATGATAGAGAGGATGCCCATAACAATAAGGTCAACCTTTGCATTCCTCATTATGGTTTTTATGATAGCCAATCTTATCCTATCAGCCTTAGCTATAAAGAGAGGAGGAGATAGGCTTCAGAATCTTCCACCGGAGGGTGATCTCGATCGTTTTCTTGATTCCCACTATAATGATGAGCACCTTGCTAGGGTGTTTCCTTACATTAAATACATTCGATAGCGTTAAATCTATCTATACATTAAAAATCATTACAAGGTAAGGGCTAAAGCAGTCATTTACCTTGTTTTTTTATTTAGAGGGTTATAATTATGAAATTATATGTAAATAAGTAATATATTGTAATATGATAGCGATACCTATATACTTATATTTGAGGGACAAGGTCATGCTAAAGGGAGATGGAAAATATGAAGAAGAAAAGCTTAGGGGTTATATTAACCTTAATAATCATAGCGATTCTTTTTAAGGTCATCACTAGTGGTGGAGAGAAAACTATAGAAGAGGCTATTAATATATCCAGTGTAAAATCTGCAAGGATAATTCATGAAGAAAAGAATAGTAAGGGTAGTATAGTGTTTACGTATATTTCTGAGGGCGATGGTCTACATGTTAGCGCAGTAAAGAAAGGTATTGGTGGATATAAGGAGGCTTATTCTGCATCACATGGTGATATAAAGGTGACTTTAGAAAAGCTTGGCTTGCTATGTGGTTATTTACCTAAAATTAAGGGTACTGAGCTTCCCATCTATTATGGGGTAGTTGGTGATGAGGTAGAAGCTGTGAAGGTTGTTGAGAAAAAAAGAAATATAGAAAAGGAAGCTAAAATTATTGATGCTGATGGAGAAAGAATATGGCTTATTTATATGGAAGGCTTTCGAGGGTCGCAGTTTGATATAGTAACTCTTTCAAGAGAAGGGAAGGAAATTAAAAGAGTAACTGATGATATTTCTCCATTGTATGTGGAACAAAAAGCCTCTAAGGGCTATCAATAGTTAATAAGGAAGTGAAGGGGTAGATGTTGTATATCTACCCCTTATAGTTATATACCTTTACGATGCCATTCTGTTTTCAGGAAGGGTCTCGTTAATTCCCTTTAAGTATTCAGAAAAGCTGGTGTTGAAGCCTGGTCCCTGAGTTTTGCAGTAATCATAGAATAGCTTGAATAATTTAACCCTGTTTTTGTTTAAAAAGGATTCGGCATGATCCTTATCAAACTGAACTAAGGCAATCTGTCTGTTGATTATTTCATCTTCTGTGGCAACAGAATAATTTTTCATCATATCGTACAGTATCATAAAGGTTGTTGTTCTTCCTATACCTTCTTTACAGTGAAAATGTAACCAGCTGTTCTTGGGTTGATTTTTTACAAAGCTTATAAAGAAGTCCACCATTTCTTCCGTGGGGATTTTTCCGTCGGTGACGGGGATGAATTCATAGCCTACTTCATTTTTGGCAGTAAGCTGCTTTTCATCCATCACAACCTTGGGTATAACCTTTATATCAGGATGGTTGAAGAAAGCAACAGGAACTCCTATAGCTATGGAATTTAATCTTTCTGTAGTTACCCTAATAACCTCTTCTCTAGAAAGACCTTCATTGGCATTGTTTTTAATTCCCCTCCAGCTCACAGGGAGACCGTTAATAAAGCCATGAGACTCCTGGCGCAAATCAACAGATATTATATTGGGATGGTCTATAGCCTTTATGACCTTTGGGAGACTAAAGCCTGAGAACTGAGCGCTTCCTGATATGTTTAGCTCTTTAAGGCCTTTTGTATTTATATTTTTATAGAGGCTACTGTTGATTTTATCATTAGATTTTCTAAAGTTCCTTGGCATTTCCTTATAACGGGTGGAATCCAATATAAGATGGACTCCATTATCCTGAGGTACTGTGATGTTTTTTTCCTGAGCTTCACCAGGGGTTAACATCGTTAGAGTGGAAAAATATACAGAAAATACAAAACAAAGAAATTTATTCAAATAAAACACCTCACTTTTAATGATTATTTCATTAAATTATTGTAAAATTAATATAAACCAATTATGACAGTTTTATACTTAGTTATTTGACTAATTGGATAGAAGGCAACGGATTAGGGGGGATATTATGAACATAATTACTTTAACTGATTACCAATATGAAATGAATAATATTCACTTTCTTAGCAACAATGAATTTATTTTTGGAAATACTCATCAAAATGGTAAAAAATACAGAAGAGTTTTTTATAAATACAACATTGAAAATAAGGCTGTTACTGCAATTAACAAAAAGGGAATGAAGACATGTGAACACTGCTATTATAGTACCTTTATAAAGGATAACTATCTTTATACTAATTTACGGGAAGTCCATGAGGGAAATCCTAAGGTTACTTTGATTAAGGTTCACATAGGAAGTGGAAAGTCGGAGACTCTTTTGGAGCTAGAGGAGGATATGAAGGTAGAGTTTATTAATGATGAATATGTTATTCTCATGGGCAGTAAGACTCCTATTGTAGAGGAATTTGATGTTTACAAAGACATTCAGGGAGAGTATCAGGTTGCCTTTCTTTATGATATCATTAACAAATCTGCTTATAAGATATGGGATAAGCGGGTGATCTTAAGTGTTAGTGACGAGCTCTTTACCTATGAAACCTCCACTGGAGAACAGCTTCTTTTTAATGAAGCTTATATGGATGATTATGAAAAGGAGGAGGCCTATAGGAAGAGGATACCTAGAGAAGGATATTATAGAATGGGCTACATCAGCAATTTACATGGTATTAATCTGGACAAGTTCGTTAGATCAATTAAGGCAGGTAGTAAGAGACTTCCTTTTAAGAGTATATGCTCTCTGGAGGAAGCCGGAGCTATAAACTACATAGCTATGGATGATACTTATATATATTATATTAATAAGGATTTTGAGAAAAAGCTTAATTTCTATTACAGAGCTCATAAGGAAACCTTAGAGAGTCAGCTGATAAATACCATAGAGGCACCAGAGGAGAGAGAGGTATATTATAGTGCTTTTGATCAGCCCTCCACTGAGCTTTATGAATACGCCCACACAGAGGATAATGAAATTCTCATAAAGGAAATATTCTCTCAAAGAGTCATATACAGAGGAAGCGGTTTTAGAGAGAGCTTTATCGGAGTATGGAAAAACAATATGGTGCTTAATTTTTGGACAGAAGACAGTGATGGAAGTAATTATGAAAGCTTCCTTAAGATAATAGACCTGAAAAATGATATTACCTCAGTATATAAAGGTATCGCAGACTTTAAAAGGGGAAATGTTATACTATTTAGCTAGATTAAATAGATTTTTTAGATGTTTTGCCATATATAACTTCCTTAGAATATATAGAATAATATTATTCTTGATATTATGTTAAAATATGATAAATTTGATTGTATAAGGTTAGATGTTATTGTAAATTTTATTAAGGAGGTTGATTTACTTGGTAGATTTATTGGTTAAATTATACAATGTAGAATATCCTTATGAGGTTCTAGAATCCTTAAAGGAAGAGGGAATAATAATTCGCAGGCCAATTGGTCCAGAAAAGCATGCGGTTTTACGCTGGGTGAAGGAAAACTTTTCTGATGCTTGGGCTAGTGAGTGCGATGTTTCATTTTCAAATTCTCCACCTACTTGTTTTATTGCTGTGAAAGATAGGGAGATAAAAGGTTTTGCTTGTACAGATGCTACTTGTAAAGGTTTTTTTGGTCCTACAGGAGTACAGGTAGATATGAGAGGTAAAAATATTGGACGGGCATTATTATTAGCTAGCTTAGAAGATATGAAAAATAGAGGATATGCTTATGCTATAATAGGGAGTACTTCTTCTACTGAATATTATGCTAAGTGCTGCAATGCTCAGATAATAGAGGATAGTTCTCCAGGAATATATAGAGGTATGATTCGCACAACTCCTTAATGAAATATATTTAGTTCAAAATAATTATTGAGAGTTATGTGTAAGATAAGGATATTTATAATTATTAAAGAGGACATTTTTTAGGAAATGTCCTCTTTAATATTCTAGTTATTTTTATGTATTAGCTCATATAGAGGATTTTACTAGTAGTAAATGCTAGCAAGATAATAAAGTGTATTAAAAGTTAAAATAATTATATTTACAACAGAATTTAAATATAGGAATATATAGGGAAAGATGTATTTTTACTGATAAGATAACGTTTACTTAGAATGCTGTTGGTAATTAAATTAGTAGCTACATCAAAAATCCATCAGAACATTTTAATAAAGGAAAGATAAAAGAGGAAAAGAAAGGATATAACCATGATTTATAAGAGATATAAAGAGATAGATTTAAAGATTTTTAATAGTCGTGAGGAGATGGGGGAAGCAGCAGCAAAAGAAGCGTCAGAAGTTATAGTAGAGCTTCTTAAGCACAAGGAGTTTATTAGCTGTATATTTGCAGCAGCACCATCACAGCAGGAATTTCTAGAGGCCCTTTCTAAGGAACCATTACCATGGAATAGAATTAATGCTTTTCACATGGATGAATATATAGGTCTTCAGCAGGGAAGTCCAGAATCCTTTAGTGGTTTTTTGGGCAGTGCTATATTTAATAAGCTTCCCTTTTGCTCGGTTAACTTAATTAATGGATTAGAAAAGCCTGACGAGGAATGCAAGAGATATGCTTCACTTTTAGAAAGCTATTCTCCTGATATTGTATTTATGGGTATAGGAGAAAATGGACATATTGCTTTCAATGATCCAGGAGTTGCTGATTTTAATGATCCTTATTTAGTTAAAACCGTTACTCTTGACCATGAGTGCCGCATGCAGCAGGTCAATGATAAATGCTTCCCATCCCTGGACAAGGTTCCTGAGGAGGCCATTACCCTAACAATTCCTGCACTCCTTTCAGCTCCTTATGTTTTTTGCATAGTACCAGGAATTAGAAAGGCAAAGGCTACAGCAGCTGCTCTTGAAGGAGAGGTAGAAGAGAAGTGCCCAGCCAGCATCCTTCAAAGAAAAAAAGGCTGTCGCATGTATATTGATAAAGATAGCAGCTCTGATTTGAAAAGCTATGAATAAAAAGGAGCTATTGGAGTTTTATATTGGTCTTATTCAGGATGACTTTGTGCCTTATTGGCTTAAGTATTATGACTACGAAAAGAAAGGAATTCTTAATTGTATCAATAACTATGGTGATGAAAAATTAAGTGATAACAAATTTACTTGGTCTCAAGGACGCTATCTGTGGGTTATGAGCAGGCTTTATAATTTAAATAAGTCAGGAATATTTCCACATATAGATAATAATGAGTTGCTTGTGCAGATGGAAGGGACCTATGATTTTATAACGAAAAATTCAATATATGGAGCTAATATCTGCTGCTTTCTTTTAGATAGAGAGGGTAACAAGCTCCTAGATGAAAAAACAAAACGCTTTGATGCCAGCATATTTGCCGATTGCTTTGCTCTAATAGGCATGGCTCAATTTACTAAGACCATGGAAAGAAGAGAAAACCTCACTGAGGTGGAGACCCTGCTAAATAGTATTATTCACCGTGTTGAGAAGGGAGATTTTCTCACAGAACCATATCCTATTCCTGAAGGCTATAAGGTGCACTCTATACCCATGATAATGGTTAACACTCTTTATGAATTTATTAAGATGAAGGAGCATTTTAACCTTCCTTGTGATAGGGAAAAGAAATATGCACTTTTGAAAATCCGTACAATATTGGAAGAGCACTATGACAAGGGTTATATCAGAGAATATATTTCAACGGATGAAAATTATGAAAAGCTTATGGTGGACCGCCATATAAATCCTGGACATACTCTAGAGGACCTATGGTTCTGTGTAGAATTCTTAAAGGATTATGGAAACCTACAGGAATATCTCTCCAGAATCACTGAGATTGCTAGGAAGTCCTTCGATATTGGCTGGGATCCTGTATATGGAGGACTTCTAAGATACGTAGATAAGGAGGGTGGTGAGCCTAAGGGCAGCTATGGAGATAGTACCTTTGAAGCTCTTATCAGGAGTACCTGGGACATGAAGCTGTGGTGGCCTCATTCAGAGACTCTATATCTATTTCTATATCTTTATGAGCTCACAGGGGAAGAAGACTTGCTAGAAAGATATGAGAAGTCCTCTAAGTATATATTTGATACCTTTCCAAATAAAGAGCTTGGAGAGTGGATTCAAATCAGAAAAAGGGATGGAAGCCCTGAGGAAAAGGTCGTGGCCCTTCCTGTTAAGGATCCCTTCCACATTCTTAGAAACTTCATTAAGATAGTAGAGCTTTATATATAGATAGAAATTAAATAAATTTACATGAAAGGAGGAATACCATGGCTACAGTGAAGTTTATAAATTGCAGGATAATTACCTCTACAGGAATATATCCTGGGGAAGTATTAGTCCGGGATGGTGTTATCCATAGGGTTGTCTTTGGAGGAACTATTGATGAAGCTTGTGAGGAGGTTATAGATGTTCAGAATAAATATCTATCTCCAGGCTTTATTGATGTACACACTCATGGAGCTGGTGGTGCTGATTTTATGGATGGCAGCTTGGAGGCTATTTATCAGAGCTGTAGAGCTCATATGGAATATGGGACAACTTCCATTGTTCCAACTACCATAACAAGCACAAAGGAATCTCTTCTATCCTTTGTGGAGCTTTTTAATCAGGTGGATTTACAGAGAGAGGATATGCCTAATATCCTGGGGCTTCACCTGGAGGGGCCCTATTTCGCCTATGAGCAAAGGGGGGCACAGGATTCAAAGTATCTTAGAAATCCAACCCCAGAGGAGTATCAAGAGGTGCTTAAAAGAACTGATAGGATACTTAGATGGTCCTTTGCTGTTGAGCTAGAGGGAGCAGATGCTTTCTTGGAGGCCCTCAGAGATCATGGGATAATAAGCTCTCTTGCTCATTCCGATGCTAGCTGTGAGCAGGTATTCAGAGCCTATGAAAATGGAATATCAGCCTTGACTCATTTTTATTCTGCCATGTCTGGAGTAAAGAGAGTTAATGCCTACAGGATTGCTGGAGCCATTGAAGCAGGCTATTTACTGGATGATCTTTACGTTGAGGTGATAGCTGATGGGAAGCATCTGCCAAAGGAGCTGCTTCAATTAATCTATAAGGTTAAGGGAGCTGATAGAATCTGCCTGGTAACAGATTCTATGAGGGCAGCATCGATGCCTGATGGATATTATAAGCTGGGTAATAAGGATGAAGGAATGGATACGGTGGTAGAGGATGGAGTGGCTAAGCTTCTTGATAGAACTGCCTTTGCTGGTAGCACCGCTACAGCAGATAGGCTTATCCGTACCATGTATGAACTCACAGCTGCTCCGCTGCATCAGGTGGTTAAAATGATGACATTAAGTCCTGCCAAGCTCCTAAGGATTGATGATAAAAAAGGCTCCATAGCCCCTGGAAAGGATGGAGATTTAGTTATCTTTGATGATAATATAGCTGTTGAACTTGTGATGGTAAAGGGAAGGATTATGAAGAATATACTTTAGAAAAAAGGCTTTTATGCTTTAACTATATATAAAGAGGGCTTTAATATTCTATATTAAGTCCCTTTTTTACCTAGTAGAAATTTATATTAATCACTGTTAAATTTTATTGTATATATAAATTGCTGTCACTATATAAATAAAGCTATCTATATTATATTATAAGTATTTTGTATGGAAGGAAAGCAGATGTACGTTTATGTAAATCCTAGCCTTTATGGATATATGTATTATCCCAATAATTGTTGCGGATATGCTCCTTATTATCCAGTTTACTCCAATTGTAAAGGCTGCAAGAATAACGTTGCTTATTATGGGACTCAGGAAAAACATAATAAGAGAAGTGAGAATATGGTAAGTAATGAGCGCCGAGAAGTAGCTCTTCAGGAGCAAAAGTTTATTCCTAAGGAATTCAGTATTTCCTATCCCTTTCTACTGAAGAATCAGCCAATAATCCCAGAGCAACCCCCAAGACCACCAGTAGGACCTGGAGGACAAGGTGGCCCAATGGGTCCAGGAAATCAGCAGCCACCAAGGCCACCAGTAGGACCAGGAGGACAAGGCGGACCAATGGGGCCGGGGAATCAACAACCACCAAGGCCACCGATGGGACCTGGGGGACAAGGCGGACCAATGGGTCAAGGTAACCAGCAGCCTCCAAGGCCACCATTAGGACCTGGGGGACAGGGTGGCCCAATGGGTCCAGGAAACCAGCAACCCCCAAGGCCACCGATGGGACCTGGAGAACAAGGGGGTCAAATGGGTCAAGGTAATCAGCAACCACCAAGGCCACCAGTAGGGCCTGGAGGACAGGGCGGGAATGCCCAAGGGCAGCCTAATAATCAGGGAAGAGAAGAGACTATTAATGGGTTAAATCAAGCAATAATTGATAAGGTGGCTGGTCTATTTAAATCACAGGTTCTTGTACCTGAGAAGGTGGATTTTTCTGAGGTTTATGGCACTTATGAGGACACCTTAAATGACAATGGTATTGTCAGCATACTCTTTGATATGTATACCTATGTGGATAAAGCAGCTCATGGACTATCTGTTTATGACTCAATAACCTTTAATGCTAATACGGGACAGATATACAGCTTTAGTGATTTATTCAATCCAAGAACTAACTATATAGCGGAGCTGAATCGGCTCGCACAGGAATATATTCAGAAAAACAATGTAACCTTGCTGAAGCCCTTTGGTGGAGTTGAAGAGAATCAGGCCTTCTATCTTACCCCCAATAGCCTTGTTATGTACTATCAGGTTTATAGGTATACCCCTTACTATTATGGTTTGTTCAAAATAGAGATACCTTATACCAGGATTAGAAATCTTTTAGGACCTTTGAGTCCAATAAATAAGCTTATATAGAGTCTTTTAAAATAATATCATTTGTGATATTCCAAGAGAGCAGATAATGAAGCTAATTAATGAATAATAGCAATGAAAAAGAGGCATCCACTGATAACTTAGTGAGAGGCCTCTTTTGTTAGCTATATAGAGTTTTATATAATTTCTTTGTGAACTAGATGCTAGCAGCCAGCTCCCAAGCTTCTTGAGTGCAGTTAAGGGCTCGTCGTGCTCTTAAGGCATCTCCAATAACATGATAGGTAAGTCCATTATTATCACAGTATTCCTTGATATCCTCAAAGGCTCTGGATCTAGCCCCTACGGCTATTACCACAGAGTCACATTCTACTTCTGAAAGCTCTCCATCCTTATTGATGATTATGGAGTTTTCTTTGATTTCGGTGCATTGAGCATTGGTTATGGTCTTTACACCATTTTTGTAGAGGCTTTCCATAACACAGATTTTTCTTAACTGGCCTAAATCCTTAGCTACAGCATCAAGCATCTCTATAACGGTTATTTCCTCAACCTTGTGTGTAAGTAATTCTGCAACCTCAAGACCTACAAGTCCACCACCTATAACAGCAACTCTGCCTTTTGGCATAATCTTTCCTGAAAGTACTTCATGGGAGTTAGAAACTGTAGGTAAGTCTGCACCAGGAATCCTAAGCTTTATGGGCTCTGAACCAATAGCTATAATTAATTCATCTGGAGAAACCTCCTGAAGAGTGTCTAAGGTTAAAGGTGTATTTAATCTTACTTCAATTCCTTCCTTCATCACCTGCTTTGCCATACTTAAAGCAGACTCAGCTATTTCTTCCTTTCTAGGAGCTGCTCCAGCAATTACAAACTGTCCACCAAGAGCAGGGGAGGCCTCAAGGATTATTGGCTCATGTCCTCTTTCCTTAAGCTTCATAGCAGCTTCCATACCAGCAACTCCGCCTCCAGCAACTAAAATTCTTTTTGGACTCTCAGTCTTTATAAATTCTAATTCGCCCTCTCTGCATAGGCCAGGGTTTCTAAGACAGGTTATATGTGGAGCATCAGGATTAACAAAACCATCGAAGCAGCCTTGATTGCAGCCAACACAACGAATAATTTCGTCCTCTCTGCCTTCCATAGCCTTTTGACAGAAGTAAGGGTCTGCCAGCTGTCCTCTTCCGATAACCACCATATCAGCCTTGTCTTCTTCTAGTATCCTTTCAGCAAAGTCAGGGGTATTTATTCTTCCTACTGCAACAGTGAGCATTCCTGTTTCTTTTCTTATTTTTGCTGCATTATCCACATTGAAGCCTCTAGGAAGATCCACAGGAGGAACTTCAAACTTAACGGATGCATTGGCGAGATTACCTCTGGATACGTCTAAAACATCTACACCGGCTTCACCTGCCATCTTACAGAAGCTTATGATGTCTTCTATAGTTAGTCCATTTTCAGAATAATCATCCTGGGCAACAACTCTCATGAAGAGGGGCATGTCTTCAGGCATATTTCTTCTTATAGCTCTTATACATTCTAGGGCATACCTAGCTCTATTCTCTAAAGAGCCGCCGTATTCATCTTCTCTTCTATTAGTAACTGGGCTTAAAAATGCATGAGGAGAATAACCATGACCGCCATGAAACTCTAAACAGTCTACTCCAGCCTCTACTGCTCTTTTAGCAGCTTGGCCAAAAGCTTCTACAATTTCATGGATAAGCTCCTTAGAGGCCGCTTTAAAGGTAAGGTTCTCGTTTACTGGCAAATCAGAAGGAACTACAGTTATTGCTTCCCCATAGCTAGTAACTGCTATACCACCCTGCCACAATTGAAGACCTATCTTACCACCATGGCTATGAACTGCATCTACAAGCTTCTTTATTCCAGGAATAAATTTATCATCCCCTATAGATAAAAACTCTCTAGGTGCTGAAGGGGTGTGTACTGAGGTTACCTCTGTAAAATTAAGTCCGCAGCCACCCTTTGCTCTTTCTACATGGTAGTTTATAAGTCTATCAGTAACGAAGCGATCTTTAGTAGGCATCTTTGTGCCCATAGCAGGAAATACAATACGATTCTTAAGTTCTAAGCCTCTGATTTTAATAGGGGTAAATAGTTTTTTAAAGCTCATAATGATTTATCCTCCCTTATAATTCTTTTATTAATTTATATATTTTTTAATTTGTTTGTTAATTAACAATCTTTATGAGTTGATTATACTAGATGTTGGAAATTAAATCAATATGTTTTAAACAAATTGTTTTAAAAATAACAAAAATAATAGCTGCACATAAAAGCTGCAGCTACTTTCCTGTTACTTACTGTAATTTAATTGTTTTAACAGCATTTTTATATATTTTATTCTTGCCTCTTTATCATATAAATCCATATTTCTATAACCTACCGGCTCTGAATTAAGCAGAGGATATAATATGGAGGACATAAAAACTGTATTCTTAAAGGATAGGTCTTCCCCTGAGGTATTCAGTATTTCAGCCAGCAGGCTTACAAGCTTTAGATTAACCTTCTCAGTTATAGTTAGTATTTTTTCATCCAGGGGATTTACATATTGATTTTTCCTGGCTTCCTTAAGGATAGCCAGTATACCTGGGTATCTAATAGCATATTCCATGATCTCATTTGCAGCAATTATAAGACGATCTTCCGGCGGAAGAGTTGTATCATCTATCATTTGATAGGCTGAAAGGGTATTTTCTATGTAAAACTCCTTTACCTTAATAAATAGGTTTTCCTTGGTGCCAAAATAATAATTGATAGCACTTACATTTACTGATGCTTCTTTAACAATGGTTCTAACAGGGACGTTAAATGAGCCGGTTTTTCCTATGAGATATAGGGTTTTATCGAGTATTTTTTCCTGTATACTATTAAGCTCTCGCATATTTCCTCCTAGATAACAACAAAATAAATAGTTCAATTGTTCTAAATCAATAATAGCATACTAGGAAAGGTTAAATATAGATAAGAATAATATTTATTTCCCAAGAAATTAGCTTGTGTTATGTCGATAAATAAAGATTGATATATACAGTTAATATGTTTGAAAAATCTGCAAATTATGTTAAAATAATATCAAAGTAGAAAAAATTATAATTAGGCTTTACGTGAAAGAAGAAAAGCTGATGAATTAAAAAAGAAATGTAGGGTCTAAAGGCTATTGTAAATAAGGAGGATGTCTTCGTGAAAATTATTGTGTGTATAGGAAGCTCCTGTCATTTAAAGGGTTCCAGGCTGGTAGTTGAACAGCTTCAGGAACTTATCATAGAGAATAAGCTAGAGGATAAGGTAAGCTTATGCGGTTCCTTCTGCATGAATAACTGTATAAGTGGAGTGACTGTAGAAGTAGGGGATAAAGTATATTCTCTCCAGCCAGAGAGTACAAGGGCTTTCTTTGAGGAAGAGATAATGAAGAGATTGTGACCAATACGTATATGCTTTGAGAAGGGAAAGGAAAGAGATGGCGGATTATTTAAAGCTAAAGACCTCTAACTGTAAGAATTGTTATAAATGTATTCGAAACTGTCCTGTTAAATCCATTGCTTTTTCTCAGGACCAAGCAAATATATTAGGAGATGAATGTATTCTATGTGGACAGTGTTTTGTAGCTTGTCCACAAAATGCAAAGGAGATAAGAAAGGATATTGGAAAGGCTAAGGAGCTCATAGAAAGTGGTGCTCCTATATATGTGAGCCTAGCCCCCTCCTTCGTTGCAAACTATCATAAGGTCACTCTTGCCTCAATGAGAAGGGCATTGACTAGCCTAGGCTTTTCTGAGGTGGAGGAGACAGCTATTGGTGCAACCATCGTGAAGAAGGAATATGAAAGAATGCTAGAACAGGATATAGATAAGGTAATGATTTCTTCCTGCTGCCATACAGTTAATTTACTCATTCAAAAGTATTATCCTCTAGCTATTCCTTATCTTGCTCCAGTGATTACTCCCATGGAGGCTCACTGCAGGGATATTAAAAGGAGACACCCTGAATCTAAAACCATATTCATAGGACCCTGTATCTCAAAGAAAGAAGAAGGAGAAAGATATAAGGGATATGTGGATTGTGTTCTTACCTTTGAGGAGCTCACCCTGTGGCTAAATGAGGAAGATATTCACCTGGAATATATAGAGGAGGAGCAGGATGAGGGGAGAGCAAGATTTTTTCCCGTTGCTGGAGGAATACTTAAAACCATGGACCAGAGAGAGGAATATGCTTATTTAGCTGTAGATGGTATTAAAAATTGTACAAGAGCTATTGAGGATATTATAGATGGAAAAATAACCAAATGCTTTGTGGAGATGTCTGCCTGTAATGGCAGCTGTATCGGTGGACCGGGAATGGATAGGGAGGATAGCCTTCCTATAAGAGATTATATAGCTATAAAGAGCTATGCAAAGAAGAAGGATTTTAATATAGAGGTACAAGATACTAATCGTCTTAGAAGGAGCTTTGCCTCCTGCAGCAGGCAGAGGGTGGCAATCAGTAATTTAGCCATTGAAGAGGTTTTAAATAAAATTGGTAAGACAAGACCAGAGCATGAGTTAAACTGTGGAAGCTGTGGATACAATACCTGTAGAGATAAGGCTAGGGCAGTCCTTGAGGGGAAGGCAAACCTGGCAATGTGCCTCCCTTATCTTAAAGAAAAGGCAGAGTCCTTTTCTGACATAATAATAAAAAATACACCCAACGCTATTATAGTTTTGAATGAAAGCTTTGAGGTGCAGCAGATAAATGGAGCAGCCCTAGAGCTTTTAAAGCTTAAAAATGAACAGGATATATTAGGAGATCAGGTAGTTCGGATATTAGATCCAACACCTTTTTTTGAGGCTTATCAAAAGGGTCAAAATACCTTTGAGAAGCTTGCCTATTTAGCTGATTATGGAAGATATGTAGAACAGACAGTTATATATGATAAGAGTAATAGAGTGTTGATATCTCTTATGAAGGATGTTACAGAGGAAGTAAGGCAGAGGGAAAATAAAGAAGCCTTAAGCCGCAGAACTATAGAAATAACTGATAAGGTTATAGAAAAGCAGATGCGTGCTGTTCAGGAGATAGCTTCTCTTCTTGGAGAAACTACCGCTGAAACAAAAATAGCACTAGTTAATTTAAAGGAGCTCTTAAATAATGAATGATCTCTGTATTGATGTAGGCTATGTTAGCATAAATAAATACGGTGAACAGCTCTGCGGAGACCACGTAGAGATGATTTTTAAAGAGGAAGGCTCTACGGTAATTGTACTGGCAGATGGACTGGGTAGTGGGGTAAAGGCAAGTATACTCTCTACCTTGACCTCAAAGCTTTTAGCTACCATGCTAGCTGACTCCTTAACCCTGGAGGATTGTGTGGCAGCCATGGCTTCCACCCTTCCCATTTGCAGGGTTAGAAAGGTTGCCTATTCCACCTTTACCATAATAAAGGTCACCAATAACTTAGAAGCGGATATTATTCAATATGATAATCCTAAGGTGATTTTTCTCAGAGATGGGAAGTCCTTTGATTATCCCATGGTTAGCGAAAAGATAGATAATAAAATTATATATAAATCGAAAATAAAACTTAATGAGGAGGATGTTTTTATTGCTGTTAGTGATGGTGCTGTCCATGCAGGAGTAGGTAGGACCTTGAATTTTGGCTGGCAGCGTGAAGACATAATAGATTTTATGGAAGGGATATACCAGAAGGAATTAACAGCAAAAACCTTGAGCACTATTTTGGTAGATCAGTGTAACAATCTTTATGGCGGAATGCCTGGCGATGACACCACCGCTTGTACTATTAAGG